>CAXTFY010000037.1:0-21610 GCA_964243265.1 uncultured Acetobacteraceae bacterium | reverse complement strand
ACCTTGATGATCCAGAAGCCCAGGCCGACTGCTGGAACCTTGCCCAGGCCCGTCTCGGCGCCGCCATTCCTGAAGCCACCGTCCATGCCGCAGCCCCCTCACACCCGGACCTGGCGGGTCCTAACCCGTCATTGCCGGCGAGGTTGCGGCGATGCGAGGGTGAAGCGCCGCAACGCCACTACCGCCCACACCGCCTCAACCACGCCGAACGGCCACGCCCCCTGCAGGAGCCCGTATGCCGATCCCAGCGCGCACGCCCCGGCAAACCCCAGCACCCAGCCGCGCCCCCGCGCCTCCATGGCATAGCACAGCAGCATCAGGCTGACCGCCACCAGGCCGAATAGGGTCAATCCGTCCATGCCGCCTCCAGCATCGCAGCGGCCATCCGCCTCCCGAGGTCAGGCGCATCCGTGTTGGCCAGCGCCGCCGCTGTCATCAACCGTCCTCGGACATGCCCGGTCAGCACGCCCGACGAGTAGCCCGGGCCGCCCCCGCCATGCCCGGCCAGCACGCCATGCCGCGAGGCCCGGTCGATCATCAAGCCCAGCCCGTAGCTCTTCTCCCGGCACATCCAATCTGTGCCAGGCACCATAACCGGCGTCAGCATGGCCGCCAGCGAGGCCGCGCCCACCAGCCGTCCGCCCCGCAGCGCATCGAACACCGCCGCCACCTCGGCAGCCGGCGCCAGCACGGACCGCATCGCCACCCAGCCGGGATCATACAGCCTCGCCGCATCCTGCTGCCCGCCCCACAGCGCCGTCCAGCCCGGCGCAAGCCCCGCCGTGTCGTCCCAAGTGACAGCCAATCTGGACCGCGCCAAGCCAAGCGACCTCCAAATGAACCGGTGCAGCAGTTCGGCCATAGGGCGGTCCGCAGCCCGCTCCATCGCCTGGCGCAGCAGCAGGTAGCCGGTGTTGGAGTAGGCCCAGTCCCCGGCGGGGCCGAACCCGCTGGCGCCCACCGTGCGGGTCAGGAACTCCGCCTCCGTCCAGGCCTGGCCCGGCGTGGTGCGGACAGCCTGGTGATAGGTCTGCAGCATCCCGTAATCCGGCACCCCCGCGGTATGGTTCAGCAAGCGGCGCGGGGTGACATCCGCCGGGCAACCCGCCACCGCGGCGTCCAGGTCCAGGACGCCCGCCTCCGCCAGCCGTAGCGCCACGACCGCGAACAGCGTTTTCGACACGCTGTAGGTTTGCAGCAACGCGCCGGACGGCATCGGCTCCGTGCGCCCGGCGTCGCGCCAGCCCAACCCGGCGCCCAGCACCGGCGCGCCATCCGCCCACAAAGCAACCGCGGCGCCCAGGCCGCCCTGCTCGGCCAGCGCCGTTGCGGCAGCAGCCAGGGACGCAGCACCATCGTCAGCCATGGCTACCAGCGAACGCGGCGTAGCCGTCCCGCGTTGAGGCCTCTGCATCATCCGGGATCGTCATGCCCCTCCATCCGACCTTCCACCCCGCCACCACCCATGCCGACCTGGGCGAAGCCTTCTTCGATCCCGTGGACGCCGCCCGCTTCCCGCAGCACATCCTGCGCCACCGCGACCAGCGCTGGGCCGCCCGGGTCGGGTTGGACGCCTTGACGGACGCCGAGTGGCTGGCGCACTTCGGCGGCTTCGAGCCGCTGCCGGGCAGCCTGCCGCAACCCCTGGCGCTGCGCTACCACGGCCACCAGTTCCGCAGCTACAACCCCGACCTGGGCGACGGCCGCGGCTTCCTGTTCGCGCAACTGCACGACCTGCAGGACGGCCGCCTGCTGGACCTCGGCACCAAGGGCACCGGCCAGACCCCCTGGTCGCGCGGCGGCGACGGCCGGCTGACCCTGAAGGGCGGCGTGCGCGAGGTGCTGGCCACCACCATGCTGGAGGCGCTCGGCGTCGATACCAGCAAGTCGTTCAGCCTGGTCGAGACCGGGGAGGACCTGGTGCGGCACGACGAGCCCTCCCCCACCCGCGGCGCCGTGCTGGTGCGGCTCAGCCACTCGCACATCCGCATCGGCTCGTTCCAGCGCCTGGCCGCGCTGCGGCAGCCGGACAACGTGCTGCGCCTGCTGGACCACTCGATCCGCCACTACGTGCCCGAGGCCTGGCGCGACGACCCGGCGGAGCGCGCGGCGGCGTTCCTGGCCCAGGTGTCCCATCGCGTGGCGGTGCTGGGGGCAAGCTGGATGGCGGCGGGCTTCGTGCACGGCGTGCTGAACACCGACAACATCAACATCACCGGCGAGAGCTTCGACTACGGCCCTTGGCGCTTCCTGCCGACCTACGATCCCGACTTCACCGCCGCCTACTTCGATCATAATGGCCTGTATGCCTATGGCCGCCAGCCCGAGACCTTGCTGTGGAACCTGGCCCGCCTGGCCGAGTGCCTCCTGCCCCTCGCGGGCAAGCCGGCCTTGGAGGCGATCCTGCAAGACTTCGCCCCTGCCTACCGGGCTGCCCTGGTTGCCGCCGTGCTGCGCCGCCTGGGCCTGGCGCCTGCCGGGGCCGAACAGGACGCGGCGCTGGCCCAGGCCTGGTGGGGCTTCCTGGACGCGAGCGCCATGCCGTTCGAGCAGGCGTTCTTCGACTGGCACGGCGGCGCCGACGCGGCGGACCGCGCCGCCCGCAGCCCGGCCGCCGCGCAATACGACAGCCCGGATTTCGCCCCGGTGCGCGCCGCGTTCGCTGGCCGGCCGCTTGCCGAGGGCGTGCAACTGGACCACCCGTACTTCAGCCGCCCGCAGCCGTGCACGATGCTGATCGAGCAGGTCGAGGCGCTGTGGGCACCGATCGCGGAGCGCGACGACTGGTCCGCATTCCACGCCAAGCTGGCCGACATCGACACCATGCGAGCCGCCTATTCCCCCTCTCCCTCCGGGAGAGGGCCGGGGTGAGGGAATTTACAAGAGCCTAGCCTTCCTGCCAGGGGACGGAACCTTGCTCCTGATCTAGCACGGCTTGGTCCCCACGGCTTCCCTCACCCCGGCCCTCTCCCGGAGGGAGAGGGGGAAGCAGAGTACCCCACCCCACGCGTGTTCACATGCAGCGCGTAGATTGACTGGCTCGCCGCCATGAACAGCCGGTTCCGCTTGCGCCCGCCGAAGCAGACGTTGGCACAGCGTTCCGGCAGTTGGATGTGGCCAATCGGCTCGCCCGCCGGGTTGAATACCCGCACCCCGTCGAGATCCGGCGCACCCATGCCCCAGCCGCACCACAGGTTGCCGTCCTCATCCACCCGGAAGCCGTCCGGCGTGCCGGCCCCGGCGTCGATCAGCACCCGCCGCCGCGCCAGCCGGATGCCGTCCACCACGTCATATGCCAGGATATGCCGCGGCACCGACCGGCACTCCACCACATACAGCACCCGTTCATCCGGTGAGAACGCCAGGCCGTTCGGCGCCATGATCTCGCTGTCCATCACCGCCGCCTGGCCGCTCACCGGGTCCCAGCGGTATAGGTTCAGCGGCAGTTCCTGCTCCGCCCGCTCCCCCTCGTAATCGGACAGCAGCCCGAACGCCGGGTCGGTGAACCATACCGCGCCGTCCCGGCTGACCACCACGTCGTTGGGGCTGTTCAGCCGCCGGCCCTCGAAGCGGTCGATCAGCACCGTCACCGCCCCGTCATGCTCGGTGCGCGTCACCCGGCGGTTGCCGTGCTCGCACGTCACCAGGCGGCCCTGCCGGTCCCGGGTGTTGCCGTTGGCATGGCCGGAGGGCCGGCGGAACTCGGACAGCAGGCCGGTCGCCTCGTCCCACTTCATGATGCGGTCGTTCGGGATGTCGCTGACCAGCAGGTGCCGGGCGTCGCCGAACCAGACGGGGCCCTCGGCCCAGCGCAGCCCGGTCGCCAGCCGCTCCACTGCGGCAAGGCGCAGGTGGTAGCGGCCGAAGCTGGGGTGCAGGGAGCGCACGGCCGGGTCCGGGTAGGCGGAGGCAGGCTGCCACATGGCGGAGTTCCTTAGGCGAAACCGGCAGGATGTCGGCAGGGAGTGGCTGCGAAGACTGCTCGCAACTGCGGCGGCTGCCAACCCGGAGAGCCCAGCAGGCCAACGGCTCGTTCACCCCGGAGCGGCGCTCGCCGCCGCAGCAGGCGGCATCGCTGCAAGCCTGGCCGATCAGTTGTCACTGGCGTGGCCGACCTGGATCAGGACCCTCGTCATCTGGTGACCATTATCCTGGTGGAACAGCGTGCCATCGAGCGTCACATGCCGCCCGGTGACGAAGGCATGGGTTCCCGGACCCATCCACACCGGCTGAAGCGCCTGGACGTTCCGCTCAGCCTCCTCGTCGGTCGCCGGGTCTTCGCGTATGCAGATCGGCCGGTCGAGGGTAATCTGCTGCCAGCGGCTTGTGCCGACCGTCCCATCCAACTTCTCGCCGTAGGTGGACCCGACCGTCACGGTGCCCCTCAACGTGACCGGCGTGTTGTAGCCGAGACAGGCGCCATCGACCGCGGCAGGCGATGCAGCGGCGGCACTGAAGTCGATGTTCGGGACCACGAAGCGGCGGGTCCCCTTGCCGTCATGGGCATCGAACAGGACGATGCTGGTCTGCCGGCGCATCGCCTGCACGGCAACCTGGGCACCTGCCGGGATGTCGATGCAGCCGCCTTGCTCCTTGATGGCGAAATCGTTGGGCGTTGCGCCAGGCGCGGCGGTCCTGCTGCCGCCGCCCGGCAGGGTGAGCCGGCTCAGCGCCTCGGCCGAGCTGCACATCAGCCCCGGCCGGGACGCGAACAGCGCATCGGCCCAGGCGGCCCTAGCAAAGCCGGCCGCAGCCGCGAGCAGCAGGACAGCAAACCAGGAACGGATGAGCATAGGGGGCAGCCTGTTTTGGGCGGTCGATGCTCGCACACGGGCGCCGCCACCTCAATCGCCATGATGCGCCGGGCGAAGCCTGGCCTGGACCGCCGCAACCCGGTTTTGACATCCCCGGCCGCCCAGCCCAACAACGCCGCGCAACGTCGCAGGCCCGCCCGCAATGTTCACGGCAAACACCCCCTGGCTGGTCCTGTTCACCGTCGTGCTCGCGGGCGGGCAGGTGCTGTTCAAGCAGGCGGCGCGGGCGGTGGTGGGCCTGCCGGCCGGGCGCCTGATCCCGGTGCTGGTCACCACGCCGGCCATGTGGGCGGCGGTCGCGCTGTATGGCGCCGCCACCCTGCTCTGGGTTTGGATCCTGGCGCGCGTGCCGCTGAGCCAGGCTTATCCCTGGTCGGCCGCGGGCATCGTGATCGTCCCGCTGGCCGCGATGCTGGCGTTCGGCGAGGAGGTGCGCCCGGTCTTCTGGCTTGGGGCGGCGCTGGTGATCGCCGGCGTCCTGCTCACCCAGGCCGGCACCGGCGCGTAGGTGCGGCGACGACTAGGCCGGACGCTTGCCCGCTGGTGCCGCCACCATTTGCCCTGACCTCCATACTGCCGCGGCAGCCCGGCCACCATCATCGCGAGCCGCGTTTGCGGCACGGCGGTCCGGGGCGGGCAGCCGCAGCGGTTCCAATCCCGCACTCCCTGGGACACCGTTGGCGAATTTGCCCGAGCCGTCAGGATGCACGTCGGCAAGCTGAGGAAATCCGTCCTCGATGCCGATGAGGCGGGGTTCAAACGGCCAGCTCCGAATTCGCCAACGGTATTCGTTGCGACTGCAACCCCGGCCTGGCCCATGCCCAACTAAAGGACGATCGTCCTATGAAACTCGAGGGTGGTGAGGGTGTTCAGGGGGCCATGCAAGGTGCCGAGAAGATCAATGGCGAGTTTGAGGTCGGCTTCGACGAACGCTTCGAGCAAAGCTGGGTCAAAGCCGAATGGGTCGGCCACATGGTCATGTTGGCCTTCGTTGTCGCCGGCCTCGCGGGGGTGTTCGGCCGCGGGCCACTCAGCCACCGCACGGAGAAGTCCGCCGAGTCCGCCCTGGCCGTAGATTTCGAACCTATCGCCCGCTCGCAGGCGCCGACCCAGATCACCTTCCACATCGACAACCCAACCGACGCGCCGGAGATGAACCTGTTCATCGGCAGCAACAGCGTCGAGCCTATGGGCCTGCAGCGCATCCAGCCGCAGCCCATTGCCATGAAGGCGGTCCAAGACGGGATCACCCTGACGTTGGCGATCCCGCCCCAGACGCATGGCGCCGAAATCAGGTTGAGCCTCGAACCGTCCTCGCTCGGCGAGAACCAGCTCATCGCCCAACTTGACGGCCACGACCCAATCCGCTGGACGCAGTTCGTCCTGCCATGAACGTCATCATCCGGGCGGCGGCGGCCTACCTCATCCTGCTGTTTGCCGTCCGGTTGATTGGCCGGCGCACCGCCAGCATGATGGCGCCCTTCGACCTCGTGGTGCTGTTCCTGTTCGGTGGCGCGCTCATGGCCGGGGTCCTCGGCGACGACCACTCGATGACCGCCGCCGTCAGCGCCGTGTTCTCGATCGGCCTGATGCACACCAGCGTCTCCAACCTCAAGCGTTGGTCGGCGTGGTTCGGGCGCCTCGTCGATGGCACCCCTGTCGTCATCTACGAGCGCGGTGACTGGCACGAGGACCGGATGCGCGGCATGCGGGTGCTGGAGAGCGACGTGATGGCCGCAGTGCGCCAAAAAGGACTGATGCGCCTCGAACAGGTGCGCTATGCGGTGGTGGAACGGGACGGCAAAGTCTCGATCGTGGCGGAGAGCGAGGAGTGAGCCCGGCACGATCCGGACCGGCATCCCCGCTCGGCAGGGACGTCCTATCCTGGATGGGGCAGAAGCTCCTTCCACGCGAAAGTGTATAGCGCGGCATAAAGGCCCGCCGGGTGCAGGAACGCCGCGCAGGCGATCAAGCCGTGCGCGACGCCCACACGCCATCAGGCGGAGGCAGCGCCTGCAACCGAGTCCAGCTCGCGGGCCGCATCATCCGGCAGCTTCAGCCCGGCAGCCGCGAGGTTCTCCCGCAAGTGCGCGACGGACGAAGTACCAGGGATCAGCAGGATGTTGGGCGCGCGGCGAAGCAGCCAGGCGAGCGCGACCTGCATGGGCGTGGCGCCAAGCCGCTCTGCGACGCCGGACAGCGTGGACGACTGCAGCGGGCTGAACCCGCCGAGCGGAAAAAACGGCACATAGGCGATCCCATCGCGGGCCAGCTCATCAATCAGGGCATCGTCGGCCCGGTGCGCGAGGTTATACTGGTTCTGCACGCAGACGATCTCGCAGATCCCGCGCCCTTCCGCGACCTGCGCGGGGGTGACGTTGCTCAGCCCGATGTGCCGCACCAGGCCCTGCCGCTGCAGCCCGGCCAGGACGGTGAGCGGCGCCTCGAGCGACCCCTCGGCCGGGCCATGCCTGTCGAACATGCAGCGCAGGTTCACCACGTCAAGCGCCTCCAGGCCCAGGTTGCGGAGGTTGTCGTGCACCGCCTGGGTCAACGCCTCGGGCGAGAAGGCCGGGTTCCACGATCCATCCTCGCCGCGCCGGGCGCCGATCTTGGTGACGATTACGAGGTCGCCGGGATAGGGCGCGAGCGCCTCGCGGATCAGCCGGTTGGTGACGTGCGGGCCATAGAAGTCGCTGGTGTCGATATGGTCAACGCCGCCCGCGACCGCTTCGCGCAGCACCGCCACTGCGGCGTCATGGTCCCGGGGCGGGCCGAACACGCCGGGTCCGGCAAGCTGCATGGCGCCGTAGCCGAGCCGCCTCACCTCCCGGCGGCCGAGCGTGAACGTGCCGGATTGGTCGATGCCAGGCTGTGTGAGGCCAGGCTGGGTGAGGCCAGGCTGGTCGGTAACCGATTGAACGAGGCTGGACATGCTTGATCCCCTTTTGAGACGACGCAAAGCTGGGCATGGCCGGTGCGGGCGATAACCGCGTAAGAAACGCACAGGCTGTGCGGAACGGTGAACAGTGAAGGTCGATCTGGGTGACTTGAACGCCTTCGTGGCGGTGGCGCGCGCCAGGGGCTTCCGCGACGGCGCCCGCGCGAGCGGCAGCAGCGCGTCCGGCCTCAGCGAGGCCGTCCGCCGCCTGGAGGCGCAGCTCGGCGTCAGGCTGCTCAACCGGACCACGCGCAGCGTCGTCCCGACCGAGGCGGGCGAGCGCCTGCTCGACCGGCTCGGCCCGGCGCTGACCGAGGTGGAGGACGCCCTCGACGTGGTGAACGGCTTCCGCGACCGGCCGGCAGGCTCATTGCGCCTGAATGTGCCGGTCAGCGCGGCGCGGCTGGTGCTGCCAGGCATCGTCCCGCCGTTCCTGGCGGCCTATCCCGACATCCGCTTGGAGGTGATCGCCGAAAGCAGCTTCGTTGACGTGCTCGCGGCGGACTGCGACGCCGGCATCCGCTACGACGACCGGCTGGAGCAGGACATGATCGCGGTGCCGATCGGGCCGCGCGTCCAACGCTTCGCCACGGCGGCGTCCCCGGCCTACCTCGATCGCCACGGCCGGCCGGAACACCCGCGCGACCTGCTGGGCCATGCCTGCCTGCGCGGCCGGTTCGCCAGCGGTGCGATGCCGCCGTGGGAGTTCGAGCGCAACGGCGAGGTGGTGCGGGTCGATCCCAAGGGGCCGCTGCTGGTGCGGATCGGCCCGGCGACCGACCTCGCCGTTGCCGCGGCGGTCGCTGGCACGGGCATCGTGTACGTCTTCGAGGACTGGCTGCGTCCGCACCTTGACGCCGGCGCGCTCGAACCCGTGCTGGAACCCTGGTGGCAGCGGTTCCCGGGGCCGTTCCTCTACTACCCCGGACGGCGCCTCATGCCGGCGCCGTTGCGGGCGTTCGTCGATTTCATCAAGGCCCCGGCTGACCTCGCCCAGGAGGATGGCCTGGGTCGGACCGGGCCGTAGCCAGGCTGTCGCGCACCCGGCTGGATGATCGCGCGTCCAGGCCGGCAGGCCGCAAGGTTCTAAGGCCAGGCCGCTGTCAGCTCGTGGTGACGACGGTCCAGGTGGCCGACTGCACCAGGGGCGAAGTCTCCAGCGCCGTCACCACAGCATCCAGCTCGGCCGGCTCCGCTTCGGTGGGCACCAGCCCGGCGATCAGCTCCACCAGGCTGCTGCCTACCAGCGACTGCACGTCCCGCACCGGGTAGTTCGCCCGGCCCAGCTCCACATCCAGCAAGTCCCGCGCGTCGGACACGTCGGCCGGGGCGCAGATGACGTGGACGTGGTACTGCGCCTCCGTCATGCCGGCGCTGATCGGCCGGCGGTCCACCCAGTTGACCAGCGGCCGCAGCAGGGTGTTGCCGGCCAGCACGAAGCCCGCCAGCGCCGCCGCCTCCCCATACAGGTGGCTGCCGGCGAAGGCGCCGACCGCGGCGGAGCACCACAGCGTTGCCGCGGTGTTCAACCCGCGCACGTTGGCGCCGTCCTTCAGGATCACCCCCGCACCCAGGAAGCCGATGCCGGACACGACATAGGAGATGATCCGCGTCGCCCCATCCGCGCCAGCAGCCGCATCCCGAGTTCGGAGAACGCCGCCGCCCCAACCGCCACCAGCACCGTCGTCCGCAGCCCGGCGCTGCGCTGCCGCCACTGCCGCTCGAACCCGATGGCGGTGCCCAGCACGAAGGCCGCCGCCAGCACCGCCAAGGTTTGGGCGAATTCGCCCGCCAGGAAGCGCCCGGCCGCGTCGCGCAGCGCGGGCAGCATTGGGGCCTGCTTCTAGGGCCTACGCGGCCACCCGCACCACCAATTTGCCGAAGTTGGCGCCGCCCAGCATGCCGATGAACGCGGCCGGCGCGGCCTCCAGGCCCTCCACCACGTCCTCGCGGTAGCGCACCTTGCCCTCCGCCACCCAGGTGCCGACGGTCTGCAGGAAGTCGTCCTGCTGCGCCGCAAAGTCCCAGACGATGAACCCGCGCATCAGCAGCCGCTTGGTCAGCACGGCGCGCATCAGGGCGGCCGTGCGGTCCGGTCCCGGCGGGGCGGCCCCCAGGTTGTAGTTGGCAATCAACCCGCACACCGGCACGCGAGCGAACGGGTTGAGGCGCGGCAGCACGGCGTCCCACACCTTGCCGCCGACGTTCTCGAAGTACACGTCGATGCCCTTCGGACAGGCCTCGGCCAGTTGCTCCGCCAGGTCCGGCGCGCGGTGGTCCAGGCAGGCGTCGAAGCCGAGGTCGCGCACGTAGGCGCACTTGTCCGGCCCGCCGGCGATGCCCACCGCCCGTGCGCCGTGCAGCTTGGCGATCTGGCCGACCAGCGATCCCACGGGTCCGCTGGCAGCGGCGACCACGACGGTCTCGCCGGGCTTGGGCTGGCCGATGTTGAGCATTCCGCAGTAGGCGGTCATGCCGGGCATCCCCAGCACGCCCAGCGCGGTGGAGGGCGGGGCCGGGCCGCGCGGCACATGGCGCAGGGTGGCGGGCTTGGCCGCCGCGTACTCCTGCCAGCCGTTGAAGCCGAGCACGAGGTCGCCGGGGCTGAACCCCTCGGCGTGCGACGCGACGACCTCGCTGACGGTGCCGCCGGTCATCACCTCGCCGATGCCGACCGGGGGCGAGTAGGAGGGCGCGTCGCTCATGCGCCCGCGCATGTAGGGGTCGAGCGAGAGCCAGAGGGTGCGGAGCAGCACCTCGCCCGGGGCGGCGGTGGGCATCGCGGCCTCCTCCAGCCGGAAGTTGCCGGGGTCCGGGGCGGCGGGGGGACGGCTGGCCAGGACGATGCGACGGTTGATGGCGGGCATGGGCAGACCTCTATTTCGGACACGGGGGGTGCGAAGCGGGCGGATGCGAGGGCGGGAGGTGTGAAAGCAGGCACGCAGGCGGGCACCATCGCAAGCGCGACAGTGGGCACTATCGCATTAGGCTTGTAGCAACATCAAACCGGCAGGATGGGGTCAGCAAGAACCTAGCGAGTGCAAGATGCCTCCATCCGTCATCACAGCGCAGACCAGCGCGCACGCCACCCTGGCCGCACCGGGCGGCGAGCTGGACTGGACCATCACCGGCAGCATCGCCGGCGCGGTGGACGGCCTGCAACTGCGCGACCTGCTCGGCGACGGCCAGACGTTGGACCCGGCACGCCCGCCGGACGTGACCATCACCTGCGGCGGCGCGACGCTGTTCAGCGGCGCCGTCACCCCCACGGAGCGGCGAGCCGCTGGAACCGGCGTGACCACCGTGGGGCTGGACCTGTCCGCCGCGCTGCAGGCGGCGGGGCTGACGGGCACGGTGCCGACCGGGGCGCAGGTGCAGGTGGTGCTGCATAGCGTCATCGGCGCCGATTACGCGACGACCACGCAGCCCCTGCTCAGCCGCCTCGTCGGCCAGGGCGATCCGCTGGACAACGCCGCCGAGTTCACCGCGACCCAGGCCGGCCAGGCGGTGAACAGCGATCCCGTGAGCGCAAGCCTGGTGCTGCCCAGCAGCCAACTGGCGGTCGAGGTCTATGCCGTGAACGGCGTCGTGGGCGCCACGGCAGCCCGGCCAGGCGACAGCGTGACCTACCGGCTGCGGCTGGCCATGCCGCTTGGCACCGCCCAAGCAGTACAGGTGCAGGCGATCATCCCCGGGCTGACCAGCACGGTGGCCTGGGATGGCGCCGGAGGGCCGGTCCTGCCAGCGGCGGGTCATGCCGCCCTGGGTCTGGACAGCACGGCCGGGCTGGCGCCACAGGCGGTCAGCGTCGTTCCCAGCGTTGGCGGTCCGGCGTTGGAACTCGATTTCGGCAACGTCGCCGCAGCATCTGGCGCCACCCCGGCGGTCATCGACGTGCTGTACACCGCGGTCCTGCCCGCCGCGGCGTCGGCGGTGCAGGCCACATCGCTGGAGGAAAACTCGTTCGGCGACGTCAGCAGCAGCACCAGCAGCACCGCATCGGCGGGCCTGACGGCGCCCGTGCCGCAACTGCTGCTGCAGACCGGAAGCATGAACGACACGGGCTTGCAAAGCAGCTTCGTCGTCGTCGGCAACGGCTCCGGCGCTCCAGTCGCCTACAGCCTGTTTACAGACCAGTTCAGCGGTCGCGTGACCAGCGCGGCGCTGGCCGCCGACCCGTTCTCGGACCGGCTGCAGGACGTGGCGGCGGGAGACCTCGTCACCTTCGTCATCGCGGTGCAGAACGTGACGCCGGGCGCGCTGGCCTACGGCATCGTGCTGCGCGACACGCCGCCGGCCGGCTTCTTCGTGCCAGCCAATGGGGCCGACATCGTGGTCACCACCGGCACCGGCATGACCCTGGCCGCAACCGGCAACCTGTTCGACCCGGCCGGCGGGCTGGCGTTCGACCCGGGGGCACCGTTGCTCGGCTACGACGCCACGTCGGGCAACAACGTCGCGCTGGTGGTGTTCACCCTGCAGGCGACCAGCGCGGTGCCGGCGCCGCAGGCCACGCTGGCGAACACCGTGCAGGTCATCGCCGTTGCGGGAAGCTCCGGCGGCGTCAACCTGGCCACCGCCGGCCTGACGGCAACGACCGCGGTGGTGACGATGGCGCCGGCCGTGACGCTGGTGCAGACCGGGACGGACGCCTCAACGCCGGGCGGTCCGCTCGCGGTCGGGCAGATGGTAACGCTGCACGCCACGGTCACCCTGCCGTCCGGCAGCAGCCAGACGCTGCGCATCGACCCGGTGCTGCCTGCTGGCCTGGCCCTGTTGTCCGCAACCATCACCGACGTGACCCCGGGGACGACCGGGCTGGTGGCGGGACAGGCATCGGCATCGGGGTTTGACCTGGGGAACTATACCGCCGGGTCGGCCAGCACGGTCGGCATCGACATCGTGGCACGGGCGACCGGCGGGTCGGGCGGGACGGTGCAGGCGGTGGTCAGCGCCGCAGACCCGGACGGGGCGGCGGACCGGGTATCGACTTCTGCCAGCGCCGCGGTTCCGGTCCTGTCGCCAGCGCTGTCGCTGACCCTGACCGGCCCTGCAAGCCTGCAGTCCGGACAGTCCGGGTCCTACACCTTGAGGCTGACCGATGCACCCGGGGCAGCCCCGGCCTACGCAGTGCAGGTCTTGGAAAACCTGGACCCGGGTCTGACGGTGGTGCCGGGAACCGTGAGCGTGTCCGGCTCCCCTGCTGGCGTCACGCCAGGCACGACGCCGTCCGGCGGCCTGGCCTTCGCCGTGCCCGAGCTGGACGCCGGGCAAAGCCTGACGCTGGCCTTCCAGGCCCAGGCTGCCGCGCCCGCCGGCACGCTGCTGGCATCGTCCGCCGAGGTGGATGCGGCATCGCTGCCAGGCGGCGGCCTGGTCAACCAATTGTCGCCGGTGCAGGCCATCGCCTCCACGGTCGTCGCCGGACCGACCGCGGGCATCATCCTGTCCGAAACCACCCCGCGCGTCGGCGACACCGTGACCGTCCAGGTCACGGCCGCCCTGCCCGCGGGCGCCAACCCAGCGGTCAGCATCATCGGCCACCTGGCGGACGGCCTGACCCTGGTGCCTGGCTCAATCCAAGTCATGCAGGGCGGAGCGGCTGGCGTCGCGCCGGTGGTGAGCATCTCCGGGCAGGATATCACCCTGCAGTTCGGGCCGGTGGCGGCGGACAGCGGCAGCCAGCTCGTGGTCCAGTTGCAGGCGCAGGTCGGCGCCGTGCCGGTCGGCACGGTCCTGGCGAGCAGCGCAGTGGTGGCGACCGGCTACACCCCGTCTCCGGTGGCCATGGCCGTGGCGCAGGTCACCGACACCCCGCCCACCCTGACCGGGGTTGCAGCGGGCTTGGCAACCTCTGACACCGTGCCCGTCACACCTTTTACGGCGCTTGCACTGGCTGATCCCGACGTCGGCCAAACCGAGTCGGTCAGCGTCACCCTGTCCAACGCGCAGTATGGCATGCTGACCAATCTGGGCGGCGGCGCGTATGACCCGGTGGCTGGCATCTACACGCTTGCAGGCTCGGCCGCGCTGGTGCAAGCGGCGCTGCAGGGGCTGTTATTTGCGCCGACGCCGCATCTGGCCGCAGCCGGCGGCCAGGTTACGACCGGGTTGGCCGTCGCGGTCCAGGATGGGGCCGGAGGGACGGCAGGCGCCCTCACGCAGGTCGTTGCCACAAACCTGGACGCCTTGCCGGCGATCACGGGAGCCGTGGCCGGGCAGTCCACGACGACGACCCTCGCAGCGCTGCCATTCGCCGGGCTGCTCCTGACCGATCCTGACGACAGCCCGGCGGAGACGTTGACGGTCCAGGGCACACCGGGCCTGGGCAGCTTGCAGGGCGGCCTTGGCACGTACGACCCGATCACCGGCGCGTACACGGCGCAGGGCACGACCGCAGCCCTGACGGCCGATGTGCAGGGCCTGGTGTTCACGCCCAGCGCGGCCGGCACGGCCAGCTTCGGCGTCACGTTGAACGACGGGGCTGGCGGGGTGGCGCAGGATGACACGACGTCGCTGCTCATTGCGCCCAGCGCCGATACGGCCCACGTCGCACAGCACTTCATGCAGTTGCCCGGCGCACAGTTCCTGACCCTGATCAATGGCGTGCAGACCACGGTGGAGGGCGAGGAATACCTCGGTCCCGTCACCTACTTGCAGGATCAGTTGATCCTGGACAGCTCCAGCCCGGCGGTGATCGTGGCGCATACGCCGAACGCGTTCATCAAAAGTTTCTCGGGTTTCAGCGCCATCCAGGTGCTAGGCGGGCAGAACGTCGTGGACGCCGGGCCAGGGTCCAACTTCATCGTGGGCGGCACGGGGAACGACACCTTCTTCCTGGACGGCACCCATGGCGCAGTCACCTGGGACACCATCCAGGGTTTTCACCCAGGCGACATGATGACGCTGTTCGGGTTCAACGCCGGCACGTCCGGCTACGTTTGGGCCGATGCGGAGGGAGCGGCAGGCTACACGGGGCGGACGATCCATGCGGACCTGGCCGGGACCGGCGGGGTTACAGCCAGCCTGACGTTTGCAGGGACGACTGCGGCCGATACGGATCGGTATGTGATCTCAACGGGAACGGTGGGTGGGGTGAACTACCTTGCGGTGGTCAATCCGGCTTGAGAAGTCTGGCGGACCCGAAACGATCCGAACGTTCGGCCTCTGCCTTCGGAGGGCAACTTTTAAGGTTTGTGGGGGTTTGCGAGCTACCAGAATAGGCCGAAAATATCCATGTTATCAGTGTTTGTCGTTGCTCGCCTTTGCCTTTGTTTGCTATAATATGCGCTGAGTTGGTAGCTATCTGGTAGCTAGGCCCGTCCTAGCTGCCAAACCAGGGGCGAAGCAATGGCGGCGGAGCGGAAGCGGATCGGGCTACAAGCAGTGCGTGCGCTGACGCCAGGCGCGACGGTGTGGGACTTGGCCGTTGCCGGGTTCTGCGCCCGCCGGCAGCAATCGGACGCAGTGGCCTACTGCCTAAAATACCGCACCGGGGACGGTCGGCAGCGGTGGCAAACCATCGGTCGCCATGGCGCACCCTGGACGCCAGACACGGCCCGGGAGGAAGCCCGGCGCTTGCTGGGGGAGGTGACAAAGGGCGGCGATCCCGCAGCCGAGAAGCAGGCCAAGCGCACCGCCGCCACGATGGCAGAGTTGTGTGACCTCTACCTGGCCGATGCCGACGCTGGCCGGCTGATGACCCGGCGCGGTGGCACGAAGAAGGCTAGCACCATCAGCACCGACCGCAGCCGCATCACCGTCCACATCAAGCCGATCCTGGGCGCAATGAAGGTGCCTGCCGTCACGCGGGAGGATGTAGAAGCCTTCATGCACCAGGTTGCCGAAGGCACCACGAAGGCCAGGACGCCCACTGGCCGCAAAGGGGGCCTGTCCATCGTCCGGGGCGGCAAGGGCGCATCCAGCCGAACCGTCGGGCTGCTGGGGGCCATCTTCACCTACGCCGTCCGCAAGCGGCTACGGTCGGATAACCCGGTGCATGGCGTGGTCCGCCATGCGGACGGCCGGCGGGAGCGGCGGCTGACGGATGCGGAGTATGCAGCCTTCGGCGTCGGCTTGGCGAAGATGGCGCAGCCGCGCCCGCGCGCCACGCCGATGAAGCGGGGCGCCCCGGAGCGGGCAGGCATGTGGCCGGCTGCCTTGGCCGCTGCCCGCTTCCTGGCCCTGACCGGCTGGCGACGCGGAGAGGCTCTGACGTTGCGGTGGGAGCATGTGGACCTTGATCGCCGCACCGCCCGGTTGCCAGACACGAAGACCGGGCTATCGGTCCGCCCGCTGTCCCATGCCGCCTGCGACGTGCTGAGGACCCTGACGCTGGGGGACCCGGAAACGCTGGTGTTCCCCGCCGCCCGCGGCACGGGCATCATGGGCGGCTTCACCAGCCTGTTCGAGCGCATCACCAAGGCCGGCGGGCTACCGGCGGACGTGACGCCGCATGTGCTGCGGCACAGCTTCGCCAGCCTGGCCGGGGACCTGGGGTTTTCCGAGACGACGATTGCAGCGCTGGTAGGTCACAAGGGGCAAAGCATCACCAGCCGTTACGTCCATGCCGCTGATGCCGTGCTGCTGGTTGCGGCGGACGCGGTGGCTGGGCGGACGGCCGCCCTGATGGGGGAGGCAACAGAGGCCAAGGTAATCCCATTGCCGCGGCGTGCGGCAGGCTGACAAAGGAATAGCGCATCCTTTGCAACCCTTTGTGGAGTCGTGAGGCAGGCATATAGTCCGGGCTCTGGACTCGGTTGTGCCGAGTCCCTCCCCCTTTGCTGGCAGGTTGCCGTTGTTGCACCGGAAAACCGGTTACATCACGTTGCGGGACGCTATCACCCGCATCGCGGCCCGGCGTGCCCCGACAGCCGACGTTCGGGAGTACCTTCGGCCTCCATACCCCGGCGCCCCTTCCGAGACGCCCGGCGTTCATCCGATACGCTGGGAACGCGCGCCAGAAATTGACCCGTTCCTGCGCCCCCTATTTGCCACTGGCACGCGGCTAGACGCCTGGGAAGCTTTGCGAGATGCCCGGAACGAGTTGCATAATGGGCTGGCCGAAGGAACGCTGACAGCCTGCATACTGGACGCCGTGGGGCTTCTGCATGACGTGCCGGCCCCGGACTGGCATACCTGCACCGGCCACGACCTGATTGCCACCGGCACGGCGGGCGGCTTCCCAGTCCGGGACGATCCGGCCTTCATCGAGGAAGCCCCGTTCGCTGCCTGGCTGTGGGGTCGCGCACCGGGAAGCTGCGGGCCGGTGGGCAACCCGGCCGCGATGCCAGATACCCTGACTCTCTGGCAGGCTGCCGCTTGGATAATGCTGCGCGCGCCCGGCGCAGCCATCCATCCACCGCCCGACCTGGCCGGACTAGTGGCGGCTTGGGACCGTGCCGGCCAAGGTGCCGACTTTGATGGCGTGCTGTATGACGTGCTGGACTGCCTGCGCGCCGGCATCCTGCCATCATGGAAGCGGACTGGCGGAGCCGATGCCCCGATCCCGTGCCGGCGCTGGCGGAGCATGATGCTGGCGCTGCATGGGGGCGAAGTCGCGGGTTTTACGGCACTCCCCCCGCAACAGCGCGGCCCGCTGCTGGTGCCGATCATCGTAGTCCATCGGGTGAAGTTGCTGGCATTGTGGCCGGCCTTGCTTCCGGCAATCCCCATCGTTCCCGCAGAACCTTCGGAGTCGCCCATGCACGCCTTTCCAGTGCCCGCTGGCTTTACCTGGATACCTTTTGCTGCGGCGGTGTACCGCCTTGCGTTCGGCAAGGGTGGCGAACCGATGGTGGGACAACATGACTGGGGCGTACCGCCGGACCCATGGGCGGTGGAGGCCCTGGCCGCCCGTGCCGCCGGGAAACCATGGAAGCCTGCCGAACCGCTGCCCTTCCCAGCCTACATTTACCGCAGGCGCGTCCGACAACTGATGCGGAAAGAGGAAGCAAAACGGCCCGGGGGCGGCGATCCTGCCGAGCTTTTGGCCTACGCCCGGCTGGTGACTTCAAGCCATGCTGCTTGGTTGGCCGCCGTGACCGGGGCAGAAGCCCGAGCAACCGCAGCCGTAAGGGACAGCATCCTACCAGCTTGCGGCATTTTGGTGGACAAGCCGAACGCCGATGCCGACCGTGGCATCCACGTTGACATCTCCCCAGCGACACTACTGCATCCGGACCGCACCGTTCGCCTGAATGGCGCCATGTGCTGGCGGGGCAAGGACTACAATGACTTCGGCCCGCACGGCATTGGACCTTATTACGTTGACATATTGGTGGACGCCGCCGCGTTGCGCCGCCTGCATCCTGCCGACCCACTTCCCAATGTCGGGTACCTGCCGGCTTGGCCTCTCATTGTTTGGCGGGCGTTTGGGGCACTGGGCTTCCACAACCTGGGATCGCGGCCGGACAATCTTCGAGAGCCGCAGTTTCCGGGCGAAACCTGGGACAAGCACGCCCTGCGCGTGGGCGCCTGGACTGCGCTGGCCGTAGCTGAACGAGAGGTGAAGGGATTGCTGCTGTCTGGAACGGTGGAGGCCTTTGGGCGCCGGGAAGCGGCGGGGCCGGATGGGCAACCAGAATTCCGGCCGGGAGGCGACCACGACCGCACTCAGCCGCAAGTGTTTCTGAATGATCTATGGGCTTTTGATGGAACGGGCTGCATGTTCGAACGGCGTACAGGCAATTATGCCGCGGTCCGCAATGGACGCGCCGTCGAACGGCCCCTGATGTTTCTCGAGGTGCGAATTGCTACGGTGGGACTGCGTGCAGCTTGGAACGAATATTCGCCCGAGGCAGGCACAGCCGGCGGCGACAAACCTGTTGTCACGATACAAACTAAACAGTCCTCGTCGGCTTCGGCTGCCCGACCCTTGCCCGCTACGGGCTTCATTTCACCATACCACGCTGCATTGTGGCGAGCTTTTGATGTCATCAAAAATTCGGACGAGCTGCACCCCCGTAGCTTCGATGGAGGAACCGCGAAGTTACCGGACGAAACCGACGAAGACCATGCGGCACGGCTGGTCTTGCACAACCGTTTTGACTCCGCAGAGAACGAAGTCAGGGAGTTGCTGGCTGCGAACCATGTAAGCGCGACAGGCCGAGAGGCGGTACGCACCCGTTCCGGGCAACGATTGAACCGGGCCAAACTAGAACCCGTCGCAATACCTTCCATAACTTTCCGAAGCCTTGGGCTGGCGTTTGAGCCAAATGGCGAGTTAATTGTGCGCGAAGCGACTTTACCAAGGATGTTCCCGCCTTTAGACATACGTGGAACCGACGCCGACCCTGGCATACCGCTTTACTTCGAGGTGTTGGTTTCGGTGGAAGAGTTACGGGCCGCTTGGGGGGTAGTAACGATAACGGCACCATCTCCTGACAACGAATCAACCACGCCGAAGACCGCGGCTGCCGAGAAGAAGTTTACGAAATGGCTGATTGGCCGTATGGAAGCAGCACCGAACAGCCCACCAGGTAAACCCACCATCAGGGCGGAGGCCGAGGCTGCCGGCTTCTCCATATCGGTGCGGGGCTTCGACCGTGCTTGGAGCAAAGCAGTGGACGAGGCAAACGCCCCAGCTTGGTCCAATCCTGGCAGGAAATCGAAGCGGCGTATCGATACACCATCTTAATCCTGACGCCTATTATTGCCGATCACACAGCCTCAAACCATCGCTGCTGACAGCAAAGGACAGCACGCGATGACCCAAGCCCCTGATGATCTTCTGACCCGCCCTCAAGCAGCCGCCGCCCTGACCACGGCCGGCTATCCCACCGCGACCGCGACTCTCGCAACAAAGGCGTGCCGCGGCGGCGGACCGTTGTATCGCACCTATAGCGGCCGTGCGCTATATCGCCGGGCGGACCTGATGGAGTGGGCGGAAAGCCGCACCAGCACACCCCGGCGTAGCACGGCCGAGGCCAACGCGAAGCAGGCTGCCTAGAAACGAAGCAACCCGGCGCGGGCTATTTCCGGGCCGGGCTACTGGTAGGCTCTTTGGCGTCAGCGGTGCCGCCCTACTACCACGCTGCCCGAGGCTTCGCTATCGGAACCCGCGCCCTTGTTCACGAAGGGACGCACCATGAAACACATCCTCCCCACGACCTATGACCCCCGGCTGACATCCACTCCGATACCACTGTCGACCCCCGCCGATCCAGGCGCCGCCCTGGCGCTGGCAGCCACGCTGGACAGGCAGGCCGACCTTCAACTGTCCGAAGGCCGGACCGCTCACGCCGACCGGCTTTCCCACTTGGCCTTTGACGTACGGTGCCGGGCGATGGGGGGGCAAGCATGACCTCGCGCGTGGACGTGGACGACTTGGCCTGCCGCCTAGACCTGCGGAAGCGGCCCCGGTCCTGGGGTGGCGACTGCCCGGCGTGCAGTTACCGCGCCGCATTCAGCATGAAGCCAGGCAAGGCGGGAGGCGTCCGGGCCTATTGCGCTAACGGCTGCACTGCCGACGTTTTGAGCGATGCCCTGCAACGCGCGCTGGGGGCGGACTGGACGCTGCCCGCGCGCCTGCCGGACAGGGACATTGCCGCCCAACGTGCGGGCAAGCAGACCGCAGCCGCGCGCCTGTTCGCCGGCAGCACGCCCCTGACCGCTGCCGACCCAGCCGGCCGCTACCTGGCCCGGCGGGGGTTGGCGCACCTGCTGGCGTGCCCTACGCTGCGTTATCGTAGCGACTGCTGGCACCCCGAAGGCGGGCGCTGGCCAGCATTGGTCGCGCAAGTCCAGGATGCGGCAGGCACCCCCGTTGCAAGCCACCGCACCTACGTGGACCGGGACGGGCGCAAGGCCAGCGTGGACCCGCCCAGGGCATCTCTTGGCCCGGTTTGGGGCGCAGCCATCCGGCTGCACGACGTGGCCGCCGAGCTGCTGGTAGGCGAAGGCGTCGAGACAGCCGCCAGCGCCGGGCTGCTGCTGGGGCTGCCGGCGTGGGCGGCGCTATCCGCGGGCAACATGGCGGCGGGGCTGATCCTCCCCGAGATGGTCCGCACTATCACCGTTGCGGCCGACCCGGACGAACCCGGCCGGCGGGCGGCGCGCGACGCCTCGGCACGCTGGCGTGCGGAAGGCCGCACCGTCCGCATCGCTATGCCGGACAAGGCCGGGGAGGACTTCAACGACTTGCTGCAAGCTCGTGCCCGGCGCGCGGCGGAGGTGCAGCATGGTTGACGCCCTGACAGCCGCGCCGGACCCCGCGGATGCCCGGACGGGCAACGCGGTGGTTGCAGCGGACGACTCCGGGCCGGCGGACGGCTTCACTATCACGGCCGCGCCGGAGCCGGCCGCCCATGAAGCGGAGTTGTCCCGTTTGGCAGCCTTGGACCCCATCGCCTACGACCAGCAACGCCAGGCTGCGGCGGAGCGCATCGGCTGCCGGGTGAGCACGCTGGATGAACAGGTGCAAGCCCGCCGTCCCATGCCCGACGCTGCCACAGGCCGGAGCGTGTCCCTGCCGGCGGTGGAGCCATGGCCGCATCCCGTGCGCGGTGCCGACGTGCTGGACGAGCTGACGGCGGCGGTGAGTCGGCATGTCATCCTTCGCCCGACGGCGGCGGAGGCGGTGGCGCTGTGGGTGGCGCACACATGGGTTGCCTGCCGCTTCCAGCACACGCCCCGGCTGGGCATCACCAGCCCGGCCAAGCGGTGCGGCAAGTCAACCTTGCTAGACGTGCTACGGGCCACCTGCCACCGCCCGTTGAAGGCCGACAACATCAGCGCATCCGGCGTGTTCCGCACCGTCGAGGCGCTGGCCCCGGTCACTCTGTTGCTGGATGAATCCGACAGCTTCATTGCCGACAACGAGGAACTGCGCGGCATCCTGAACAGCGGCTTTGAG
>CAXTFY010000036.1:954-21817 GCA_964243265.1 uncultured Acetobacteraceae bacterium | reverse complement strand
CCGGCCACGCCGGTCGAGACACCGCACACCAGCGTGCCCCTGGACTTGATGCTGTCCATCGTCGCGGAGCCGGTAGCCTGCGCCAGGGCCGGCGTGGCGGCGGCCAGCAAGCCCGCCATTGCAAGGGCAGCTAAGGTGTGTCGTTTCATTGGCATCCGATCCCTATGTGCACGGGATGCGTCCCGCGATGCATAGGACTGTGCGTGCTGCACGGCTTTAGATCAATGGCCCGTGATCGACGCCGTCCTACTCCAGAATAGCCGCCAGCTTGGCCGCCGGCCGTCGCCACAGCAGCAGAATGCTCAGCAGCAGCAAGCCGGTGCAGATCGTGCTGACTGAGAGGCCCAGGCCCAACCCCTCACGCCCGGCAAGGAAGTCGCTGGCCGTGGTCCCCGCGGCCCGGATGGTGACCACCACCGCCCAGTATGCCGCCACGATTGGACCAGCGAGGCGCGACCAAATCCTCAACAGCGCTGCTATTCCAGCGCCGAGCAGCAGCGTCGCCGCGCCCGTGCCCAGATTTAAGTCATCAGCCATGCCGTCCCCGATCGTGGTGCCCAGCGTGCCGGCGATCAGCATGGACGCCCAATACCAGCCATCGGGCGACGGCAACCCTGGCTGCCTCCCATTTGCAACCGGGCGCAGGCTAACGGCCAGCAGCACTGCAAGCCCGGCGATCACCCACGCATAGGCCAGCCTGAAATCATGGGTCGCGAGGTCTGCAAGGTTGGTTGCGGCTGTCCTCACGATGACGATGGCCAGCCAGTAATAGGCCGGCCCCGCGCTGCTGGCCCTCCGTCCTAGGAGGAAAACGCTGGCAAAGGCTGCCGCGAGGAACGGCAAGCCGCGGACGTGGCCCAAGTGGAGGTTATGGGAAAAGAAGTCGCCCATGTTCGCGCCGAATAGGCTGGCGGCGCATAGGGCAGCCCAGTATCGGGCATTGATGACCGGCATCTGCTTCATCGGCCAATCGATCCACAGGACCGGTCGTTCAACAAGCCCAGCCAGAAGGCACTTTTATGAATGTGCAGGCATGAGGTGTTGGAACAAAAACGCGGGCAGCCTCACAGGCTGCCCGCGCCGTCCTCAGATCCGCCCCACGACCAGCAGGGCAGGGAGGCCGCTACTCCGCCGCTTCGGCGAACGGCAGGCCGGACTCGATGGGCAGGCTCTCGTCCCGGCTCCACTCGTTCCACGAGCCGAAGTACATCCGCACGTCCTGCACCCCAGCCTCCTTCAATGCCACCAGCGTGTTGGACGCCCGGGCGCCCTTGAAGCAGTAGAGGTAAACCGGCGTGCTCGGCCCGATGCCGGCGGTGTGCGCCTCCGCCATGATTTCCACCGGCGACTTGAACATCGGCCCGGCGGCAGTCGGCTTCATCATGCGGTACCATTCCAGCCACTTCGCGCCGGGGATGCGTCCCTTGCGCGGGCAGAAATCCGGGCCATACGGCGAGCTGCTGGTGCCCACCCACTCATCCACGTCGCGCACATCGAGCTTCACGATGCCGTCGTTGCCCACCGCGGCCAGCATGGCGTCGCGGTCGATCATCATGTCGCTGCCGGCATTGGACAGCGGGAACGTCTTGCCCGCCGCGGTGCTCGGCTCGGTCGTGGTCGGCAGGCTCGCGGCCTTCCAGGCCTGGAAGCCGCCATGCAGCACCTTGGCCTTCTGGTAGCCGAGCCAGGTCAGCAGGAAGTAGCCGCGGCAGGACTGGCCGAAGCCGCTGTTCATGCTTTCCTCGTAGCACACTGCCGTCTCGGCGCCCGACAGGCCCGCCGCGCCGAACGCCGCGGCAAACTTGCCCCGCAACTCCGCCATGCCCTCCGGCGTGCTGGTCGCCAGGTAGGTGAAGATCTCGTGCACGTTCACCGCCCCCGGGATGTGCCCGGCCGCATAAGCCTCGGGGGATCGGGTGTCGATCACCACCACGCCCGGACCCATCATCCCCTGCATCTCCTGCGGGGTCAGCAGCACTTTCTCAGCCATGACTTTGCTCCTTCTAGGTGGGCAGGCTGACGCGCAGGCCATCCAACGCGTCGGTAAGGGAAATCTGGCAACTCAACCGGCTGGTCGGCGTCAGGTCGAACACGGTGTCCAGCATCGCCTCTTCGTCGTCCGAGATCGGCGGCAGGCGATCCATCCACGCGGGATCGACCACGATGTGACAGGTGGCGCAGGCGAGGGAGCCGTTGCACTCCCCCAGCACCGGCAACCCGGCGGCGCGGGCCAACTGCATCACGCTCTCCCCGGACATGCTGGCCAGGGTCGTGTCGCCGCCGGGTCCATGCACGATGGCGCGCGCCATTTAGTGGAAGGTCTCCGGCAGGGCAGCCACCGGGCGAAGCTCCGGCCGGCTCAGCTCCTGGCGCAGGTGGCGGATGGAGGGCGTGATGATGGCGACGAAGTGCCCCTCGCGGATGCGGCGGTTGACCGGCGACCCCTCGATGTAGCCGCGGGAGCCCTGGTGCAGCAGCGCCGACTGCCCAGCCTCCAGGGTGAGTTCGCTGACCTTCAAGCGCGCGGTCAACACGGCGCGCAGGTACTCTGGCGCCTGCTCCAGCGGCGTCAGCGACAGGCGGGCGATCTCCTCGCGCAGCGCCACCAGGTCTCCGGCGAAGTCGTCGGGGCGGCGGGGTAAGTACTTGTTGGTGTGGGCGTGCGTCACGTCGGCCTCGCGCATCAGGTCGATGCACGCCTGGGTGACGCCGATGCCCATGCCGGTCTGCAGCAGGATGAACCCAGCCTTGATGCGCCGCACCATGTCGCCAACCGGGTCGGCAAGCAGTTGCTCGTCGGCGATGAAGGCGCGGCGGAACAGCACGCTGTAGGTGCCGGTGCCCTCGAGGGCCACGAAGTGCGCGTTCTGCTTGATCGACACGCCGGGCTGGCCGCAGCGGATCATCGCCATCACGCGGTGGCTGTCGCGCTCGGCATCCTCGAAGATCGTGCCGAACAGGTGGCCCTCGCCGAGGTTGCTGACCCAGGGCAGCACGCCGGATACCTCGTATCCGCCGGCGACTCGCTTGCCGCGCAGCTTGAACTTTTCGATGCCGGCGAGCGACTTCATCGGGTTGGACAGCCCGGTGCCGCCCATCTCGGCGCCGCTGGCCAGGCCAGGCTGCCACTTGGCGCGGAGCGCCGTATTGTCCGACTGCTCCAAGTACCAGCCGCTAGCATCCTGGCACCAAGTGCAAAAGCCTGCCGACATGCAGGTCTCGCTGACCGCGGCCATGGCGTCGATGGCCTTGCCGACGCTGGGCCGCGCCGCCGTGGCAGCCAGGTGATGGCCATACAGCCCGGCGCCGCCCAGGGCACGCATCGCCTGGGCCGGATACAGGCCGTCATGGTCGATCTGGCGGGTGATCGGCGCCAACTCGGCGTCGATCACGGCGCGCAGGCCGGTTTGCGGGGACGCCTCACTTTGGGCTTGCAGTGCATCACTCATCGAAGGCGTCCCCTAATTGCTGATCAAACCTCAGTTGGACCTGACCTTGGTTCGGTCAGACCTTAGCCGGGTCAGACTGGGGTCACGTCGAGGGCGACCGGCTTGGTGAAGGTATTGGCGACCGGCGACCAGCGGGTCGCGTGGGCGATCAGGCCATCCAACTCTTCCTTAGGCGCATCGGCCTCCAAGTGAACCTTGGCGCGCACGGCATCGAAGCCAACCGGCTTCGGCGAGACGTCGCCCGTGCCCCAGACGGCGGTGATGTTGATGTCGGCCTCAAGCTCGATCTCCAGCTTGCGGACAACGATGCCGCGGGCGACCGCGTTGGCATGGATGCCGACCGCCAGGCACGAACCCAACGCAGCGAGCGACGCCTCGGACGGGTTCGGCGCCGTGTCATCGCCCAGCAAGCCCGGCGGCTCGTCCACGATGTAGGGCGGTAGGTCGCGGATCATGTTTAGGTGGCGGAACCGGCCCTCGGCCACCGTGCGGCACTTCAGTGTCTTGATGGCCTGCGGGTTGGCCTTGCCCTTGGCGATCAGCTCGTCCAGCCCGCCCTTGTCGATCGGGGCCAAGCAGCCCGTCATGGCGGTGGGAGGTTGGGCCGTCGGGGCCTGCTTGATGCTAGCGCTCATCCCTTGAACTCCTTATAGCGACCGAACAGAACGGTCAGTCTTATAGAAGACGTTAACGGTTGCGGTTGCAATGGCTGTGCCAATACAAACGGCTGATGCGTTTGACCAAACCGGCCGTTGCGTCGAGACTGTCGCAGACCAATCAGCCTTGCCTGCTTATGATTCCACCACGCGCTGCCTATAATCTGGGCTGTTGAGGATTACGCCGGATGCCCTCCGCTACTGCGCCCAAGCCGGACAACGATCAGGACACCACCCGCCGCCTGTCGCCGCACGAGCGCATCGTCGAGGTCGCGCGCGACTTGTTCTGCCGTGACGGCATCCATGCCACGGGCATCGACCGCATCCTGGCCGAGGCCGGCGCGTCCAAGATGACGCTGTACAACCGTTTCGGCTCCAAGGAGGCGCTGCTGCGGGAGGTGCTGGCGCGGGAGGGTGCCGAGTGGCGGGCCACCTTCTTCGCCGGCATCGAGGCTGCCAGCCCCGAGCCTGCCGACCGCCTGGCCGCGGTGATCGACGCCCTGCGCCCCTGGTTCATCGGCGACCGGTTCTATGGGTGCGCCTTCATGAACGCCGCGGCGGAGGGGGCGAAGGGCGGCGGCGCCACCTGGCTGCGCGAGATGACGGCCGGGCACCACGGAGCAATCCTGGCATTCCTGGCCGGGCTGGCCGGGGAGGCCGGATACGCCGAGCCCGCGGTGTTGGCCCGGCAGGTGCTGCTGGTGATCGATGGCGCCATCGCGGCGATGATGGTTAGCGGCGACCCGGCCGTCCTGGACATCGCCGCCCGCAACCTGCGCGCGGTGCTGGCCCACCCTGGCGCGTGACGCCGGGCGTCCCGGACGACTTGCGTCAGGTGAGCGCGATCAGGATCAGCACGATGCCCAGCATCGCCACCAAGAATGCCACGGTCCGCACCACTGGGATGCCGGCGGCATACAGCGGCACGTAGGCCAGCCTCGCCCAGAAGTACAGCTGCGCGCCGGCGACGGTCAGCGAGCTGTGCCGCCCGGCGGCGTGGGCGATCAGCACGGCGGCGGCGAAGAACGGGAAAGTCTGCATGTAATTGGCGAACGCCCGCTGCACCCGGGCGCCGACGCCGGTCAACTGCTTGCCCTCGTCGCGGGGACTCATGTTGTACTTCGCGCCGAACTGCAGGGTGGCGAACTGCCCTGTAGCGAGGACGTGTACCAGGCCGAGCACGACCGACCAGGCGAGCAGGGAGAGTTCGGTGGTCATGGCTGTGCTCCTTGGGGGTAGGTGCAGGGAACGCCGGGGAGGCGGGGATGGTTCGCCGGGTGCCCTCGCGGGGTTGTGCGGCGACCATGCTGCCGTCGCGGTATTGCCAACGCTGGGCTGACGCTGCATGGGCAGCCGCTGGATTGCTGCGCCGCATGGGCAAGGCTTGCAGGCATAGTCCGAGTAGTGCCAACGGCCTTTTGCGATGACCATTTTGCCCCTGCCTCCGCCAGTCACTGCCCCGCTTGTCATTGCGAGGAGCGCTTGCGACGCGGCAATCCGGGGGCTGCCAGACCGGAGCGCATTTCCATGCCTCCCACTATGTCGCGCCGAAGCCGGCTCGCAATGATGGTGCCGGGATGGCGGCTGCTCCGCTGCGGCATCGTAAGGGTCAGAGCGGAGGGCCGTTTCTATAACTGCGGCGAAGCGGGTTGCAGCCAGGACATTTCGGGCCTCATTCATCCGTATGAGCACGACGCAAGCCGGATGGCCCGCCTCCCGTAACGCTGGCCAGCCGCGCATCGCCCCGCGTCGCCAGCGCATCATCGTCGGCGCGATGCTGGTGTCTACATTCATGGCCGCGGTCGAGATCACGGTGATCAGCACCGCCATGCCCACCATCGTCGGCCAGCTCGGCGGCTTCGAGTTGTTCACCTGGGCCTTCGGCATCTACTTGCTGTGCCAGGCGGTGATGACGCCGATCTATGGCCGGCTGGCCGACAGCTACGGCCGCCGGCGCGTCTATATCGGCAGCGTCGCGGTATTCCTGCTGGGCTCGCTGCTGTGCGGCTGCGCGTGGAGCATGGCGTCGCTGATCGCCTTCCGCGCCGTGCAGGGCCTGGGCGGCGGCGGGCTGGTGCCGATGGCGACGATCATCATCGCCGACGTGTCCGCCCCGCCGGACCGGCCGCGGCTGCTGGGCTATGTCAGCGGCATCTGGGGCATTGCGGCGATCATCGGGCCGTTGCTGGGGTCGTTCTTCGTGGGCACGCTCGGGTGGCCGTTCGTGTTCTGGGTCAACCTGCCGATCGGAGTGCTGACGATGGCGTTGGTGGCTCGGTTCCTGGACGAGCCGGCGCCGGTTGGACGGCGCGCGCCCATCGACCTGGCAGGCGCCGGGCTGCTGGCGGCAGGGATCGGCGCGATCATGGCGGTGCTGGTGCAGCACGAGTCGTTCAGCCCGGCCGGTTTGGCTGCCTTGGCCATGGCAGGGGTCCTGGCCCTGGCGGGATTCGGATGGCGGGAACGGCAGAGCGCTGCGCCGATCCTGCCGCTGCACTTGTGGCGCAACCGGCTGGTCGTCGCCGGCAACCTGTCGAGCCTGGTGTGCGGCATGCTGCTGATCGGCGCGACGGCGTTCTTGCCAAGCTGGGTGCAGGGCGTGCTGGGCCGCAGTGCCCTGACGGCCGGGGTGATGCTGGGGGTGCTGACGGTGGCATGGTCATTGGCCGCCCTGAGCCTCAGCCGGATGCTGAACCGGATGGCGTATTGGCCGTTGGCGCTGACTGGGTCGGTGTTGCTGACCCTGGGCGGCGCCGGTCTTGCGCTGCTGCAGCCGGGACAGGCACTGGGCTGGCTGGCCCTGGCATGTGCCCTGGCAGGGCTGGGATTGGGGCTGCAAAGCCTGGTGTTCAATGTCGCGGTGCAAAGCAGCGTCGCGCGGGTAGACCGGGGCCGCGCGACGTCGCTGTTCTTCTTCTGCCGGCTGATCGGTCAGGCGCTGGGCGCGGCGGCTTTCGGCGGGGTGCTGAACGCCGAGCTGATGCGGGCGGGTCCAGGCGCGCATGATGCGGTGCGGGACCTGGTGGAGCCTTTGCGTCGCATGGCGTTAGCACCGAGCCGGCTGGCAGAGCTGACCGGGGCCTTGGGTGGTGCCCTGCATGGTGTCTTTTTGACGGCTGCCGGCGCGGCTACCCTGACATTGCTGGTTGTCTTGATGGTGCCCCGGGAGGCGCGGCTGCCTAAGGAGTAACCGCGCCCGCCCTGGGGCCGCACCTGGCGGCTATTCCGACTTGCGGTGACCGCGGCCGTGCTGCTCCTGCGTCAACTGCGCCTTCTCGAAGGCGGCCTCCTTCTCGGCCTTCCCAACGGTGGCGGAACTGGTACCATCCTCGGTCGTGCCGTCGGCGTCGGCGCGGGAGGCGGCGGGCATCGGATGGCCCTTGCTGTGCAGCGGGGCCGCAGCCTTGCCGCCCTCGGGCACCTCGGGGTGGCCGGCACCGGCCTTGGCGCTGCCGGCTTCCTGCACCTCGTCGGCCTTTTGCGCTTTGGCGGAGCGGGCGTGGCTGGTGTCGTTGTCGGACTTGGTCTTGCTGTGGGGCATGGTGGTCCTGCGATAGAGATCTGGGGTTTAACACCGCGCCGGGGCCCAGGTTGCGCGCGGGACTAGACGGTCAGGCTAGGCCCTTGCTCTCAATGACGTCGCGGGGCGCCAACCCGTCGCCGTGCAGCAGCGCGGTACGCGCGCTGGCGTCGCGGCGCAGCACCGCGTCCAGGAACCAGCATGACAGGCGGGCGACGCGCGGCTGATAGGTCGGGTCGTTCCAGTAGCCGCCGACCTCCGCCTCCCCGGCAAACGACGCATGGACCGCGCCGTCCAGCACCGCCAGCAGGCCCGGCGAGGTGGCGGTATGATAGCCCACGGTGCGCGCCTGCCAGTTGGGCACTCCCATGCCGCTGTCCCGCGTGCCAGTCACATGCAGGATCGGTGCGGCGATGCCACGGTAGGCGACCGCAGCCGGCACGCCGATCACCGGGATCGGCAGCGGCGGGATGGGCGACAGCGCAATGCCTGCCCGCAGCCGCGGGTCCGGCAGGTTCAGGCCGAAGCCACCCAGCGGCAATCGCTCACCCAGCATGTGGCTGACCGTCCAGGCGCCATAGGAGTGCCCGGCGATCGCAATGCGGTCCTGGTCGATCCGGCCTTGCAGCAGCGGCTCGCCATCGGCCTGCACGGTGTCCAGCGCGAACACCACGTCCTGCAGCCGGGCCAATGCGGCGCCGATATCGGTCACGGCAGCGCCCATGGAGGCGCGCACATCGGCGCCTCCCTGCCAGATGGCGGCGTCCGACCCCTTGTGCTGTAGGTGAACGGCAACGTAGCCCGCACCGGCCAGGGCCTCGCCCAAATAAGCCAAGCCCTCACGTGAGCCCCCGAGACCGTGCGACAGCAGCACCAGCGGCGCCGGACCGGACCCGGCGGGGCGGCGGATCAGCACTGGAACATCACGCTTGCGGGCGGTGTCGCGCCAAATGGCGCGTTGCGGCGCGACAGCTTGAGACGAGGCGGCCTGAGCGGCGGCAGCTTGAGACACGGTGGCGGCTTGAGCGGCGGCGGTCACGGGCAAGGCGGCGCCCACAGCTGCGGCGCTCAGCAAGGTACGACGGTCAATCACGGTGATTCCAGATTCGGGTGCTTGCACGGGCAGGCCTATCCAGTCCGGCCCTCCAGATATGGGTGCGCCCCCACGCCGCTCCAGGTCGTCCGACCGCAATCCTAAATGAACTGTCCGCGTAAAAACCCCAGCGCCGGCAATGGCTTCCATGACCGCGGCAGGTCAGCCGGGCGGATCGGCGCGACGCTGTACAGCGGCGCCGGCTGCCGGCAGGACGCCAGCAGCCCGGCATAGGCCCTGATCTGCTGCTCCCGCCAGGCCCGGTCGGCCAGGGCGCGCTCACGGCTGGGAAAGATCTCCGCCACCCGGGTGGCCCGCCCGACCTGGGCGACGACGGCCCACAAGGTGTCCTCCTTGCGGCGCTTGAACTCGATGACATCGCTCATGCGGGCAGGCTGGCCGGCATGGCAAGCTCCTTGACTGTTCAGGCGGCAGATATTGGCTGGGCAAACGAACTGGTCACGCTGGGCCGGCGCGCCCGGAACCCCGTCCCGACCTCAAATGCCATGCCTGCCGCCAGGACCGTCGCATCCTCGAACGGCCGCCCAGCCAGTTGGATCGACACCGGCAGCCCGCCCTCGCCAAAGCCGCTGCATACCGACAGCGCGGGCTGCCCCGTGACGTTGAACGGCATCGTCAGGCTGGGCGGGCCGAACATCGCCCATTTCGGCACCTGGTCGATCAGCGGCGCCTCCCCGGTGGCCGAGGCGGTCAGCAGCAGGTCAACCCCGGCCATCGCCGCCTGCACCGCCGCGCACAGCTCGCGGCGGCGGCGGACCGCCTGCACGTAGTCGGCGCCGCTGACCAGGGCGCCCAAGGCCATGCGGTCGCGCAACAGCTCGCCATAGTCGTTGAACCGGGTCTGCAGCCAAGGCTCGTGCGCGGCGTAGGCCTCGGTGACCAGGATCAGGAAGCCGCAGGCATAGAAGTCTTCCAGGCTGGGCAGGGCCACGTCCCGCACCTCGGCGCCCAAGCTGCGGAACAGGTCCGCCGCCCCCTCGATCCCGGCCAGGGTGGCGGGGCTGACGGGGTGCTCCACCTCGTGCCATGACCGGACGATGCCGATCCGCAGGCCGGCGATCTCCCGGCCGGACGCCGCCGAGACGTCCGGCGCCGGGCGCCGCGCGCTGGCGGGGTCCGCCGGGTCGGGGCCGGCCATGGCCTGCAGCAGCAAGGCGCAGTCCTCCACCGTCCAGGCCATCGGCCCCGCATGGTCCATGCTGTAGGTCAGCGGCAGGATGCCAGTGCGGGGGCACAGGCCATAGGTCGGCTTGATCCCCGCGATGCCGCACAGCGCCGCCGGGCCGCGGATGCTGCCGCCGGTGTCGGACCCGGTGCCGCCCAGGATGAAGCCGGCCGCCACCGCCGCCCCGGTGCCGCTGCTGCTGCCGGCGGTGAAGCGGGCCGGGTCCCACGGGTTGCGGACCGGCGGCCAGGGCAGGTCGAAGGACGGGCCGCCAAAGGCGAACTCGTGGGTGCCCAGCTTGCCAAGCATCACCGTCCCGGCCTCCCGCAGCCGCCGCACTACGGTCCCGTCGAGGTCCGGGACGTGATCCTGCAGCAGGCGGGAGTGCGCGGTGGTCGGGATGCCAGCCGTCTCGTAGATGTCCTTGTGCGCGATCGGGATGCCGTCCAGCGGACCCAGCGCGGTGCCGGCCTGATGGCGGGCCTCGGAGGCGCGCGCATCGGCCAGCGCCTGCTCCGGCGTGGTGCGGATGAAGCTGTGCAGCACGCCGTCGTGCCGGGCGATGCGGTCGAGGCAGGCCTGCATGAGGTCCACTGGGGAAGCCTGGCCGGCGGCGATGACCCGGCTGGCTTCAGCGATGGTCGGGAACTCCATCAGGGCTGCCCCGGCCAGGGCTGCCCAGGTGTGGGCGACGCCTCGCCGGGGACGAAGATGTGCGCCGGCTCGGCCGCACGGTCGCGGACGGCGCCCGGCGAGGACGTACGGACGCGCTGCATCATCGCCTCCAGCCGCCCATGCACACCATGCAGCACCGCCTGCTGCGCCACGTCCAACGGCAGTCCAGCACAGCGCACCAGCACCGCGAATTCCTTGGCTGTTAGGCTCGACTCCATACCGCCTGTTCCCTGCATCATGTTAACGCCCGGCGGTTAACGCCCGGTGACGACGCTGGCAGGATGATCGCCCGCTGGCAACCGGGTGCAGCAGTCGGCGTTGCGCTGATCCAACCGTCGAGAACAGGACCAACGCATGCGTCGCACCTTGCCGATCGCCGTCCTCGCAGCCAGCCTGCTGGGGTCCGCCCCGGTGGCGTGGGCGCAAGCCGCCACGCCGGTCAGCCCGGCGCCAATCTCCGACACGGACAAGCAGTTCCTGGTCACGGATGCCCAGGGCAGCCTTTACGAGATGTCCATCGCAGCGCTGGCGCAGCAGCGAACGACGCGCGACGACATCAAGGCTTATGCGGCCATGATCATCCGGGACCACACCGCCGAGGACGCCGACCTGCAGCAGCTTGCGATGGCCAAGCACGTCGCGGTGCCGACCGACATGACCGTTGAGGACCGCAACAAGCTGAACGGCATGAACTTGGAGGGCAGCAGCACGCTCGACCATTCCTTCATCCTGGAAGCGATCCGGATCAACGATGAAGACAAAAGGGACTCGCAGCAGGAGTTGAACAGGACGTCCGACCCGGACATCAAGGCGTTCTTGCAACGCTATGCGGCGACGGACGCCAAGCATGAGCAAACGGCTCAGGCGCTGCTCGGGCGGTAGGGCACCCCGAGCGACGCACTGGATCGTCTCCATACCGCACACACCGTCCTCTCCCTCTCCCCGCTTCGGGAGAGGGCCGGGATGAGGGGGCCTCGCAGCGTTACGCTGCCGCCTTGCCATTCCGGTTAGCATACCGGGCATTGCCAGCCCCGTTTCGATAGCCGTCGCCCCAATGTTCCAGTCTTGTGAAGCGGCGGCTGACGGCATTGAATTCTTCGGCGGCGAAGTGGATCATGCCGACAGCTTCCGAGTTACCCTCGGCCAGCAGCTTGTCTGTCCGCCCCTTGGACATCTTTTTGGTCGGGGTGCCGCCGAGTGAGTCGTGTCCCTCGGCGCTTAACCGCTTTCGCACATCGTCCGGCAACGAGCGCAAGGCACAATTGCTGAGCCGGTCGCTGTAAACCCCTCGTCGTCCCGCAACTCGACATTGTCAGCATCGTGCATGACGGCGGTCAGGGCACCGTTGCCATGCATGATGGCGAGCGTCAGGCCGACTGCAACGCGAACAACAGCAGCGACCGCTCGGTGACATCATAGGTGCTGCCGATGTCGAACCGCTGCAGGTCGTCGCGGTCCGGCACGTTGGTGTCGAACACCAACTCCCACGCCATGCCGTGCGCGCAGGCCGGCAGGGTGAAGGTCACCAAGTCATGGTGGGCGTTCATCACCAGCAGCATCGTAGTGTCGCTACCGGGCTTGCGAATGCCGGTCGCCTGGGCGCGGCCGTCGATCAGCATGCCGAAGCACTTCATGCCGAGGTCGTCCCAGTCCGAGCTTTGCATCTCGGCGCCTGTGGCGTTGATCCAGGTCACGTCCTTCACGTCCGCTGCCTCGATCGGCGTTCCGGTGAAGAACCGGCCGCGGCGCAGGATCGGGTAGTCGTGGCGCAGCTTGGTCAGGCGCTGCACCAGCTTGATCTGCGTCTGGCCCCACTCCGGGATATTCCAGTCGAGCCAACTAATCGGGTTGTCCTGGCAGTAGGCGTTGTTGTTGCCGCCCTGGGTGCGGCCGAACTCGTCGCCAGCCAGCAGCATCGGCGTGCCCTGCGACAGGATCAGCGTCGCCAGCATGTTGCGCATGTGGCGCTGGCGGCGCTCGTTGATTTCGGCGTCGTCGGTCTCGCCCTCGGCACCGTGGTTCCAACTATGGTTGTTGTCGCTACCGTCGCGGCCCTCCTCGCCGTTGGCGTCGTTGTGCTTATCGTTGTAGCTGACGCAATCGCGCAGGGTGAAACCGTCGTGCGCGGTGATGAAGTTCACCGTGGACCACGGCTTGCGGCCGCGCCGGTTGAACAGGCTGGCACTGGCCGACATGCGGGCAGCCAGCACCGCCGCCTTGCCCTCGCCGCCCTTCCAGAAGTCGCGCACATCGTCGCGGAACTTGTCGTTCCATTCCGCCCAGCCCGGCGGAAACTGGCCGACCTGATAGCCGCCGGGACCACAGTCCCAGGGTTCCGCCACCAGCTTCACATTGGTCAGCACCGGGTCCTGCCGGCAGGCTTGCAGGAAGCCGCTGCTGTCGCTGAAGCCGTCGGGCTCCCGCGCCAGGATGGTGCCGAGGTCGAAGCGGAAGCCGTCCACGTGCATCTCCTGCACCCAGTAGCGCAGGCTGTCGGTCACCATCTGCAGCACGCGGGCATTGGACAGGTTCAGCGTGTTCCCGGTGCCGGTATCGTTGATGTAGTAGCGCGGCTGGTCCGGCAGCAGGCGATAATAGCTGGCGTTGTCGATACCCTTGAACGACAGGCTCGGCCCGCGCTCGTTGCCCTCGGCGGTATGGTTGTAAACGACGTCCAGGATCACCTCCAACCCCGCGTCGTGCAGGTGCGCCACCATCTCCTTGAACTCGGCATGGGCGAAGGCCGGCTTGCTGCTATAGCGCGGGTCGGGCGCAAAGAAGCCGATAGTGTTGTAGCCCCAGTAATTGGTGAGACCCTTTTCCAGCAGGTTGCTGTCGTTGATGAAGGTGTGCACCGGCAGCAACTCGACGCTGGTGATGCCAAGGTCGCGGATGTAGTCAACGACGTCCTTGGCAGCCATGCCGGAGAAGGTGCCGCGCAGGTCCTCCGGCACGCCGGGGTGCAGCTTGGTGAAGCCGCGGACGTGGGTTTCGTAGAAGATGGTCTGCTCCCACGGCACCTCGGGGCGGCGGTCGCGCATCCAGGTGAAGGCTGGGTCGATGACGACGCATTTGGGCATGTTGTCGGCGCTGTCGCGCTCGTCGAACGTCAGGTCGTCGCCGGTCTCCATCTGGTAGGCGAAGACTTCGGGACCCCATTTCAACTCGCCGACGTGGCCCTTGGCGTAGGGGTCCAGCAACAGCTTGTGTGCATTGAAGCGGTGGCCCTGCTCGGGCGCCCACGGCCCGTGTACCCGGTAGCCGTAAACCGTGCCGGGCCGGGCGTCGGGCAGGTAGCCGTGCCAGACCTCATCGGTGTACTCCGGCAATTCGAGCCGCTCCAGCTCGGTCGTGCCCTCCTGGTCAAACAGGCATAGCTCGACCTTGGTGGCATTGGCGGAGAACAGGGCGAAGTTGACGCCGACGCCGTCCCAGGTGGCGCCGAGCGGGTGAGGCAGGCCTTCGGTAATGCGGGACGTGCGGACCATGGCATCGAGCAAGGGGGTATTCCTCCGGGCAATCGGCGTAACGCAATGCAACAGCGCCGGGCAGGCGACCCCGGTTCCGCAACGCCGTACTATTCCTTGGAGGTATGTAGCACGGCGACCACGTCCACAAGGGCCGTGCGCAGGGCGGCGGCGGGTTCGGCCCCGTACAAGGCCTCATACTCCCCCTGTGCCTGTCGCCAGACCGGCATTGCGCGGGCGACCAGGTCGGCGCCGGTAGGGGTAAGGCTGAGCAGGCGGGCGCGCTTGTCGTCCGGGTCCGGAACGGCGGCCAGCAGGCCATCGCGCTCAAGCGGGCGGATGTTCCGGCCCAGGGTGGTGCGGTCCATCGCCAACTCCGCCGCCAGCGACTGGATGCCGCGCGGCCCCCCGGAGCGCAGGCGCGAGAGGATACTAAACTGTGACACCCGCAGGCCGAGCGGCGCCATGGCGGCGTCGTATAGCGCGGACACGCGCCGGGCTGCTTGGCGCAGCGTCTGGCAGTGGCACAGAGTGGTGGAAACAGTTGCGTTCAGGCTCGACATCCCGAATTGACGGGTAGAAGAATAGGTGCATATGCACGCACTGTCCACCACCACGCCGCCTGCCATCGTCCCGCCTACCGCGACCGGGGAGGAGGCCCACAGCCCGCTGCACCCTCATGCCGCTACAGGCGCCAACCCTGCCGACACTGGTGCCATCGGAGGCGGCTGGTTGGCGCTGCGGTTGACGGGGGCATTGCATGCAGTGTTCCTGGCATTGGGAGCCGGCCTGCCGGTGGTGGCCGTGGCAAACGCAGCTATGGCTGCCAGGGGCAGATGGTTCTAGGGAGACAGGCGGTGACCGATGCCGCGACATATGCGGAGGCCAGCGTGGAAGCGCACGACCTGTACTACGAAGACCTCGCGGTCGGGCACACCGCCACTTCCCGCCCGCACCTGATGACGCTGGAACGCATCATCACGTTCGCCCAGGAGTTCGACCCGCAACCGCAGCATGTGGATGCCACCGCAGCCCGCGACAGCCTGTTCGGCGAACTGGTAGCCAGCGGCTGGCACACCGCCGCGGTCACCATGCGGCTGCAACTGGAGACCATGATGGGCCGCTTTCCCGGCGGGACCCTGGGGGCGCAACTGGACAACCTGTCCTGGAAACGCCCAGTCCGCCCCGGTGACGAATTGCGCGCCCGGATCGAGGTGCTGGCCATGCGCCCCTCCGGCTCACGCAGGGACCGCGGCCTGCTGACGCTGCGGACCACGACGCTGAACCAGCGGGACGAGGCCGTACAGGAGACGACCGCCACCGTATTGGTGCCCCGCCGGCCGGCGTAGGCCGCTACTCCGCCACAGGAGCATCCGCCATCACTCGGCGGGCACGGCTTCGGCTGCCTTCTCCTCCCGCTTCGCCTTGACGCCTTCCCGGTCCGGCTTGGTGCCGGACAGCCAGCTATTCACCCTGTCAAGGTACAGATAGACCACCGGCGTCGTGAACAGCGTCAGAACCTGCGACAGGACCAACCCGCCCACCATCGCAAACCCCAGCGGACGCCGCAGCTCCGACCCGGTGCCGGTGCCGATCATCAACGGCACGCCACCGAGCAGGGCGCACATCGTCGTCATCAGGATCGGCCGGAACCGCAGCTTGCACGCCTCGAAGATCGCCTCGTCAGGCGACTTGCCCTCGTTGCGTTCGAGGTGCAGCGCCACGTCCACCATCATGATGCCGTTCTTCTTCACGATGCCGATCAGCAGCAGAATGCCGATCAGGGCAATCACGCTGAGGTCGTAGCCGAACAGCATCAGGATCAGCAGCGCCCCCACCCCGGCGGAAGGCAATGTGCTCAGGATGGTGATCGGGTGGATGAAGCTCTCATACAGCACGCCCAGCACGATGTACACGGCCACCAGCGCCGCCGCGATCAGGTACGGCTGGGTGGACAGGCTGCTCTGGAACGCCTGCGCCGTGCCCTGGAACCCACCGCTCAGGGTGGAGGGCACGTTCATCGACGCCTCTGCCGCGTCGATCAGCTTCGTCGCCTCGCCCAATGACGCGCCGGGCGCCAAGTTGAAGGAGATGGTGATGGCCGGAAACTGGCTCTGATGGCTGATGTTCAGCGCGTTGGTGTGCGACGTATCCTGCTTGACCAGCAGCGACAGCGGCACCTGCCCGCCGGTGACCGGGGATAGCAAGTAAAGCTCGTCCAGCAAGGCTGGGCTGGCCTGTAGGGCCGGAGACACCTCCTCGATCACATGGTAGGCGTTGAGTTGGGTGAAATACTGTGTCACCTCGCGCTGGCCGATCGCGTCATAGATAGTCGCATCGATCAGCGCCGGGTTGATGCCGAAGCGCGATGCCTGGTCGCGGTCAATGGTAAGCGTCGCAGCCGGGGCGTTGGTCTGCTGGTCCGACGTCACGTCCGTCAGCAGCGAGATGCCCCGCATCTTGTCGAGGATGCGCGGCGCCCAGAGCATCAGGTCGTTCAGCTCCGGGCTGGTCAGGGTGTATTGGTATTGCGTGCGCGACAGCCGCCCGCCAACCCGGATGTCCTGCAGCGACTGCAAGTACAACGTCACGCCCGGCACCCCCGCCGTCGTCGCGCGCAGCCGGCCGATGATGTCGTCCGCCGTAGCCGTCCGACCCTCGGTCTGTGGCCGCAGGTTGATGTAGAAGTTGCCCTGGTTGAACGACGTGGTGCCCAGCGCGAACGCCATGCTGCTGATGTCCGGGTCCTTCTTGATGATCTTACCCAGCGCCAGCATGCGCCCGGACATCTGGCCGAACGAGGAGTCCTCGGGTCCGATGGCCTGGCCGTAGATGAACCCGGTGTCCTGCTGCGGGAAGAAGCCCTTCGGGATGGTGATGAACAGGAACGCCGTCAGGCCCAGCGTGGCGAAGAACGTCAATAGGGTGATGAAGCGGTAGCGCATCGCCACCTCCAACGCCCCGGCATAGCGCGCCAGCAGCCAATCGAAGCCGCGCTCCGAAATCTGGTACAGCTTGCCGTGCTGCTGGTGCGTGGTGTCCTTCAGGAACCGCGAGCACAGCATCGGCGTCAGCGTCAGCGACACGACCACCGAGAGCGCGATGGTGATGCTGACCGTCATCGCGAATTCGCGCAGCAACCGCCCGACGATGCCGCCCATCAGCAGCAGGGGGATGAACACCGCGATCAGCGACACGCTGATGGCAATCACCGTGAAGCCGATCTCTCCGGCGCCCTTGAAGGCGGCCTCGCGGACCGGCATGCCTTCCTCGACATACCGGTAGATGTTCTCCAGCACGACAATGGCGTCATCGACGACGAAGCCGACCGCGATCGTCAGCGCCATCAGGCTCAAGTTATCCAGGCTGAACCCGACGATGTACATCACCGCCGCCGTCCCCATCAGCGCCAGCGGCACCGTCACGCTGGGGATGATCGTCGCGGCCACGTTGCGCAGGAACACGAAGATCACCATCACCACCAGGGCAATGGTCAGCATGAGCGTGAACTGCACGTCCTCGACCGAGGCGCGGATGGTCTGCGTGCGGTCGGTGAGGATGGTGACCTCAACCGAGGGCGGGATGGCGCCCTGCAGGCGGGGCATAGCGGCCTTCACGCGCTCGACGGTGTCGATCACGTTGGCGCCGGGCAGCTTGCTGACCGCCAGCACGATGGCGCGCTTGGCAGGCGCGTCCCCGCCGGCGCGGGTGTCGGTGTAGGCCCAGGCGGCGAGCTTGGTGTTTTCCGGCCCGTTCACCGCGTCGCCGATGTCGCGCACCCGGATCGGCTTGCCGCCGCGGTAGGCGACGATGATGTCGCCCCACGGCTCCGCCGACATGAGCTGGTCGTTGTCATAGACGGTGAAGCTCTGGGTGCTGCCATCGAAGGTGCCCTTGGGGGAGTTGACCGTGGCATTGGTGATGGCGTTGCGCACATCCTCCATGCCCAGCCCGACGCCGGCCAGGCGGGCGGGATCGACCTGCACCCGCACCGCCGGCTTCTGCGTGCCGTTGATCGACACCAGGCCGACGCCGCTGATCTGCGAAAGCTGCTGCGCCAGGATGTTGTCGGCGTAGTCGTTCACCTGCTCGATGGGCAGGGTATCGGACGACAGCGACATAACCAGGATGGGCGCGTCGGCCGGGTTGACCTTCTTGTAGGTCGGCGGGTTCGGCAGGTTGCTCGGCAACTGCCCGGTGGCGGCGTTGATGGCCGCCTGCACGTCGGTCGCCGCCGCGTCAATGTTGCGGGTCAGGTCGAATTGCAGGGTAACCTGCGTGGTACCCAGCGCGCTGGTGCTGGTCATCTGATCCAGGCCGGGGATCAGTGAGAACTGCCGCTCCAGCGGCGTGGCGACGTTGCTCGCCATGGTCTCCGGGCTGGCGCCGGGCAGCGTGCCGGTGATCTGGATGGTCGGGAAGTCAACCTGCGGCAGCGGTGCGACCGGCAGCAGCGGGTAAGCGACAATGCCCAGCAGCAGCATCGCCATCGCCAGCAGGGCCGTGGCGATCGGGCGGCGGATGAAGCCGGCGGATGGGTTCACTTCTTAGAGTCCGTCTCGGTGGTTTGCGCGCCGCTATCGTGCTTCTCGGCGTCCTCGGGGCTGGCATTCCGCACGGCCACGCCTGGCTTCACCTTGAACTGGCCCTCGGTGATGACGGTGTCGCCGGGATTCACCCCCTTGTCGATCAGCGCCATGCCCTCCCGGGTCAGCGCGACATCGACCGGCTGCAGCTTGGCCTTGTTGTCCGGACCCACGGTGAACACGAACGTGCCGTTCGGCCCGCGCTGCACGGCGGAGGCCGGGGCAGTGATCCCGTCCTGCCGCACGGAGAGCTGCACCTGGCCGGTGACGAACTGGCCCGGCCAAAGCGCATTGTCGTCGTTGGGGAAGGACGCCTTCAGGTCCACCGTGCCGGTCTGCTGGTTCACCTGGTTGTTGATCAGGTCCAGCTTGCCAACCGCCAGCGGCTTCGAGGCATCACGGCCGAACGCCTGCACCTGCAAGGGCCCTTTCGAGGCCCGCATCGCCGCCTGCACCTTGCCCAGCGCATCCTGCGGCAGGCTGAAGATCAACGAGATCGGCTGCAGTTGCGTGATGACGACCAAACCGCCGTTGTCGGCAGCGTGGACGATGTTGCCCTGATCCACCAGGCGCTCGCCAGTCCGACCGCTGATCGGCGCCATGATCTTCGTGTAGCCCAACTGCACCCCGGCATAGACGATGGCAGCCTGATCGGCCTGGACCAGCGCCTGGCCGGCCAGGACGGTCGCCTCCTGCGTATCCAGCGTGGACTTGGCTACGTCCTGCTTGGCGACCAGGTTGACGTAGCGTTGCTGGTTCAGTTGCGCGTCCTTCAGCGTCGCCGTGTCCTGGGCAAATTTGGCCTGCGCCTGGGCAAGCTGAGCCTCGTACGGGTGCGGGTCGATCTCGACCAGCAGGTCGCCCTGCTTCACGTCCTGGCCCTCGGTGTAGGCGACACGCACCAACTGGCCATCGACCCGGGCGCGGATGGTGACGGTGTTGTAGGCCTGCACGGTGCCAAGGCCGGTCAGCCAGATCGGCACCGCCTGCGTCTTCACCTTCGCCAAGGTGACCGGCACCGCTGGCGGCGGGCCGGCGACCTGGGCCGGCGCCTTGAACGGCCAGACATGCTGCCAGCGTGCGATGCCTGCTGTGGCAGCGATCACGGCTACGGCGACCAGGACGTTGCGGCCAAGACGCCGGGATCGCCCTTGCCGCGGGACCGCACGGTCCGGGCGAGGCGGCGGCACCGGCGATTGCTGGGATGGAGCGACTTCCAGCCGCTCGTGCCCGGGCGTTATGTCCATAGATCATTCACCATCGCTACAGCCACAAGGGGCAGGTGCTCGACGAGTGCGAGCCGATCAATAAAGGCAAGGACGGTGCCGCACCGCGATCCACACGCCCTGCATGGGGCAACTCTACGTGATCACATGAGGCAACGCAGGCCCGCGCTGCAACGCAGGCCGGCATCCACGGGCACAATCAGCCTGAGTATGGCGACTTACTATGGTGGGTCCACGAGGGACGCAAAGGACCAGTCCGCAACCCGCAGGCACCGCGCCCACTGCCAATGCGGCGTCTGGCCACCAACGCGTCCGGGCGATGCGACGCCTGGGATGTCATCCCCCGGGGACTCTGGGCGCCCCGGCGAATGGAAGGCACAGGCCATCGATGCACGGTGATGAACGTGCGGGCAGGTCACGCGACCGTGCGATCCCGGCACTGGCCAACGACCGGCTTCGGTGTATGTATCACTCACTTACACTGGAGGTTTGCGATGCTGACCAAAATGGACGAGTTAGGCCGCCCGGCTTGGATTGCGGCAACGTTGCTCGGCTTCTGGCTGTTCTGGCCTGTCGGGCTGGCCATCCTAACATATTTGGCTTGGACAGGCCGCCTGCGGTCCATGGCCAGCCGGTCAGTTGGCCCAGGCCAGTGGTTCAACCTGCGCGCCGACGCCTCAGGGGCCAATACCGGCAACCAGGCGTTCGACAACTATAGGGCCGAGACCCTGCGCCGGCTGGAGGAGGAGAAGCGGGAGTTCGCGGACTACTTGGAGCGCCTGCGCCGCGCCCGCGACAAGGCTGAGTTCGATGGCTTCATGGCCGAGCGCCGCAGCCGTCCGGGAACTGCGCGTGAGCCGGAGGTTGCCGAGGCCACCTTCCCGGCCTGATGACGCTGGGTTGCAGCAGTCCGGCCTGTGGGCAGCCCAAACCTTGGTCCCGACAGTGGGACTGTGATCATACGGCAACACGCCTGTTTGACTTGCGGGAACGCGCACCGGTATG
>CAXTFY010000036.1:0-944 GCA_964243265.1 uncultured Acetobacteraceae bacterium | reverse complement strand
CATGCCGGCCTTAGCAGATTATCCCGGGATCAAAGCCATGAAGCGTGCCCTACTCGCCGCCACCCTCCTGACTGTTGCAGGTCCGCTAGGTGCGCGGGCCGAGGCGATCAACGGCCTGTATATCGGTGCCGGCGCTGGCGTGAACTTCTTGCAGAACGAGCGGTACAATGCCGGCGCGACCAACGGGTTCGTTCCGACCGTAGCGCGTCCGCAGCTCAGCTACGATCCCGGCGCCACTGGGCTTGCCAGCGTCGGCTATGGCCTGGGCAACGGCCTGCGGCTGGAGGTGGAGGGCAGCTACCGCTACAACTCGCTGAGCAACAACGGTCGGCCCAGCGGCTCCGGCGTCAACGTGCTGCGGCAGAACGGGAAGGAAGAGAAATACGGCGCGATGGGTAACGTGCTGTATGACTTCGATCCGAACGTGCTGGGACTGGCCTTCATACCGTTCCCGGTTACCCCATACATCGGTGTGGGCGTCGGCTATCAGTTTGAGGCGCTGCGGGAGCATACGGCGGAGGTTGACCAGTTTGGTCCGATCGCGTCGAACCTCGGCGGCACGCGGGGCAGCTTCGCCTACCAGGCCATCGTGGGCGCGGCGTTCCCGATCCCCGCAGTGCCGGGCCTGGCGGTGACCGCGGAATACCGCTTCCTGGGCCTGTCTGACCCCGTCAACTTCGGCGGGCCCATCATTGCGCCCGCAACCGCCTCCACGCCGCTGCAGATTGGACGTGCCACCGCCCACTTCTCGGGCAACGATTACAACCACAGCCTCCTGGTTGGCCTGCGCTACGCCTTCAACACCGTGCCCCCGCCGGTGGAAGCTCCCCCGCCGGTGGTACAGCCGCAGAACCGCACCTACCTGGTGTTCTTTGACTGGGACCGGGCTGACCTGACCAACCGGGCGCGGCAGATCATCGCCGAGGCGGCGCAGGCGACGACGC
>CAXTFY010000035.1:13825-21848 GCA_964243265.1 uncultured Acetobacteraceae bacterium | reverse complement strand
GTCTCATCGAGAACAGATTTAACCATCGTGCCATTCATGACTTTCGCTCCTTTAGCGGCTTTCTCGAGTCTTCCGATTTTCAACTATCGTTGACCCGTGCAGACATGCTATTCAGTCTGACGGGACTTGTTATACAGCTAATGATCGATTGCTCCATGGCCATTTCGTCAAGTTATGTCAGAGTCCAAAAGCAAGGTTTCAGCTTCAATTTGAGGCTCATCAGCGCTGCGGCGAAGCAGGCGAACGCCCGGAAAGCCATGTTGCACGGGGTTTGCGTGTAGGCGCAGCTATTCCAGCCCCTGCTGTGGTTCAGGCAATACGGACGGAGATCAGGCGTCCTAACTCTAAGCAAACTTCTGCAGGTTTGCGCAGGGATGAAAACCTAAGCAGGCTTGCGCGGCTTGCCACACAGATGGCCTGCGGCCATGCCAAACCGCGCAAGCCTGCTTGGAACGCGGTTGAGTACGTGGACGGCGATGTCCACCTCGGTCGTCCGGCGCTCGTCCATGGGCGAGCGCCGCCCGTCGCCGGTCACCTGCCTGAGCCTGCCGATGGCTACCTCGGCCGGAGACCGCTTCGTATAGCCGGACGCCTTCTGCCAAGCTGCGGCGCCACCGGCAGCATCCATGCAACGACGCCTCATCGGTCGCCCCTCTGTCCGAAGGGACTTCGCCCTCAGCCCACCATCCTCGCCGCAAAGTCCTGCATGTCGGCCGCCACCACGTCCCACTCGCCCTCAGCTGCGAAGTCCCGCACCTGCAGCGGCCCGTACTCCGTCGGCCGCGCGACAAACGCCGTCCGCAGCCCCAACCTTTGCGCCGCCGCCAGATCGCTGTTATGCGCCGCGCACAGCATCACCTGCCCCGGATCAAGCGACAGCAGCCGGCACGCCCCCAGATAGGTCTCGGAGTCGGGCTTGTAATGCCCGAACACCTCCGCGCACAGGATCACGTCCCACGGCAGCCCGGCCGCCCGCGCCATATCGACCAGCAGCGCCACGTTGCCGTTGCTCAGCGGCCCCAGGACATACCGCGGATGCAGCGCCCGCAACCCCGGCACCGAATCGGCCCAGGGCCGCAGCCGGTGCCACCCCTGGTTGACCCACTCCATCTCCGCCTCCGAAAGCCCCGTCAGCCCGAACCGCGGCGCGATGTCGGCCAGCGTCGCCCGGTGCAGCCCATCCAGGTTGGTCCACGGCAGCTCCCCCCGGCGCACCCGGTCCATGCTCGGCGCGTATCCGCCCCGCCAAGCATCGACCAGCCCCGTCCAATCCGCCGCATGCCCATGCGCCTGCCCCCAGGCCGTCAGCTCCGGGATCAGGCTGCCGCGCCAGTCCACCACGGTGCCGAACACGTCGAACAGGATCGCACGCACGTCTGTCAGGGCGGGCATCAACAGGTCCCCTAATCGAACACCTTGAACAACCCCCGCAGGAACCCCGGCGTCAAGGCCGACAGTGGGTTGACCGACACCGCCGGGTTCGCCGCATCCCCGCGATAGCTGAACCCCAGCGCCAGCAGCCCGCCACCCCGCTCGGCCGAGAACAGTCCCCCAATCATCGGCAGCCGGCCCAGCGCCGCATTCAGCGCATAGGCCGGCACGACGGTGCCCTGCAGGTCCACCATCTTCGCCCCAGTGTCGATCCGTCCATGCGCCGTCAGCCCGAGCGAGTTGCTGAACGCCCGCGCCTCCTGCAACGTCAGCACGCCGCCCTCCCACCGGAACGGGGCGGTCAGTTGGCTGAACGCCAGGCCGGGTCCGCTCATCGCCTCGCTGATCCCGTACACCGTCAGCGCCTGCAGCAGCTTGCCGATCCCCGGGGCGTTGCGGACGTGGAAGTCGGACAGCTTGGCCGTGCCGGACAGCGGCGGATCGGGCTTGGTGTCATCATACTCCGCCTCGACCGCCAGCACCCCGCCCTGCAGGGTGGAGGTCAAATCCAGCGCCTGCGCCAGCCCGCCGCCATCGGCCGACCGCAGGCTGACCTGGCGCCCGCTGCCGTGCGGCACGATGTCCAGTTGCAGCCGCTCCGGCCCGCTCGACGTGGCGTGAACGACGCTGACCCGGCGCCCGTCGTTCTCCGCGTGGGCAATCAGGCCGCCGATGCTGCGCCCCTCCGAGAGCAGCACCTTGTCGAACCGCACGTCGGCGACCCAGGGCGTACCGCGCGAATCCGGCGCAACGACGCGGCGAAGCACCGGCAAGGCCGGCTTACGGGCCAGTTGCGGCGCGAGGTCCAGCACGGCGCCGTCCAGCGTGGCGCGGACCGGCTCGTTCGGACCGCCCGGCAGCACGATGTCGCCCCGCCCCCGCGTGGCGCCAAGCTGGATCGGGTCGAGCACCAGGTGGCCCAGACGGTCGCCGACCATCTCCGCCCGGCCTTGCACCTGCATCCCAGGCCCCTGCGCCTGCAGGTCGCGAATGCCCTGCAGGTGCCCGCCCCGCAGCACCAGCCGCGCCCCGGCCGTGGCCGGCTGGCCCGGCGCCTTGCTCCATCCCGCCAGCGACAATGCGGCGTCGCGTAGGTCGGCCTGCACTGCCACCTCCGCCGAGGCATCGCGCCGCTCGGTATAGCCGACCTGAAAACCAGCCTGCCCGGCGCCCATGATGCTGCCGGGGTCCAGCCCGGCCGACGCAAGCTGCGGCGCCGTGGCCCGGCCCGCCGCCGTCGCGCGCCGCGTCGCCTGCGACCCCGGGCCGGGGGTGAAGTCCATGTCCAGCGTCACCGCCGCCGGGATCGCCGCGATCTCGGCCTGCCCCGACGCCTGCAGCGCCTTCTTGGTGACATCGAACGTCAGCTCGCCATGGTCCAGGTCCCGCCCGGCCAAGACCCCGCCAAGCCGCAGGCCGCTCAGCCCGCCCTTGGCATGGACCTGCACGTCGTCGAACGTCATGTGGTCCTCCAGCGGCATGGCGATGGCCAGGCTGCCCAGCAGGGCGCCGGCCGGCCGCTGGATCGGGATCGGATGCCGGCTCAGCAGGTTCAGCCGTGGATGCCGCAGCAGGTCCAGCACATCGGGCACGGTGGCCGCCACGTTGGCGGACAGCGCCAGGTCCTGATCCTTGACCGACAGCCCCTTGATGCGGACCAGCCCGTTGGACAGTTGCGCCGCGCCCTGCCGCGCGGTCGGCAGCGTGATCTCCAGCAGGTCCGGGTTCACCAGCGTCAGCACCGCCTGCGCGTGCTCGATGGGCGGCACCGGGCGCAGCCAGTTGATCGTCATGTCATCGCCCAGCAGCACGCCGCTGCCAGAAACCAGCCTTGCGCCCGACCCGTCCGCGCCGACCTGCACAGTCCCGCTGAAGTGGCCATCCCGCACGGTCCCGCCGGTCAGGTTGTCCGTGAGCCACGGGCGGATATGGCCGCTCCACGCCACCGGCCACAGCGCCGGCATGTCGGCCACCACGGCATGGTCCACGCTGGCCGTCACGTCCACCCGGACGCCCGGCCCGGCCCACGCGGCATGGGCCGAGGCCGCGACCGTGCTGGACCAGCCGCCGCTCGGCGAGGCGATCACCGTCTGGAACCGCGTCACGTCCACCTCGTCGGGCCGGCCCCATCGCCGGCTGCCGGCCCACTTGGCGCCGGCCTCCAGCACGAACGACTCGAACGGGACCTCCGCCGTCAGCGTCCGCACGCGGCCGGCGCCGGCGGCTGCCTGGATGGACACGGCCCGCGGCTCCAGGTCAGGCAGCAGGTCCAGCGTCGCCGCGGCCCGGACCGGCACGTCCAGCAGGGCCAACTGCGCCAACGCCGGCGCCGCCTGGGCCAGCGCCGCCGGCGACACCGGCGTCAGCGTGGCCTCCATCCGGGTGCCGGCCCCGGCCTCGCCGAGTTCGGCGCGCAGGTGCAGCGTGGCCGCGACGTCATCCACGGCCAAGCGTGCATCCGCCGTGCCGGTCACCCCGCCGCCAGGCTGCCGCACCAGGTTGGCGGCCGCGTCGTCCAGGCGCAGGACGGCGCCCAGCTCGAGGTCCCGCACCTCTACGGACGCATCGTGGAGCCGCACCAGCCGCAACTGCTGCATGCCCGCGCCGGAAAGCGACGCATCGGTGCCGGCGGGCCGCCGGAGCAGGGCGAGCATGTCGGCGATGCTGTCTGCCGGGGCCGCGCCGCCCAGCTCGTCCAGCGGACCGCCCGTGTCGAGGCGGACCCTGCCGTCCCGCTCCCGAACCAGGCGCAGCCGCAGCCCATCCAGCACGACCAACCGGGGCACGACCTTGCCAATCAGCAGCGCACCCGGCGAGAGCCGCACCCGCGCCTCGCCGGCCAGCAGCGCCTCGGACCCGGCCGCGCCGACCCGCAGGTCCTGCGCCTGCACCTCGAAGCCCTGGCCGGCACCATGCGTAAAGGCCAGCCACTGCACGGTCGCGCGCCCGATGCCGAAGCGCGACGGGCTGCCTGGGGCATTCAGCCGGGCCTCGGCCTGCCGCACCAGCCAGGTCACGTCCAGCGGCGCCCGCGACATCCGCCAGAACAACGCCCCCGCCCCCACCGCCGAGAACACCACCAACGCAAGCGCCGCCAGGGCAATCCAGTGGCACACGCTGCCCAGCCGCCGCCCCATCCGGCCCGGCCGCGCAGCCGCCGGTTGACGGGGCGGCGGTTCGCCCGCAACGCTGGCCGTCGATGGACGAACCTCGACCTTGGCCTCGACCTTGGCTCCGCCGCTCATGGCCGCACGCCGCCGACCCAGCCGCCGCCGAACGGCTGATCGAGCGCTATGCCGCCTTGGGCGACCGGCAGGCGGCGCTGGCCGCGACGGCCGAGGGCGCCGCGGTCCTGGCCGCGCTGGGCGGCGGCAGCCCCTACCTGTCCGACCTGCTGCTGCGCGAGGCCGAGACCCTGTTGCAGGTGGCCGCGCACGGCCCGGACCCGGCGGTGGCGCAAGCCATGCACGCGCTGGCCGCCGTCCCGTTCACCGCCCCTCGCGCGCAGGTCGCCGCCGCGGCGCGCCAAGCCAAGCGCCAAGTCGCCCTGATCGCCGCCATCGCCGACATCGGCGGCCTCTGGGGCCAGGCCCAGGTCACCGCCGCCCTGTCCGACCTGGCGGAGCGCACGCTGCGCCTGGCCATCGCCCACCTGATGCGCGCCGCCCACGACGCCGGGGAGATCGCATTGCCCGACCCCGCGCAGCCGGAACACGGGTGCGGCCTGGTGGTCCTGGGCATGGGCAAGCTTGGCGCACGCGAGTTGAACTACTCCAGCGATATCGACCTCATCCTGCTATACGCCCCTGAAGCCCAGCCCGGCCGCGGCGACACCCTGGGGGCTGTATTCACACGCGCCGCACGCGCCCTGGTTGCCATCATGGAGACGCGCGACGCCAACGGCTATGTTTTCCGCACCGACCTGCGGCTGCGTCCTGATCCCGCCGCCACGCCCCCCGCCGTCGCCCTGCCCGCCGCCATCGCCTATTACGAGAGCATGGGCCAGAACTGGGAACGCGCCGCGATGATCAAGGCGCGGCCGGTGGCCGGCGACCTCGCCGTTGGCACCGGGTTCTTGCAGGCGATCCGGCCTTTTGTATGGCGGCGCGGGCTGGACTTCGCCGCCATCGCCGACATCCACGCCATGAAGCGGCGGATCAACGCCCATAAGGGCATCGGCGCCGGCCAGGCCCTGGCCGCGACCGACCCGGACCGGCTGCCGGACCTGGCGGGCTTCGATCTCAAGCTGGGCCACGGCGGCATCCGGGAGGTCGAGTTCGCCGCGCAGACGCTGCAGTTGGTGTGGGGCGGGCGCGACCCCGGGCTGCGCGATCCCACCACCCTGGGCGCGCTGCGCCGCCTGGCCCGCGCCGGGCACCTGCCGCGCCGGGCCTGCGCCGAGCTGACCGTCGCCTACCGCGTCCTGCGCCGCGCCGAGCACCGCCTGCAGATGGTCGCCGACCGGCAGACCCACGCCCTGCCGGCAAAGCCCGCGGAACTCCAGCGGTTCGCCGTCTTCATGGGCTGCGCCGACAGCAACGCCCTTACGGCGCATCTGCTGCACCACCTGGCGCGCGTATCGGCCCGCTACGCCGAGGTATTCGAGGCGGTGCCGGACCTGCCGGCCGCAACGCCAACCCTGGACCTGAGCGGCATGGACGACCCGCCGGAGACGATGGCGGCGCTTGCCGGGCTGGGGTTCCACAACCTGTCCGGCATGATCGCCACCCTGCGCGGCTGGCAGGCCGGCCGGCTGCGGGCGCTGCGCTCCACCCGTTCCCGCGAGCTGATGGACGCGGTGCTGCCGTCCCTGCTGCAGCAGGTGGCGGCGCAGGCCGACCCGGACGCCGCCTTCAACCGGCTGGATGCGCTGCTGTCCCGCCTGCCGGCCGGGGTGCCGCTGCTGTCCATGGTCCAGCGCAACCCGGCGCTGCTGGGCCGCATCGCCGCCGTGCTGGGCGCCGCCCCGTCCCTGGCCGACCACCTGGCCCGCGTGCCGGCGGCGCTGGAGGGCCTGCTCACCCCCACCGCCAACGACCCGGCCCGCACCCTGTCCAGCCGCCTGGCCGGCGCGCAAGGGCTGGAGGACATCCTGGCCATCACCCGCCGCGAGGTCCGGGCGGAGGAGTTCCGCCTGTGCGTCGCGCAGATGGAGGGCTGGCTGGACGTGGACCAGGCCGGGCTGGACCGCACCCGCCTGGCCGACGCCGCGCTGTCCGCCCTGCTTCCGGCAGTATTGGACGAGCACCGTAGCCGCTATGGCTCCGTGCGCGGCGGCGACATGGCCGTGGTGGCGCTGGGCAAGGCCGGCAGCCGGGAGATGATGGCCGGGTCCGACCTGGACCTGATGCTGGTCTACCGCCATCCCGCCAGCGTGACCGAGAGCGTCGGCCGCCGCCCCGTCCCGTCCAGCCAGTGGTTCATCCGCGCCGCGCACGCCTACATCGGCGCGCTGACCGCGCCAGGGTTGGAGGGATCGCTCTATGACGTGGACATGCGGCTGCGCCCCTCGGGCAACAAGGGACCAGTCGCGGTGTCGCTGCCGGCCTTCCAGCAGTATCACGCCAACAACGCCTGGACCTGGGAGCGCATGGCGCTGACCCGTGCCCGCGTCGTGGCCGGCGGCCCCGCCATCCGCACCCGGGTAGAGCGCGCCATCGCCGAGGCGGTCGCCGGGCCGCGCGATGCCGACGTGACCCGGGCCGACGCGGCCGCGATGCGCGGGCGGCTGTTGCGGGACCTGCCGGCCTCCGGCCCGTGGGATGTCAAGCTGCGGCCCGGCGGCGGGCTGGAGGTGGAGTTCATCGCCCAGACCCTGCAGCTCGTTCACGGCGTGCGGCCAAGCTTTCAACAGGGCGGCTGCCAGCATACCGGCGTCGCGTTGCGCGCCTTGGCAGACGCTGGCGCCCTGCCCGAGGCAGATGCGGCCATGCTGATCGCCGCGGACCGGCTGTGGCGCACCGTGCAGAGCATGGTCCGCATCACCGTCGGCCGCCACGCCAAGGAGCTGCCGTCGCCCGCAGTCCAAGCGCTGGTGCGGGTATGCAACGCCGGGGTTGATCTGCCTGCGCTGCGTGCCACCCTGGACCGGACGGCGGCGGAAGTCCGCGCCGCGTTCATCACGCACATAGGGGTTCCGCAATGAGCATTGCCGAGGGTGACGCCGCACCGGCGTTCGAGATGCCGGCCAGCGGCGGACGGACGGTCAGCCTGGCCGCGATGCAGGGCCGGCCGTTCGTGCTCTACTTCTATCCAAAGGCCGACACGCCGGGCTGCACCAAGGAGGCACAGGCGTTCCAGGAGGCGCTCGGCGACCTCGGCGGCATTGGCGTCGAGGTCATCGGCGTGTCCAAGGACGCGATCAAGCCCATCGACCGGTTCGCCGAGAAGTATGGCCTCACGTTCCCGCTCGCCTCCGACGCTGGCGGCGTGGTGGAGGCGTATGGCGCGTGGGCCGAGAAGTCGATGTACGGCAAGACCTACATGGGCATCGACCGCAGCACGGTGCTGGTGGACAAGGCCGGCCGCATCGCCCGCATCTGGCGCAAGGTGAAGGTGCCAGGCCACGCCGCCGAGGTGATGGCGGCGGCCA
>CAXTFY010000035.1:0-13725 GCA_964243265.1 uncultured Acetobacteraceae bacterium | reverse complement strand
ATCTGGCGCAAGGTGAAGGTGCCAGGCCACGCCGCCGAGGTGATGGCGGCGGCCAAAGCCCTGAGCGAATAGTCCCAACGCCCTTTCGTGATGACCGTTCTGCCCCTGCCCCCGCCTGTCATTGCCCCATCTGTCATTGCGAGCAGCGCTTGCGACGCGGCAATCCAGGAGCCGCCAAACCGACAAGGCCGCATAAGGCAGCCAAAGCGGCCCAACCGGGATTAAGCCACCCGTTCCGCGACCAGCTCCCGGACGGTCTCCACAACGTCCGTCCAATCACCGGCCCGGCGTTGCCGGACCAGGGTGACGGACTCGTACCAGGGCGTATCCGGCCGCCCGGCGATCCAGCGCCAATCAGGCGTGGCAGGCAGGAGCAGCAGCGTTGGGATTCCAAGCGCACCGGCAAGGTGGGCGACGGAGGTGTCCACGCTGATGACCAGATCGAGCGAGGCAACCAGCGCCGCAGTCTGACCGTAATCGACCAAAGCGCCCGACACGTCGAGGATATCGAGCGCGTAGGCCTCACCGGCACGGGCGCCGACTTGAAGGCTGACCATGCCCGGGCAAGCGATCCGTTCAGCGGCCTCAAGCGGGAGGGAGCGGCGGTGGTCATTGGTGTGCTGCGGGTTGCCGGCCCAGGCGAAGCCGACCCTGCGGCCTTGCAGACGCCCTGCCCATTCAGCTTTCAGCCCGGGGTCGGGCACAAGGTAGCCACCCGCCCCGGGAATATTGCCCGGCCTCACGCCAAGCAGGCGCAGCAGGCTCATCTGGTCGACCCAGACATCGTACTGGGGAAGCGGCTCGTCACGCGCCACGACCAAATCGATGCCCGCCTGATGGCGAAGAAGCGGCAGCAACGGGCGGCTGCAAGCAAGGACAACGCGGGCGCCCCGGGCTGCAAGCTCCGGCATGTAGCGGGCCAACTGGATCGTGTCGCCCATGCCTTGCCCTGCATGGACCAGCACGGTCTGCCCCGCCAGGCACTCCCCATCCCAGGCCTGGCCCGGCAGGTCGCGCCAGTACCGTCGAAACAGCCGGTGCTTCCGGTGCCACTCGTACTCCTTAAAGCCCAGCTCGTAATCGCCATCGAGCAGCAATGCCGTCGCAAGGTTCCAATGCGCCTCGGCAGAAAGCGGGTCGAGCGTGATCGCAGTCCGGCAGGCGGCCACTGCATCGGCCAGCCTGCCTTGAGCCGTCAGGACGAAGCCGAGGCTGGCATGCGCCTCGACCAGCGCCGGGTCGGTCGCAATCGCGGCACGGATGTCCCGTTCAGCGTCATCCCACCGGTCAAGGTCGGCCTCGGCGTTGCCGAGATTGAGTCGGGCCGCAGCATGGCGCGGATCGATCCGGACCGCCTCCGACAAGGCTTCGACCGCGTCCAGTGACCGGAGCAGCGCGCTCTGCGCCGTGCCGCGGAGGTAGAATGCCTCCGCCCGGGACGCACCCGCGGCGAGCGCCTGATCCACAGCAGCCAATGCCGCGCCAGGATTGTCAGCGGCGATGTGGGCGCGAGCCAAATGAAGCCGCACCTCCGCATCATCCCGGTGGTGAGCGGCGGCCTGCAAAAGATCGGCAGCCTCGGCGGCGCGACCGCCCTGCAACTTCAGCAAGCCGTATAGGTACAGGGCGTTCGGCTGGTCCGGCTCACGCCGCAAAACATCGCAGTAGATCGTTTCCGCAAGGTCAACACGGCCGGCACGCTGGTGCCCAAGGCCTTCGATCAAGCAGGTCACGACATCGGTCATGGGGGAACCATGACCGATAAACATCAACAGCGTCTTTCGAACCAAAAGGCCAGCCATCGGCGTCGTGCCGGGCGGCACGACAAACCGAGCGGCGACGCGGAGGACTGGAGGCTTGCGGTTAGCTGCCGGCCAGTGCGGCGGCAATGGCGGCACGCGCCCCAGGAATGTCCCGCGTCGCAAGCGCACGCCGTGCGGCACCGATCGACTGGACCATCGAACCCGAGTCGGGCGCCCCAGCCGCGCTGGGGTCGGTGGACCGCGTCAGGACACGGGTTTCCGCCCGCTCCAAGGCTTCTTGTGCAGCGCCGGTATGGTTGGACGCCAGGGCACGCTGGGCCACCTGCAAAAGGTCCTGCGGCGTGTTGGCCGCCGCACCCGGATCAGGCAGGCGCGGCGCGATATCGGACCGCGTGTCCTTGCGGTCGATATTGCTGGCCTGGGTGCTGCTCGGTGAGCCGGCGCCGCCGCGGTAGTCACCGGTGCGCGGCGCATCGACGCCGGCATCCTGCGCCTGGCTGGCCGGGGCACGGTGGGCGCTGCCGGCTTTGTCCGGCTTCGTCGATGCCGGCGTGGCCCGGTGCATCCCGACGGCCTGCCGTTGCTGACCGCGCAGCGGCCGCATCCCGGTCATGCCCGGAGTGGCATCCGGCGTGCCAGAACCTGCAACAGGCGGCGGAGTCGAAGGGGCGGCGGGCGACGTCTGAGCCAAGGCTGGCCCGGCCGCCAAGCCCAAGGTTGCCGCAGACACCAGCAGGAACTTCCCCATAAGCACTCCTCCACTCGACAGGATGTGCCATCCCGCTGAATTCAATGGCGCCCGCCAGGCGCGACCTGGCACCCCGAACGAACCGCCCGCATTTTGGTTCCTGGAACGCGGTTCCCGGAACCGGCAGGCAGCCTACGCGACCAAGGCCGCCATCGCCCGCAGGTCCACCCTCGGGCGCGCGCCGTAAGCGCTGATCGCCGCCGCCGCCGCCAGGCTGCCCAGGCGTCCGCAGGCCGGCAGGCCGCGCCCCGCCGCGTGGGCCGCCAGGAACCCGGCGGCATAGGCATCGCCCGCCCCCGTCGTATCGACCACCTGCACCGGGGCCGCCTGCACCTCCACGCGCTCGGCGCCGCGCAGCACCACGCTGCCGGCCTCGCCCCGGGTCAGCACCGCCAACGCCACGTCCCGCCCAGCCCGGGCGGCGGCGGCATCGAACTCGTTCTCCTCATACAGGCTGCACAGCTCGGCCTCGTTGGCGAACAGGATGTCCACGCCGTCGCGCACCAGCGCCTGGAACGCGGCCCGGTGCCGGTCCACGCAGAACGCATCGGACAGCGACAGCGCAACCAGGCGCCCGGCCCGGTGCGCCACCTCGGCGGCCCGCTGAAAGGCGGCCTGGGCCAGCGGCGGGTCGAACAGGTAGCCCTCCAGATAAGTCACGGCGCTGCCCGCCACCGCATCCTCGTCCAGGTCCGCGCCGCCGAAGCTGACGCAGGCGCCGAGGTAGGTGTTCATCGTCCGCTGCCCATCCGGCGTCACCACGATCAGGCACCGCGCCGTCGGCGCCCCACCCTGCAACGCCGCGGTCGGGAAGTGAACGCCAGCCGAGGTGATGTCGTGCCGGAACACCCCGCCCAACTGGTCCCCGGCGACCTTGCCAAGGAACCCGACCCGCGCGCCCAGCCCGGCCGCCACCGCGCAGGTGTTGGCCGCCGAGCCGCCGCTGCTCTCCTGCCCCGGCGGCATCGCCGCATACAGCGCCTCCGCCGCCGCCGCCGAGATCAGCGCCATGCCGCCCTTGCGCATGTCGTGCCGGGACAGGAAGTCGTCCCCGGCCGGCGCGACCACGTCCACGATGGCGTTGCCGATGCCCAGGATGTCGAAACGGGGGTCGGACATGGGTGTTCCTTTATAAGGTGGGCATAAGACGGGCATGGGGCGGGATGCGCCGGGGTGCTGCTGCGCCTAACATCCACCCCGCCTACCATCCACCCCTGCCCGCCCACAACCCAGGACCTCGCCGCATGTTCTCCCCGCTGTACCGCGCGCTGGCGCAACTGGACGATCCCGTGTTCCTGGGCGTGGTGCTGCGCAGCCTGGCGCTGTCGCTGCTGGCGTTCCTGGCGGTGCTGGCGGCGGTGGTCTGGGGGTTGCAGACGGTGGTGGCGGCGCCGGGCTGGCCGCATTGGCTGGCGTGGCTGGCCGGGCTGGCCGGCGGCATCGGCACGGCGTTCCTGTCGGTGTACCTGTTCGTCCCGGCGGCGCTGCTGGTGGCGACGCTTTACATCGACCGCATCGCCGACGCGGTGGACCGCCGCTTCTACCCGGAGCTGCCGCACCCGCGCGGTGCGGCGCTGGCGGTGCAGGCGTGGGACGGCGTGGTGCTCGGCGGGCAGGTGCTGGCCCTGCAGATCCTGGCGCTGGTGCTGCTGGTGCTGCTGCCCGGCGTCGGGCTGGTGCTGGGGTGGGTCATCACCGGCTGGGCGCTGGGGCGCGGCCTGTTCGTCTGCGTGGCGATGCGGCGCATGGGCCGGACCGACGCCCTGGCGGCCTATCAGGCCCGGCGGTTCGTGGTCCTGGCGCAGGGCGCGGCGCTCGCGGCGGCCAGCGTGGTGCCGGTGCTCAACCTGTTCGTGCCCGTGCTGGGGACGGCAGCGATGGTGCACGTGCTGAACCGGCGCGTGTCGTTCTTCTAAAGGTTGAGTCCATAAGCACCGAACTTAATTGCGATGCCGCACAATCCTGGGTTGTTCCTCGGCATCGCCTCATGCTAGGCGGTGGTAACGCCGCCGTGTTCTTGGCGCGCGCTTGCTCGAAAGGGGGCCTGCCTTGTTCAAGCGCCGCAAACCCGATTCCCCTGCTGGCGACGATGCCGAGCCGCCGGTCCCGGCCAGCCCTGCCGCAACCCCGCCGCAAGGCGCCGTGAGTCCCACGACCGCCCCACCCCGCCCGCCGGCTGATACCGGCGTCGGCGTCCCCCCCTTCCGTCCCGCCGCGCCAAAGGAGGCTCCCCCCATGGGCCGTACCCCGTTCCCTGCTCCGCCGTCGCCCGCTCCGAACCCGCCCGGTCCGGTGCCGAACCCGGGCATGTCGTCTGGCATGTCCCCCGGCATGACCCCGGGCATGGCCGTCCCGCCGCGCCCCGGCGTGCAGCCCGTCCGCGTGCGGGAGCCGGCCGAGCGCCGCACCCTGGTGGTCGGCCGCGGCATCTCGCTGCAGGGCACCGTCACCGACGCCGAGCGCCTGGTGGTCGAGGGCACGGTCGAGGCCAGCATGATCCACGCCACCGAGGTGATGATCGCCCAGGGCGGCATCTTCAAGGGCGAGGTCGAGGTCGATGACGCCGAGATCGCCGGGGTAATCGACGGCACCCTGACCGTGCGCGGCAACCTGATCGTGCGCGCCACCGGCAAGGTGCTGGGCACCGCCCGCTGCCGCCGCCTGCAGGTCGAGGATGGCGGCCAGATCACCGGCCGCATCGAGATGCTCACCGAGGGCGCCGCACCGGCCCCGCGCATGGCCGAGGCGTCGGCCTCAGCCAGCTAGCGGACCGCCGCAGTTTCAGTTTAGCCTCCCCCCCGGCGGGATACGCCGGGGGGACTGCACCATGCTCATCACACGACGGTTCGCCATCGGGACCGGAGCCGCCGCTGGCGCCGTCCTGGCCCAACGCGCCTCCCATGCCGCGCAGCCCCCGGCCGCCGCGCAGGCCCCGGCGTTCTTCCGCTACCGGGTCGGCGACATGCAGGTCACGGCGATCAACGACGGCATGGCCTACCATGCGCTGGACGGCTTCATCCCGAACGCCGCGCCCGAGGCCGTGAAGCAAGCCCTGGCCGACAACTTCCTGCCGACCGACCGTTTTCCGATCACCTTCAACACCCTGGTCATCAACACCGGCGGCAAGCTGGTGCTGATCGACACCGGCAACGGCGACCTGGCCGCGCCCACCAGCGGCACCTGGATGGCCAACTTCCGCGCCGCCGGGTTCGACCCGGCGCGAGTGGACGTGGTGCTGTTCAGCCACTTCCACGCCGACCACATCAACGGCTACCGCTTGAAGGACGGGACTGCGGTGTTCCCGCAGGCCGAGGTCATGGTCCCCGCCCCCGAGTGGGACTACTGGATGAGCGACGACAAGCGGGCGCAGGCGCCGGATGGGCTACGCCCCAACTTCGACAACGTGCGCCGGGTGTTCGGCCCCATCGCCGCCAACGTGACGCGCTACGGCTGGGACCAGGAAATACTGCCGGGCATCACCTCGGTCGAGGCAGCGGGGCACACGCCGGGGCATACCTGCTTCGCCGTGGTGTCCGGGCGGGACAGGCTGCTGGTGATGTCGGACGTGACCAACAACACCCTGATCTTCGCCCGCCATCCCGACTGGTCCGCCGTATTCGACCAGGACGCCGCGGGGGCGCGGGCCACCCGGCACCGGATGCTGGACCTCGCCGCGACCGAGCGGATGCAGGTTTCCTTCTACCACGCGCCGTTCCCGGCCACCGGCCACATCGTGCGGGAGGGCGACGGCTACGCCCTGGCGCCGGTGGTGTGGACGCCGGCAGCCTGAGCAAGCCCCGTCCGGCTTGCGCAGGGATGGCGCCTGAGCAGCCTTACCCAGCCCGGCCCCGCTGGCGGCGATCCCCGCGCCAAGCTGTGCCCTGCCTACACCCATGCGGTTGAACCGCCGCGCCTGCCTGTGCTGCGGCCTAGCCGGCCTGGCGGTCCGCGCCAGCGCGGCCGAGCCTGCGCCGCCGCCCGACCCGGCGCTGCTCGCGGACTTGGTAGCGGCCAACCACATCCTGTTCGACCAGGGCGTGGTGGACGGCTTCGGCCACATCAGCGCCCGGCACGACCGGCAGCCGGACCGCTTCCTGCTGTCCCGCAGCATCGCGCCGTCGCTGGTGGGCGCCGCCGACATCATGGAGTTCGAACTCGACGGCACGCCGGTCGCCCCGGCCGGGCGGACGCCCTACCTGGAGCGGTTCATCCACGGCGCCATCTACCGGGCGCGGCCCGACGTGATGGCGGTGGTGCACAGCCACTCGCCGGGCATCATCCCCTTCAGCGTGGCGGGAGGCGGGCTGCGGCCGGTGTTCCACCTGGCGGGGTTCCTGGGCCCGGAGACGCCAGTGTTCGAGATCAGGGACGTGGCAGGCCCGGCGACGGACCTGCTGGTGCGGTCGGACGCCCTCGGCGCCGCGCTGGCCCGCGCCTTGGGCGATCATGCGGTGGTGCTAATGCGCGGGCACGGTTCGACCACCGTGGGCGTCGACGTGCGGCAGGCGGTGTTCCGCGCGGTGTACACGGAGGTGAACGCCCGGCTGCAAGCGGACGCGCAGCGCCTGGGGCCAGTGACCTTCCTGACCCCGGAGGAGGCTGCGGCGGCGTCGCAGACCGGCAACGGCCTGGTCGGGCGGGCCTGGGACCTGTGGCGGATGCGGACCCCGTGATGGCTGGAGCCTAAGCAGGCTTGCGCGGCTTGCCGCACAGATGGCCTGAGGCCGTGCCAAGCCGCGCAAGCCTGCTTAGGTTTTCATCCCTGCGCAAACCTGTAGAGATTTGCTTAGCGGCTTCCGGACTGCCGCGTCGCAAGCGTTCCTCGCAATGACAGACGGGAGGCGGGCAAACCAGTCAGAGCAGAGGACCGTTGCTTTAACCTCGCCACAGTATTTCAGATTAACAGCCGCGTGCCATGGTCAAGCCGCCATTAGCGACGCCTTTTTAGTGCCTCGCCAAACATCGACAACCAGGTGACGGTGGCCAGAGTCCGGCACCGGATTGCCTGCGTAGGGAATGCCCATGTCGGAGCAGGCTGAACCGATAAAAGAATGCGTCGCCTGTGCGCCATCTATCGTACAGCCAGATGATAGCCAAGCAGGCATTAGCCAGCGAGGGCGTACCCCCAGCCAATCCCCCTACCAGACGCCACTACAACGGCCGCCTGCACGAACGTCCCGCCACCGGTCCCCGGCCCGCAGCCCCCACAGGCTGCCCCGGCCTACTTCGACCGTGCGATGCGGAACCCGTGCGTCAGATACCGGACCGACACATCGTAGAACTCCCGGCCGGACGGGCGGATCGAGTAGGCGTCCTCCATCCAGGAACCGCCGCGCAACACCCTCTGAGGGCAGTCCCGCGGAGTGTCCCACGGCGAGGACCCATCCGCCGGCGCCCCCACATAGTTGCGGTGCCAGCAATCGGCCACCCACTCGGCGACGCCGCCGCCCATGCCAAACAGGCCAAACGCGTTCGGCGGGTGGGCATCGGCCCGTGGCAACGCCTGCAAGCTGACCGGCTCGCCGCAGCCCCTGCAGCTCGCCTTGCCCGGCACGACCGCATTTCCCCAGGCATAGCGAGTCTCCGTCCCAGCACGGGCGGCATACTCCCACTCGGCCTCCGTGGGCAGGCGGTAGGGCTGCAGGGTGGTCCTGGACAGCCAAGCCATGAACTGCCGCGCATCGTCCCAGCTTACGTTGGTGATGGGGTCCTCAGGCCCGCCCTGGGCCAACGGCGGGCACGACATCGCGTCCACGCAGCGCTGCCACTCGGCGACCGTCGTGGCGTGCTTGGCCAGCAGAAACGGCGCGACCTCGACGGCATGGACCGGCTTTTCCGAAGGGTCCTCGTTGCTGCCCATCCGGATCATGCCGCCTGGAAGCTCGACCATGTCGATGTGCAGGCCCGGCGGCGTAGGCTCGACCCCCCCGGAGCGCATTGCGGCGCGCCTAGGCGGCTGCGACAGGGCGCCAACGCCGGACGCCGCCACGGACGGCGTGTTCGGGACGGGCACACCGGACTCGTCCGGCGCTGCGCCGGCGTCTTGCGGCATGGCGGCAAGGATCGGTGCCCCGACGATCCCATACGCCCCCACCGCGCCAGGCACGGCGGCAACCAGGTCGGCCGCGTTCGCCGCGTCCGGCGTGCGATCCCCAAGCAGGGGCGATCCCAGCGGTCGCGACGCGGCCGGGCCACCCCAGGCAAGGCAAAACAGGCCAGCCCAAAACAGCAGGGGCGGCTGGGACCGTGCAGGCTGGCCCGCCGGACTGCCGGTCGGAGGTTGGCCGGACAGGGTGCCGGGCCGGTCCGCCGCGAACCCGGCCGGGTCCGAAGCAGCCTCTGCGACGGCCGCCCCCCCCAGGTCCATCATCCGCGACGCCTTCTTGGTGTCCCGCATCAGCGCATAGACCAGCAGCGACAGGAACGTCAGCCCCGTCACATACCAATAAAACCAGCTCTCATGCCCGGCGTCCTTGAACTGCAGCGCAACCAGCGGCGCCGTGCCGCCGAACAGGCTGGCCGCCAGCGCATAGGGCAGCCCGACGCCGAGCGCCCGCACCCCGGCCGGGAACAGCTCCGCCTTCACCACGGCATTGATGCTGGTATAGCCCGACACGATCAGGAACGCCGCTAGCAGCAGCACCAACGCCTGCAAGTAGCCGTGCGTCGTCTCCAGCGTGGACAGGATCGGCACCGTGCACAGCGTCCCCATCACGCCGAACCACATCAGCACCGGCCGCCGGCCGATCCGGTCGCTGAGCGCCCCGAACAGCGGCTGCATCGCGGCAAACAACAGCAGCGAGATAAAGGAGATTTCCGCCACCCACTCCCTCGGAAACTTCAGCGTGTTGGCGAGGTAGGTCGGCATGTAGCTGCTGAACGTATAGAAGGCCGTGGTCCCGCCCATGGTCAGGCCGAACACCAGCAGCAGCTCGCGCGGGTGCTGGAACAGCTCGCGCAGCAGGTTGCGCCGCGGCTCCCGGGCGGCTTGGGTCCACTCCTCGCTCTCAACCAGGTTGCGCCGCAGGTAGAAGCCATACAGCGACCCCAGGGCGCCGATGGCGAAGGGGATGCGCCAGGCCCAGGCAGTCAACTGCGCGGCATCGAACCCCTGCTGCATCACCAGCAGCACCAGCGCCGCCAGCACCTGGCCGCCGATCAGCGTCACGTACTGGAACGAGCTATAGAACCCCCGGTGCCTGGCCCCCGCGACCTCGCTCAAGTAGGTGGCGGACGAGGCATACTCGCCGCCCAGCGACAGCCCTTGCAGCAGCCGCGCCAGCAGCAGCAGCACCGGCGCCCAGATGCCGACCGCCGCATAGGTCGGCAGCACCGCGATCATCAGCGACCCCAAGCACATCAGGATCACCGAGAGCGTCAGCCCCGCCCGCCGCCCAGCCCGGTCGCTGTAGTAGCCTAGCAGCAGCCCGCCCACCGGACGGATGAAGAACCCGACGGCATAGATGCCGAACGAGGTAATAAGCTGCACCGTCGGATCGGCGCTGCTGGAGAACGACTTGGCAAAGTAGATCGCGAACGAGTTGTAGACATAGAAATCATACCACTCGATCAGGTTGCCGATCGACCCGCCGAAGATGCTCTTGATCCGCCGCCCGACCACGGCGGCGCTTTCCTCGGCGAACGGGTTGGCGCTGCGCTGATCCAACGTAGGTCCCATCCCGGTTACGCCATGATGGCCTGGTAGGCCGCAATCCCCGCGAGATCGACGATCTGGCTGACCGACGCCCCCATCGGGATGATCTGCGCCGGGTGCGTCAGCCCCAGCAGCACCGGCCCGATGGTGCTGGTCTGCCCCAGCCGCGGCGCCAGGCGCGACGTGATGTGCGCCGAGTGCAGCCCCGGCATCACCAGCAGGTTGGCGTTGCCCGTCAACCGGCAGAACGGATACAGCGCCCGGATCGCCGGATCGAGCGCCGCGTCCGGGCTCATGTCGCCGTCATACTCAAAATCGACGCCGCGCCCGTCCAGGATCGCCACCGCCTGCCGGATGCCCTGCACCGTGCTGTGCATCGGGTTGCCAAACGTCGAGTGCGACAGCAGCGCCACCCGCGGCTCCTGCCCCAGGTGCCGGGCGGCGGCGGCGGCGCCCACGGCGATGTCGGCCAACTGCTGCGGCGTCGGGCGCTCGTGCATCAGCGTGTCGGCGATCATGATGGTGCCGTGCGCCCCGAGCATCAGCGTCAACCCGAAGCTGATCCGCCCCGGCGCGGTGTCGATGGCATGGCCGATGTCGTCCAAGCACACGCTGGCGCTGCGGGTCAGCCCGGTCAGCATGGCGTCCGCGTCGCCGGCTGCCACCATGCAGGCGGCGAAGATGTTGCGGTCCTGGTTGACCAGCCGCTGGCAATCCCGCTGCAGCATGCCCTCGCGCTGCAGTCGGCCGTACAGGAACGCGGTATAGGCGGCATTGCTGTGCGACAGCCGCGCATTGTGGATCTCGATGCCGTCCATGACGCCCAACCCCAGCCCGGCCAAGGTCGCGCGCACCCGGTCCTCCCGCCCAACCAATACAGGCGTGCCGTAGCCGGCATTTCGGAAAGCGACGGCGGCGCGCACCACCTTCTCCTCCTCGCCCTCGGCGAACACCACCCGGCGCGGGTTGGCCCGCACACGCTCCATGATGGCGTCCAGCGCGTTCGCCGTCGGGTCCAGCCGGCCGGACAGGATGCGGGCATACTTCCGCAAGTCCTGCATCGGCTTCTTGGCGACCCCGCTCTCCATCGCGGCACGGGCAACGGCGGGCGGCACCCGGCTGATCAGGCGCGGGTCGAAGGCGTTGGGGATGATGTACTCGGGGCCGAAGTGCAGCCGCGGCCCGCCGGCCGATGCCGTGTGCACCTCGTCCGGCACGTCCTCCCGCGCCAGCGCCGCCAGCGCCTCGGCGGCGGCGACCTTCATGGCGTCGTTGATCGTGCTGGCCCGCACGTCCAGCGCCCCGCGGAAGATATACGGAAAGCCCAGCACGTTGTTGACCTGGTTCGGATAATCACTCCGCCCAGTGGCGATGATCGCATCGGCGCGCACCGCCCGGGCCTCCTCGGGCGTGATCTCCGGGTCGGGGTTGGCCATGGCGAAGATGATCGGCTTGTCCGCCATGCTGCGCACCATGTCGGGCGTCAGCGCCCCGCGCACCGACAGGCCGAAGAACGCGTCCGCCCCGGCCACCGCGTCAGCCAGGGTGCGGGCGTCGGTGGCGATGGCGTGGCCGCTCTTCCACTGGTTCATGCCCGCGGTGCGGCCCTGATAGACGACGCCCTTGGTGTCGCACAGCGTCACGTGCTCCGGCCGCATCCCCATGGCCTTCAGCAGCTCGACGCACGCGATGGCCGCCGCCCCCGCGCCGTTCACCACCAGCCGCGTCTCCGCCAGGGTGCGCCCGGTCAGGTGGCAGGCGTTGATCAGCCCGGCCGCCGCAACGATGGCCGTGCCGTGCTGGTCGTCATGGAACACCGGGATGTCCATCAGCTCGCGCAGGCGGCTCTCGATGACGAAGCACTCCGGCGCCTTGATGTCCTCCAGGTTGATGCCGCCGAACCCGGCGCCCAGGTAGCGCACGCAGTTCACGAACTCGTCCACCTCCTCCGTGGACACCTCCAGGTCGATGCCGTCCAGGTCGGCGAAGCGCTTGAACAGCGCCACCTTGCCCTCCATCACGGGCTTGCTGGCCAGCGCCCCCAGGTTGCCCAAGCCGAGCACGGCGGTGCCGTTGCTGATCACCGCCACCATGTTGCCCTTGGTGGTGTAGTCATAGGCCAGCCCCGGGTCGCGCTGGATGTGCAGGCACGGCTCGGCGACGCCGGGGGAGTAGGCCAGGCTCAGGTCGCGTGCGGTCACCAGCGGCTTGCTGATGCGGGTCTCCAGCTTGCCGGGGCGGCCGGAGGAGTGCAGCGCCAGCGCCTCCTCGGCCGACACGCGGGCGGCGCGCGGCTCGCTCTCGCTCGGGGTGCCGGCAGTGGAGGCGCCTGGGGTAATGGTGCCGTCGGCCATGATGGAGGTGTCCTATTTGCAGCAGTTTGGCCTTGCATACGCCAGCATTCCGGCAGGCGGAACCCTGGCGCTTCGCAGGTGCGGCATCGCGCGGTATGGTTTTGCGATGGACCTTCCCAGCGCCGACGGCGCGTCCCCCGCCATCGCGCAATGGTTCGCCCTGAAGGCGGCGAACCCCGACGCCCTGCTGTTCCTCCGCATGGGCGACTTCTACGAGCTGTTCTTCGGCGATGCCGAAGCCGCCGCCAGCGCGCTGGACATCGCGCTGACCAGGCGGGGCGAGCACGCCGGCACCCCGATCCCGATGTGCGGCGTCCCCATGCACGCCGCCGACGCCTACCTGTCCCGGCTGATCCGCCGCGGCTTCCGCGTCGCCGTCGCCGAGCAGATGGAGCCGGCCAAGGGCCGCGCCGGCAAGGGGCCGCTGAAGCGCGCCGTGGTGCGCCTGGTCACGCCGGGCACGCTGACCGAGGACAGCCTGCTGGACGCGCACCGGCCCAACCTGCTGCTGGCCCTGGCCCGCGTCGGCCCGGCGGTTGGTGCGGCGTGGCTCGACGTGTCCACCGGCCTGTTCGAGACCGCCGCCCTGGATGCGGCAGGCCTTCCGGCGCTGCTGGGCCGCCTGGAGGCCGCCGAGATCCTGGCCCCGGCCGGGCTGCCGCTCGGCGACTGGTCCGACCGCCGCGGACCGGACACCTCCCCCCCCGCGCCGCTGATTGCCGGACGCCAGGTCGCCGAGGCGTTCGGCGCCGCCAGCCTGGACGCCTTCGGCGCCTTCACCGACGCGGAGGCCGTGGCGGCGGCCGTCGCGCTGGCCTACGTGCGGACCACCCAGGCCGGGTCGATGCCGCGGCTGTCCCGCCCGCAGCCGGCGGGGCTGCACGGCCAGATGATGCTGGACGCCGCCACCCGCGCCAGCCTGGAGATCACCCGCGCCCGCGACGGCAGCGCGCACACCCTGCTCTCCTCCGTCAGCCGGACCCTGACCGCGCCGGGCGCCCGGCTGCTGGCGGCGTGGCTGGGTGGCCCCCTGCTCGACGCCGCCGCCATCGCGCGGCGGCAGGACGGCTGGACCTGGCTGCTGGCCCAGCCCGATGCGCTGGTCCGGCTGCGCACCGCCCTGCGCGGCGTGCCCGACCTGGCCCGCGCCGTCGGCCGCCTGTCGGTCGGTCGCGCCTCGCCGCGCGACCTGGCGGCGGTGGCGCT
>CAXTFY010000034.1:0-22564 GCA_964243265.1 uncultured Acetobacteraceae bacterium | reverse complement strand
TCCATGACCAAGCAGCTTCACCTCGGCGCCTTCATGCGCCCGGTCGGCATCCACACCGCCTGGTGGCGTGTGCCCGGCGCCTGGCCCGACGCCAACTTCAACCTCGCCCACCTCGTCAGCATGATCCAGACCCTGGAGCGCGGCTGCTTCGACGCCTTCTTCATGGCCGACCACCTGGCCGTGCTGAACATGCCCATGGCCGCCCTGCGCCGCAGCGGCACCGCCACCTCGTTCGAGCCGCTGACCCTGCTGTCGGCCCTGGCCATGGTCACCCAGCGCATCGGCCTGGTCGCCACCGCCAGCACCACCTTCGACGAGCCCTACCACGTCGCCCGCCGCTTCGCGTCCCTGGACCACATCAGCGCCGGCCGCGCCGGTTGGAACGTCGTCACCACCAGCAACCCCGACGCTGCGCTCAACTTCGGCCGCACCGAGCACGTCGAGCACGACGAACGCTACCGCCGCGCCCGCGAGTTCCACGCCGTCGTCACGGGGCTGTGGGACAGTTGGGCCGACGACGCCTGGGTGCGCGACCCCGCCAGCGGCATCTTCTTCGACCCCGCGCGCCTGCACACGCTGAACCACCACGGCGAGCACCTGAACGTCCGCGGACCCCTGAACATTGCGCGCCCGGTGCAGGGCTGGCCGGTGATCGTCCAGGCCGGCGCCAGCGAGGCCGGCCGGCAACTGGCGGCCGAAACCGCGGAGCTGGTGTTCGCCAGCACCAACACCCTGGAGGACGGCCAGCGCCTGTGCGCCGACATCCGCGCCCGCATGGCCGCATTCGGCCGCAACCCCGCGCACCTCAAGGTGCTGCCGGCCGCCCTGGTCGTGGTGGGCCGCACGGCCGAGGAGGCGCGGCAGAAGAAGGCGCTGCTCGACAGCCTGGTGCACCCCGACAGCGGCATCCCGAACCTGTCGCTGCGCCTGGGCGTCGATGCGTCCGGCTTCGACCTCGATGCGCCGCTGCCGGAACTGCCGGTGACCAACCAGGGGCGCAGCGGCCAGGCCGCCATGGTCGCCCAGGCCCGGCGCGACAACCTGACTGTGCGGCAACTGGCGCAGATCGCCGGAGGCTATGCCGGGCTGGCGATGGTCGGCACCGCGGCGGAGATCGCCGACACGATGCAGGCCTGGCTGGAGGCCGGGGCGGCGGACGGGTTCACCGTCATGTTCCCCACCGTCCCCGCCGGGCTGGATGACTTCGTGGACCTGGTCGTGCCGGAGCTGCAGCGCCGCGGGCTGTTCCGGCAGGAGTACGCGGGCACGACCTTGCGCGACCACCTGGGGCTGCCGCGGCCGGCCAACCAGTTCTTCCCGGTCGCCGGTCAAAAAGCCGCCGAGTAGCAGACGGCGGGGAAGCTGCTGCCATAGCCGCTGACTTAGGGCATGTTCGGATCAAGCGGCTTCGCGTGAGCCGAACAGATGGTCGCAAAAACAAAGCCTGGAGCATGCTTGGTGTCCCTCCTTGCACCAAATATGCGCCAGGCCCGCCACCATGTGCTCCGACCGCAGGCGTCGCTGCGATCCAGCAGCCGCGGCCCGGATGCACGGTCCGAGGCCCTTTGGACTGTCACACAGCAGGCGCCGCCCGCAACACCACTGGTGGGGATGACGCAGCAACGCAAACGTCAGGGCGAACGGCGTTTGGCAGCAGTGCTCAAGCTAGGCTTCCACGTCGATGCGCTGCTGCAAAAGCAGGCAGCCTGCATACTCACCATGGCCTAAAACGGGTAACGCCAGCTTACCGGCGCAGGGAGGGAGGCAGTGGCAGGTCGGCCATCCCGTCTCGCCGAGGCGTGCATGCAAGGTCGGGATTATACCAACGGCCCTTCGCTCTGACCCTTGCGACTCTGCGTCGGATCAGCCGCAGCCATTGCGAGCCGGCTTCGGCGCGGCAATCCAGGGGCGGCATAGGCCGCACTCCACTCCAACGGCCTCTGGATCGCCGCGCCGCAAGCGCTTCCCGCAATGGCAGACGGAAAGCGGGCAAGCCAGTCAGGGCAGAGGGCCGTTGGCATTACGCCATTGCCCACCAGGACGGGATGCCAATGCCCGCTAAGCTGCTTCGCGGCAGCCTGTGCAAGCCAGGCCTCCCCTACAGGGCCGCCCCAACTCTCACAACGGCTGAAAAGGCCAGGCAGCGGGAGACATCAATCAACAAATCACCGCAGGGTGCCGAAATCTGCTCGGCATAGGAAAGCGCAGGCGCCACACCACCCATCCGGCGCTGGGAAATCCCAGCGCCGCCATGCCCTCACCCAGCGACGCCGGTCATCCGTCGACAGCACCCCGCACTCCCGGCATCAACCACCCGGAAGGGCTACCGGGCGCCCCCGCCAGCCGCCGCACGGTCCGGCTGGTTGCCGTCCTCGGTGCCCCGCGGCTGCTTGTCCGCCTTGGACTCAGCCGCGGCGCTCGGCCGGGCCGACGGGTTCTTGGTGCCGGGATCACCCAGTACAGGGTTGCGGGTGGGTTCCGGCGCGGAGGTCTGGGCAACCGCCAGCCCCGAACCCAGGCCGACCAGCAAGCCGATGGCAAACAGAGGCTTGATACGCATTTTCAATTGATCCCCATGAAGAAGTCGGCGCTCAAGGACGGCATGCCGGGTCACCAGGCGTCGCGTCCTAAACGGCGTCGTAACATCCAACGTCGCTAGGTCCGGAGAGTTGCCCCCGCCCCTCGGCGGCGAGCCACCCGCCGCGGCAACCCGGCTGGATGCAACTGGCGGCAGCAGGACCGTCAGCCTGCTGTCAGTAGTGGTAGCCGACCTCGACGAACACCGACTTCTGCTCCGTGCCCGAGGCATACGGGAACACGTCGCCGAACTTGTTGTGCCAGTACTCAAAGCCGACGCCGGCCTCCAGCTTCTTCGGCGTATACCCAATGAGCTCCCCAACATCGACCATCAGCTTCGGGTGCAGCAGGATCTCAAGCCCATGGTTGAAGTCGCCCGTCGCGCCCTTGCCCTTCGGGGTGATCAGGTTGGCGAACCCGGTGAAGTTCAACGGGATGTTGCCGACCGCAAACGGATACGCCCAGGCCGTCTCGATCGTGAATGCCGGGTTGAAGTTGGCGCCGTTGCCGTTGGTCTGGAAACCGTTGGTGTCCCACTCGTGCGACAGCCCCAGGGTGACGTTCAGGAAGCCGCGCGGCAGGTTGAACGAGAACTGCGGCCCAAAGGTGATCAGCTTCTTGTACGAGCCGAACGCGTCGTCCTGCGTGTCGAAGTCGAAGCCGATCACCAGCCCCACGTCCCGGATCGGGCCAAACGAGAACATGTTGCTGCCGGTGACCTTGTTGCCGCTCAGCACCGAGCGGAACACCGCATACACCTCGGCCGAGTTGGAGTCGGCCCGGCCAAAGACGCTGTTGGCGGCATCGCCACGGTAGTTGAAGTCCTCGAAGTCGATGCTGGCGAAGTTAGAGCCATAGGTCCAGCCGTTCGCATAGGAGACGTTGCCGGCAACCTCGTTCACGTCCTTCGCATGGCCCGGCTGCTTGTCCTCAGGCAGGTAGCGGATGCTGAGATAGGTGTCCTGGTAGTCGATGCCCCACGCGTACGCCTCGCAAGGCGCCGCCGCCAGCACTGCTAGGACCGCTGCGGCTCTTGCCGTCCGGACAAAGGTCATTGGTATGCTGCTCCACACAAAAGGCTGCTTGATTGCCGCAGGGCCAGCAGCAGCAAGACCTATGCCAGGAATGTGAACAGGATCGCGGCAACGTTATGGAACTAAGTTCTGAGTGCGCGCTGTTGCAAAATCACAACGCGGGCTGCCGAACGCGTTAAGCCCCAACAAACGCGGCCCCAGCGCCGCAATTAGCCCGGCCGGACGCTGGCCAGGCCCGCAGCCAACCGGGCCAGCCGCCAGCTAAGCCGCACTGATCGCAGCAGAAAACCATCGGGTGCCCGTCGGGGCCGGCAATGCCGCCTAAGTTATGGGCAGCCCAGCCAACGGCATCACGGCGCCCCGGGCGGTCACCCGCCTGCAATGGTCCGGGCGGCAAGGCCATGCCGGGCCAGCAGCGCTGCGAGGTCCAGCCCGGGTATCCGCCCGTCCTCCACCGCCCAGCGCCCGGCCACCATCACGCGGTCCGCCCGGTGCGCCCCGCACAGCACCACCGCCGCCAACGGGTCCCCGGCGCCGGAGAACCGCAGCTCGTCCAGCCGGAACAGCGCCAGGTCCGCCGCCGCGCCGACCGCGATCCGCCCCAGTTCCGGCCGCCCGATGCAGTCGGCCGATCCCGCGGTGGCCCAGCGCAACGCGTCGAGGTGGCTGACCGCCTCCACCCCGTTCACCCCGCGTTGCAGCAGGAAGGCCGCCCGCACCTCCTGCATCAGGTTGGACGCGTCGTTGGACGCCGACCCGTCCACGCCCAGCCCCACGGGAACCCCGGCCGCCTCCAACTCGCAGACCCGGCACGTCCCGGACGCGATCAGTTGGTTGCTGCAGGGGCAGTGCGTGACCCCGACCCGGGCACGGCCCAGCCGGGCAATCTCCGGCGCGGCGAAGTGGATGCCGTGCGCCAGCCAGGTGCCCGGCCGCAGCCACCCGCACCCCTCCAGGTAATCCAGCGGCGTGCAGCCGAACCGCGCCTGGCAGAACGCCGCCTCGTCCTCGGTCTCCGCCAGGTGCGTATGCAGCCGCACGCCACGCCGCTCCGCCAACGCCGCAGTCTCCTGCATCAGCCGCGTGGTCACCGAGAACGGCGAGCACGGCGCCAAGGCGATCTGCAGCATCGCGTGCGGCGCGGGATCATGCAGCCGGTCGATCAGGCCGGAGCTGCTGTCCAGGATGGTATCCAGGTCCTGCACCACGCTATCCGGCGGCAAGCCCCCGTCGCGCTGCGACAAATCCATCGAGCCGCGCGTCAGCACGGCGCGGATGCCCAGGCGGGACGCCGCCGCCGCCTCGATGGCGATGGCGTCCTCCAGCCCCGGCGGAAATACGTAATGATGATCGGTCGTGGTGGTGCAGCCCGACAGCAGCAGCTCGGCCATCGCCACCGTCACCGCCGCGTCCAGCGCCTCCGGCGTCAGGCGCGCCCACACGGGATACAGCGCCTGCAGCCAGCCGAACAGCGTGCGGCCCATCGCCGCCGGCAGGCACCGGGTCAGCGTCTGGTAGAAGTGGTGGTGCGTATTGACCAGGCCCGGCAGCACGACATGGCGGCTGGCGTCCCAAACCTCGGCCGGCCGGCTGGGCACGCCACCCGCCGGCACCAGCTCGACGATGCGCCCGTCCTGCACGACGATCCCGCCCGGGGCATCGCCCAGCACGGCCAGCGGGTTGCGAAGCCACGTCGCGGCTGGACTCTGCATCATGCCGACTGCCCTCTCCGGTGCCCTCTACCCTGCCGCACCCACTCAGCCGCCGTCCATTGCGAGCCGGCTTCGGCGCGGCAAAGGGGGACGCATGGCCTGCGCTCCAATCCCGCGACCCCTGGACTGCCGCGTCGCAAGCGTCCCTCGCAACGACGAGGAAAACAAAGCAGACAAAAAAGGGAACCGGTGGACCGGCCACAGCCAGGAGGGGTTGCCATCATCGCCGCATGGCATGACGTTTGCGTGACCAATGCAAGCGCAAACAGGAGCACCCCAGTGCAACAGCCGATGCAACAGCCGATGCTGTCATCCGTCACCCCCCCGCCGCTTCGCCTGGTCATCCTGGCCATCCAGCACGTGCTGGTGATGTATGCCGGCGCGGTCGCGGTGCCGCTGATCCTCGGCGCGGCGCTGAAGCTGCCGCGCGACCAGGTGGCGCTGCTGATCAACGCCGACCTGTTCGCCTGCGGCATCGCCACCTTCATCCAGGCCTTCGGCATCGGCCCCGTCGGCATCCGGCTGCCGGTGATGATGGGCGTCACCTTCGCCTCGCTGTCGCCGATGCTGGCGATGGCCAACAACCCGGCGCTGGGGCTGCAGGCGATCTTCGGCTCGGTGATCGCCGCCGGGGTGTTCGGCATCGTGGTGGCGCCATTCATCAGCCGGCTGCTGCGCTTCTTCCCCCCGGTGGTCACGGGATCGATCATCACGGTGATCGGCATCACCCTGATGCGGGTCGGGATCAACTGGATCGGCGGCGGCCGGCCGCAGGCGCCGGACTTCGGGGCGCCGGGCTACTTGGCCGTGGCGGCGCTGGTGCTGGCGGTGATCCTGCTGCTGCTGCGCTTCGGCACCGGGTTCCTGCGCAACACCGCCGTGCTGATCGGCATCATCGTCGGCTACCTGATCACCCTGGCGCTGGGCTGGGGCAGCCTGTCCGGGCTAGAGGACCAGCCGTGGCTTGCGGTCGTCAGGCCGCTGCAGTTCGGCATCCCGACCTTCGACCTGGTGGCCTGCCTGTCGATGTGCCTGGTGATGGTCGTCATCATGATCGAGAGCACGGGCATGTTCCTGGCACTCGGCACCATGGTCGGCAAGCCCGTCACCCAGGACGACCTGGCGCGCGGCCTGCGGGCGGACGGGGTGGGCACGCTGATCGGCGGCATCTTCAACACCTTCCCCTACACCTCGTTCTCGCAGAACGTCGGCCTGGTCGGCGTCACCGGCATCACCAGCCCGATGGTGTGCGTGGTGGGCGGCGTCGTCATGCTGCTGCTGGGCCTGCTGCCGAAACTGGCATTCGTCGCGGCGTCGGTGCCGCAATGCGTGCTGGGCGGCGCGGGCGTGGTGATGTTCGGCATGGTGGCCGCCACCGGCATCCGCATCCTGGCCAGCGTGGACTACGAGAAGCACCGCGGCAACGTGTTCATCGTCGCCGTCTCCATCGGCTTCGGCATGATCCCCCTGGTGGCGCCGACGCTGTTCAAGGCCGCCCCGGACGTGCTGAAGACCGTGCTCGACAGCGGCATCCTGCTGGCGTCGGTGGTGGCGGTGGCGCTCAACGTGTTCTTCAACCCGGGCGAGCTGGCCGCCGATGGGCATGCCGCCCCGGTGGTCATCGCCGACCATGCCTAAAGGAGCCGCCCGATGCCGCTGATCCACCACACCTACGGCAAGGCCCGCGTGCGGGTCATGCGCGTCCACCGCGACGGCGACCACAACGAGGTGCGCGAACTGACGGTCCAGACGATGCTGGAGGGCGACTTCGGCGCCTCGTTCACCGCCGGGGACAACCGGGCGGTGATCGCCACCGACACCATCAAGAACATCGCCTACATCGTCGCCCGCGAGAACATGACCGCCCCCGCCGAGGTCTATGGCCAGGCGCTGGCCGCCCGGTTCCTCGAACGCTACCAGCAGGTCGAGAAGGCCCGGGTGTCGCTGCACGAGACGCGCTGGACCCGCGCCAGCATCGGCAGCACGCCGCATCCGCACAGCTTCGTGCTGGACGCCAACGGCAAGCCCTCGGTGACCGTGGTGGCGCCGCGCGACGGCGACGCCGCGGTCACGTCGGGCATCGCCGGCTACACCTTCATGAAGTCCACCGCGTCCGGCTGGGTGGACTACGTGATGGACGACTACACCACCCTGCCCGAGACCACCGACCGCATCGCCGCGACGGCGATGGACGCGCACTGGACCTGGCTGCAGGCCCCGGCCGACTACGACGCAACCAACGCCCGCGTGCTCGCCGTGATGCTGGAGGTGTTCGCCACCACCTACAGCAAGGGGGTGCAGGACAGCCTGTTCCGCATGGGCGAGGCCGCGCTGGCGGCGGTGCCGGAACTGGCGACGATCCGCATGGCGTGCCCAAACAAGCACTACCTGCCCACCCGGCTGGAGCCGTTCGGCCTGTCGTCGGACAACATGGTGTTCATCGCCACCGACGAGCCGCACGGCCAGATCGAGTGCATGGTGGGACGGTAGCGCAAGCGCCCCGCCGGCGACGGATGGGCCAACGCCCCCCGTCGCCGGGCTGCCAGGTCAGGCTGCCGGGGCGCCGGTCAACCGCGGGTTGCGCCAGACCTGGATGCCATCGACCCGCGCCATCGTCTCCAGGGTCGGCGCGCCCGCCCGCCAGACCATGATCGTCGGCTTCTCGTTCTCCAGCACCCACTCCGCGTCGTGGAACACCGACATCACCTCGCCGTCCAGGGCGCGCGAGTGCGTGCCGATCACCACCCGGCGGACGCACCGGTTCATCGCCGCGATGCCAGCCCGGCACAGGCTGCCCTCGCCGCCCTGGATGTCGACATGCATCAGGTCCCAGACCGGCTCCCGCTGCAGCAGCTCGTTGATGGAATGCACCTGCACCTCGACCAGCCGCGACTGCGGCGTGCCATGGTAGTCGGTGGCGCCCTCCATCGGGCGGCCGCCATACACGTCGGCCGCATCGTCCACCACGGCCCATTGCGCCGTCCCCGCAGTGGCGCCGACCGCGCCATGGATCAGCGTGCAATGCCCGGCATCAATCCCGTTATCGTCCAGGTGCTCCGACATGAACCGGAAATGGCCGGCGTCCCCCTCGATACCATACAGCCGCAGATCGCCGATGCCACGCAGCCTCGCCGCCGCCGCCGCCATGGCAATCCACGGACCATACCCGGCCCCGCATTCCAGCAACGCATACCGGCCCTGGGCATCGAGCACGCTGCGCAGCAGGCCGATATACTCCGCAGTCTCGGCCTGCACGCCGCCGACCGGCACCGGATAGCCCTCGACATGGCCGCTGAAGGCGTGCAACGGCGTCGAGAAGCTGGTTCGGATCCGCACGCCCAGGAAGTTCGTGACAAAGCCCGGGCTGCCAGGGCCGGCATAGGGCGGAAACTGCCGGAACACCGCAAGCTCATGCGGCGCGTAACCGGCATAGACCTGGTCATTCTCCGGCGCAGGCGGCGTCCGCAAGCGGTACTCCTCCGAGCCAAGCATGTGCTCGGCCAAGGCGCGGCGGTTGGGGAACTGCATGTGCCACGAGATGGCGGACTCGTCCTCAGGTCGCCGCTCCAGGAACATGTCATAGGCCGTCAGCACATCGTCACGCGACACACCCGCACCTGGGGCCACCAGATCGACCACTCTACCTCCTCCCGCCATTGCCACGCCGCCGCAGAAGTTACGAGGCTTGGCCAGGGCTGCCAACCCGCAAACCCAGGTCGCCGGTGGGACCAGCGGACAACCATCACCGGCCGTAGGCCGATCTGGATGGACTAGCCGGCGCATGCCCGACCGCCGAGGCCCACGGCCCGGACGGCGTTCATAATGATAAGGCGTGTTGCGTACCGGGTCAGGCGGAAGCCCCGCCGCGTTGCCGAAGGGCCTGGTGCAGGAAATCGACGGCGTCGCCCACCGTCACGAACCGCTCCAGGTCGTCGTCGGGGACGCGCACGCCGAACCAGTCCTCCGCCGCGCATGCCACGTCGATCAGCGACAGCGAACTGATGCCGAGGTCCTCCCGCAGGCGGCTCCCGCGCCCGATGCTGGCCGGGTCGGCGTTCACGGTCGCCTGCAGGACATCGGCAAACGCGGCTTGTATGGGGTCCGTCTGCGGCTCCGGCATCATGGGAACGCCGGGCTTCGGGCCGCCTGCCGGGCTGACTGCAGCGCGTCGAACCCATGGATCCACGCAAAGTCCTGCGGGAACTGCGCCACCTTGCGGTCGCGCACCGCCAGGGCCGGGCCATCCGGCAGGTGCAGCACGCCATTGGTCGCCCAGGAGCTGCGCTGTATCTTACGCGTACGGGCACGGCGGAGGCCCTGGTAGCAGGCCATCACGCCATCCATGCCATCCACCCCAGCCCCGGGCAGCAGCTCGGCCAAGGTGATCGCGTCCTCGATGGTCGTGTTGGCGCCCTGCCCATGATGCGGCACCATGGCGTGCGCGCTGTCCCCCAGCAGCACCGCCCGCCCCCGGTGCCACCGCAGCAGCGGGCGCACGACGAACAGGCCCCAGCGCCTATGGTGCGGCACGGCAGCAACCATCTCGGCCACCGCCGGGTGCCAGCCGGCGAAGGCCGCCCGCGCCTCGCCCTGGTCCATGTCCGCCACCGACCCGGCGGCGTGCCACTCCCGCGGCCCCTCCATGACCGCAAAGTAGTTAACATCCTGCCCATCGCCGCCGATCGCGTAGTGCAGCAGGTGGGCGTCCGGCCCCATCCAGAACTGGATGGCATGCGGGTCCGGCAGGGACGGCAGCGCTGCAGTCGGCACGATGCCGCGCAGGGCGCTGGTGCCGGAATAGACCACCCCCTCCCCCTCGGTCACCCACTGGCGGACCATGGAGCGCACGCCGTCCGCTCCCACCACCAAGTCGGCCTCGACGACCTGTCCATTATCGAACCGCAGCCGCACCGCCCCGCCATGGTCCTGCAATCCGGACAGCCGGTGGCCCAAATGCAGCCCGGCGCCGCCGAGCGCGCCGCTCAACGCGCGTTGCAGGTCGGCCCGGTGGATGCCGTAGTACGGAGCGCCGAACCGGGCCTGGTAGCTGTTCCGCACCGGGTGCGCCGCCACGCGCCCGCCGGTGCGCCAGTTGCGGTAGATCAGCTCGGTCGGTTCGCAGGACGCTGCCGTGATCAGGTCCAGCACGCCCAGGCGGCGCAGCTCCCGGGTCGAATTGGCCGACAGCGCGACCGCAGCCCCGATTTCAGCCAGGTGCGGCGCCTGCTCGTAAACCTCGGCGGCCATGCCGCGCTGGCGCAGGGCGATGGCCAGGGTCAGGCCGCCAATGCCGCCGCCGATAATCGCGATCCGCAGGTCGGGTGCGCTCATGTGCTGGGCCTTCTGCTGACGGGCGGCGTTCCCGGACGGGAGTATGTTCGCCGCCCTCCCCCGGTCAAGCCGCGACCGCCCCTCCCCCGCGGCAGTGAGGCGATCAGGCCACCCGTCGCCCCCGCAGCGCCGCCGCAAGCGTGCCGTCGTCCAGCACGTCCAGGGCGCCGCCGATCGGCACGCCCTGGCCGACGCGCGTCACCTTGACGCCGGGATCGAGCTTGCCGATGCGCTCATTGAGCCAGTGCACGGTGGTGGCACCGTCCACCGTGGCGCCCAGGGCCAGGATGACCTCGGTCACGCCGCCCGCCTCCAGCCGGTCCAGCAGGGGTTGCAGGTTCAGGTCCTCCGGGCCGGTGCCGCCCAGGGCGGACAGGGTGCCGCCGAGCACGTTGTACACCCCGCGATGCACCCCGGCGCGTTCCAGCGCCCACAGATCCCCCACGCCCTCCACGACGCAGACCAGGCTATGGTCGCGGGCCGGGTCGTTGCACACGCCGCAGGGGTCGCGGCTGTCCAGGTTGCCGCAGGTCCGGCACGGGCGCACCGCGCGGGCGGCCTCGGACAGGGCGGCGGCCAGCGGCAGCATCCGCGCCTCCGGCTGCTGCAGCATGCGCAGCGCGGCCCGGCGCGCGCTGCGCGGACCAAGGCCAGGCAACCGCGCAAGCAAGCCGATCAACCGCTCGATCTCCGGGCCGCCCATCAAGGCTTGCTACCCCCTCTCCCTCCGGGAGAGGGTTGGGGTGAGGGGGTCCGGCTGCGGAGCGGGAAACGGCTAGTGCCACAGGAAAGCGGCTCCCCCAGGTTCAAGGCCGCGCCGCAATCCGCCCCCACCCCACCCCGCTCCCGGAAGAAAACCGAGCAAGCAATCAGAATGGCAGCTTCATCCCACCCGGCAGCTCCAGGCCGCCGGTGGCCTGCTGCATCTCCTCGGCCATCACCGCCTCCACCTTGCGCTTGGCATCGGCGTGGGCGGCGACGATCAGGTCCTGCAGCATCTCGCCCTCGGCGGGGTCGAGCAGCTTGGGATCGACCTGCAGCCGCCGCAACTCGCCCTTGCCGGACAGCACCAGGGTCACCATCCCGGCGCCGGCGGCGCCCTCGATCTCCATGGCCTCCATCCGCGCCTGCATCTCGGCCATTTTGGCCTGCATCTGCCCGGCTTGCTTCATCAGGCCCGCAAGGTTCTTCATCTGTCGTCCTCCATCATGCCGGCCTCCTCGGCGTCGAGCGGCGCGAACTCCCGCCCATCGCCGCCGCCCAGGACCGACGGCTCGTCAACCAGACCATAGGCGTCCGCACGGCTATCCGTCACGCTGGCGATCCGCGCGCCAGGAAACGCGGCAAGGATCGCCCGCACCAGCGGATGGTCGGCCGCGGCGCCACGGCGGGCCTGGTCCGCCGCATTGCCCTGTTCGGCCAAGGTGGGGTCGCCGCTCTCACGCGACAACGCGATCGTCCAACGGGTGCCGGTGGCATCCAGCAACAATGCCGCGAGCTTGGCGGCCAGGTCGCGCGGGGCGTCAGGCTCCGGCCGCAGCTCGATCACCGGCGGGGCAAAGCGGACCAAGTGCACCGAATGCAGCAGCGTACCGTGCAGCAGCGGCTCCCGCCGGTCCGCCACCAGCATCGCCACCTCCCGGAAGCTGGACAGCCGCGGACCCGGCGGCGGCCCGGGTGGGGCAATGGACGGCGCAGTGGGCGGGGCAATCGGCGCCGGGTCCGGCTGAAAGGCGGGGGGACCATTGGCGACAGCGCGTGTGCCGCCGCCCTCGAACGGCGGCGGCAGACTGGCGGGGACGCGCGCCGCCGCCGCCTGGCCGCCGCTCCCGCCGCCGTCGGTCAGGCGGCGCACCAGCTCGCCCGGCGCCGGCAGGTCAGCCGCGTAGCACAGCCGGATCAGCACCATCTCCGCGGCGGCCCGGCGGTCGGGCGCCTGCTCCACCTCCGCCGTGCCCTTCAGCAGCATCTGCCAGGTGCGGGCCAGCACCGGCACCGGCAGCCGGTCGGCCAGCGCCCCGCCACGCGTGCGCTCCGCCTCCGGCAGCTCGTTGCCCTCACGCAGGCCCGGCACGGTGCGCAGCCGGGTCAAGGTGTGCACCAAGTCCAACAGGTCACCCAGCATCAAGCCCAGGTCGGCCCCGCGCTCATGCGCCTGGTCGGTGATGGCCAGCGCCGCGGCCGGCTGCCCGGCCATCACCGCCTCCATCAGGTCGAACACCGCCGAGCGGTCGGCCAGCCCCAGCATGTCCGCCACCGCCGCCCCGGTGATCGCCGTGCCGTCCCCGGCCCCCTGCGCGATCGCCTGGTCCAGCAGCGACAACCCATCCCGCACCGATCCGTCCGCCGCCCGGGCAACCAGGTCCAGCGCATCGGCCGCCACCCCCGCGCCCTCCTTCGCGGCGATGCGGCCAAACATCCCGGTCATCTCCGCCACCGAGACCCGGCGCAGGTCGAACCGCTGGCAGCGCGACAGCACCGTCACCGGCACCTTGCGGATCTCGGTGGTGGCGAAGATGAACTTCACGTGCGGCGGCGGCTCCTCCAGCGTCTTCAGCAGCGCGTTGAAGGCGTTGCGCGACAGCATGTGGACCTCATCGATGATGAAGACCTTGGTGCGTGCCTGCAGCGGGCGGTAGCGGGCGGCGTCGATCACCTCGCGCATGTCGTCCACCCCGGTGCGGCTGGCGGCGTCCATCTCGATCACGTCGGGGTGGCGGTCGGCGAGGATGGCGACGCAGTTCGGGCACACCCCGCAGGGATCGGCGGTAGGACCGCCCTTGCCATCGGGGCCGATGCAGTTCAGCGCGCGGGCGATGATGCGGGCGGTGGTGGTCTTCCCCACCCCGCGCACGCCGGTGAGCATCCAGGCATGGGCGACGCGGTTCTGCGCAAAGGCATTGCGCAGGATACGGACCATCGCCTCCTGGCCGATCAGGTCGCCGAAGGTGGTGGGACGATACTTGCGGGCCAGCACGCGGTACGGCGCGGGGACCGGGTTTGCGGGCGGCGGCGCGGCCGGGGCGTCGCCGAACAGGCCGGGTCCCTCGGGCGGCGGCAGGTCGTCGAGGCCAGGGTCTTGCAGGCCGGGGTCTTGCAGGTCGGACATGCGCGGCGCCGGACTCCTGCCGCGGGGGCGTGGGGTGGGAGGCCGGACAGACGACCCAAGCAAGAACTCGTTGCGGCTGCTTCCTTCCGGACCTGACCGGGTTGGCGAGGAACCCGTCCGCCGCCGACCTCCCATCGGGGTTGTATCATGGGGGGTGGGGGTGGGGGCAAGGGGGTGGGTCCTGCGGGACGGGGCAGCCGGGTGGACAACCGTGGCCTTTCAGCCCCGATCCACCAAAAAGGGCCAAGAGCTGCGAAACCGGTTGATTTCGTCGGACGACCCATCCATTACCCGGGATGGGCCGAAACCAGCCTGCTCCCGGACGCCAACAGGGATCACCAGGCCTACTCCTGCCGCACGCCGCAACTCACGGTGAGCTAACCGGCATTGGCGGGCTGATCGCACTTGGCGGCTCTCATGCCTGCGAAATGGCACAGCACTGACCCGGTGAGCCAAACCAGGACCAAGCCACCGAGATAGAAACTCAGCACATCGAACATGGTCACGGCCCCATTCAGCTCCCGTGCCGCACCAAGGTAAAGCGCGGATACCCAAGACGTGAAAGACACCGCCGCGATCAAGGCGCATAGCACGCGGGTGCCATGCTGACGCCGTTCAAACAACGTCTGCCCGACCCGTGCCTGCACGAGTGGAAGGGCTAGCTTGTGCAGCACGATCGCGTTCAGGCTCAGCACCGTAACGATCAGCAACTTGGCCCAGAGCTTCTCATTGCCCAATGTCGCCGGCGCCCGGATGGCATTGTCCCAAACCAGCATGGCGCCGCTGCACCAAAGCATCGCCAATCCCACCGACACGGCCATCGACAAGTCCTGTAGCTGAGCCGCCGCACGCGCCGACAGGCGCCCGAACAGGATACGGGTTACGGCAACCCAATCCGCCAACAGAGCCGCACCAAGACCGACTGCAAGCGCCGTGAGATGAAGGATAAGCAGAAAGGTATGCTGTTGAAAAGTCATGATGTCTTCCTGTACAGCTGCTCTTGCACGAAAAGGCAGGGATCAGCCGTCTCGCCAAACCGAGGCTGCCGGCGGACCGTCACCATGCTGCAGCGCAGCAACCACGAAGGTCGCCTATGGCAGATGGTGGAGTGCCCTGGGCAAGGGTTCCGGCAGTTATGGCATTCCATGAAAGGACGCTTCCGCATGCCAATTCCCCATCTCGATGGGCAGTGTCCTCCCGCATGGTTTGGAGACAAGTATCCGGGCTGTTTGGGTCAGGCCCGGCGATCTGCTCCAGGAATTGCAATGCCGATGCAACCTGCGATGCCGCCGAAGGCGAGGTCCACACGGCTTTGCGGACAGTGGCTCCACCTATGAGGATGGACATGATGACGACAGCGGCGAGCAAGGCATATTCCATGGAGACCATGCCTCTTCGATCTGCCCGCAGGCCGCAAGGAATCCTCGATGCTGCTTGATCAAGAAGCCGGCGACCCTTGATCCTAGACGTTGTTTCGCAAATCATCTTGCCGCCTCCTGACCAAGCATCGACCCATAATAGCCGGTGGCCGCGCCGCAGCAGATCTTCCCGAAATGGAACCTGCTTTCTACAAGCCGCACTGGATGACGGCTCAGCTCATCGTGGGCGCGCGCCACAAAACATGCGGCACGCCTTTTGTGCTGTTTGCCTGAACTTAGACCTGCGCCTTGTTGCGGTGCTTGCCGAAGCTCAGCCGCCCGGCGCTGGGTAAAGCCATTGAACCGGCCTGGGCGCCGCCGGTCGCGGCGCCGAAGCCATAGCCCGTGGTGGCCCGGCAGGCTTCGCTGATGCCCAGGGGGCCGCTAAGAGGTGGCAAAGGCGATGGGGACGGCCTGGGCTGCGACATATCCGGGCATGGCCACGATAACGGTGCAGGAGGCAGGGCTCCGGGGCAGGACGTCGCGAGCATCAAACAATACCTAAAATAAACTGACACTTCTTTATGATGCTGAACAAACTAAGAAGCAACGATTAAATATGAGAACAACCCAAGAAATAATATGTAAGTCGTGTGATAACGGCAGTTAAGGTCACCTGTCAGGTCAAGCGCAACGGAACAGGCGGCGTCGGGAGTGACCTCGGTCCCCGGCACAGCCCCTCTCACAGGCCGCTCGGTTTAGGTGCCGGTCGCGACCTGGTGCCGCTCGCCACATTGCCGCTGTTCCCTGGGGTGCCGGCACGTGCTGAAGCCGCCGGAGCAGCGCGAAGTCTCGGGCCTGACCCTAAGCAAGTCACTGCAGGTTTGTTCAGGGATGAAAACCTAAGCAGGCTTGCGCGGCTTGGCACGGCCGCAGGCCATCTGTGTGACAAGCCGCGCAAGCCTGCTTGGCGCAGGTGGACCCAGCCCCCGCCGCGCTCGCTGCTGCCATCAACCCCGTCGAGGTGCTTCTGCGTGGCGGCCTCAGCTTCCCGGACTTGGCGACGGGGTGGTGCTGGACACCGCAGCGAACGGGCAGGCTGATGCGTCGATCACGCGCGGCGCCGCCCATCTCCTCCAAGCCGCCATGCCGTTCGGCCTGACCCTGCTGCGGCCCGGCGGGTTTCCGGACAGGACACGGCGCTCAGCAAGGCCACCCCCCCCCCTCAACCGTCCGCCCCGGCCAAGGCAGCCGCCATGCGGCTGGCCCGGGAGGACAGCGCGCCGCCCAACCAGCGGGTCGCATCCGCCATGGCGCAGCAAAGGTTCACGCGCGACGAGTCGCCGGACAGGTCGAAGCGGCCCTTGGCCGGGCGGATGCTGGATGCCGGGGTGGACCAGCCCCCGGCCCACGCCATCCTTGACCGCGACATCCCAACAATGTTCTTGTTCTGTTCATGTCCGCACCAGCAATCAACGCCGAAGCGCACGACGACCCCGGCCCCCTCGGTGCGGGCACGCCAGGCTACCAGCAAGTCCTGCACGATCTGATCGCCATGGGCGCCGACCTAGCCCGCCTCCTGCACGGTCAGGCCGCCGCCCAGGCCACGCGGCAAGCTGCGGCCCATCCAACCCCGCAGGCCACAGAAGCGCAGCCCGCCCCGGCGTCCGACACCCTCATCAGCCTCACCCTCGCCTTCGACCGCATCGCCCGCGCCGTCCGCCGCAGCATCCTCCTCGCGCGCAGCCTGGCCGCCCCCTTTCCGCCCGCCCCGGACGCCGCCCGGCACCGCGCCGCCGCCCGCCGCCGCATCATCCGCGAGGTCGAGGACGCGATCCAGCGCACCGCCAGGGGCGCCAACGACGGCCGCGATGGCCCCGAGAGCCTCCAGGCCGAGCTGCGCGACCGCCTGGACGCCCCCGACCTCGACGACGACATCGGCACCCGCCCGCCCGCCGACATCATCAGCGAGATCTGCCGCGACCTCGGCCTCGCCGCCCCGCCAGGCGGCGCCCACCCCTGGAAGCGCCGCACCCCACAGGACATCACCCAGCTCTGCGCCGCCGCCGCCGCCCCAAGCGGCCCCTGCCAGCCCGGCGCCGGACCACAAACACCCAGGCGCAACGCCACGCAGCCCACCCCCGATCCTCATCCGGACAAGCCTGCCGTCCGCCCCCGCGCACAGCCCGGCCCCATCCACGCCCGCAGTAGCCAGCCAGAGGACCCGGCAGCGACCCTCGCCACGATCCTGCGCCACCCCACCCGCATCCCCGGCCGATGGCGCCCGCCGTTTCAACCCTAGGCACTCTCCGGCTTTGCGCACGGACAAAGCCGGCTCAACCCCTCGCCCGAAGCGGATTGACCATCTCCAGGCCGGCAAAGTCCCGCTCATTGTCAGTGACGATCACGCAGCCATTCACCTCCGCGACCGAGGCGACAATCATGTCCAACGCGCTGCGTGGGCGACCCCTGGCCGTCCCGCCCGCCATCAGTCTCGCCCAGGCCAAGCCCGCCTCCTCGTCAAACGCGAGGACCCGGCCCGCGAACAGCATCCGCGGCCCGTCCGGCCCAAGAAACCAGGTCTCCAGCACGCTTCGCCGCCTCCCGGCTGGCATCTCCAATATGCCGCGCCAGACCTCCGCGACGGTGAAGGCCGCAATGAACAGGGTGTCATCGATTTGCTCGCCCAGCCAAGCCAACAGCAAGGCCGATGGCACCGGCTTGATGACGTTGCTGATGATGTTGGTGTCGAGCAGGTATCGGGTCACAAATCGATGTCTCGGCCTTCCAGGAACGGCCGGGTCAGGTCCAGGTCTGCGCCAACCAGCGGTGAGCGGCGGAGCGCTGCAAGGATACCGCCTTTGCGCGACGGCTCGCCGGCGATGGTTTGCTGCACGGCCGCACGGATGCGGGTGGCGTCAGGCCCGTCCGCTGCAAGGGAGCGTGCCAAGGCCCGGATCAAGTCACGGTCGGAGGCGCGGCCCAGCACCTCGAACCGTGCCATGCCGCGGGCGCCAAGACGTTCGCGATAAGTCTTGAGGGCACGCTCTTGCGACGGTCTGCTCATCATCCCCCCAATGTTATTACTGGATATACCCTGGCTACATGCAGTGCAGCAAGGCCAGCAGCCGCCGCCCCTTCACACCGCCCACCCCCCATGCGAAACGCCCCACCAATGACCGCAATCCTCGCCAGCCGCCCCAACGTCTACACCGGCAGCCCCCTGGACCGCGCCGGCGAACGCCGCGACGACCCCGCCTGGATCGACGCCCGCCTCGCCGACCCCACCACCCTGTTCGTCCCCGTCTGGCGCAGCCGCAGCCTGCTGCGCGACCAGGACGGCCATCTCCACGCCGCCTACCTCATCGGCGCCGAAGCCACCCCCGCCCGCGCCCTCAACGGCCCCTGGGCCTTCCTCGGCCTGCACGGCGGCACCGCCCTGTTCGCCCTCGACCTCAGCACCATCGAGGACCCAACCCCCCTGGTCCCCGCCAGCTCCGGCGCCTTCGAGGACATCCGCATGGTCCCCGGCGGCCTGCCCCCGCACGACGCCGCCATCCTCGCCCACGCCCGCGGCCTGATGCACTGGCGCGTCCGCCACGGCTTCTGCGGCGTCTGCGGCGGCGCCTGCACCCCGCGCAGCGCCGGACACGCCATGGCCTGCACCGTCTGCGGCGCCCAGCACTTCCCCCGCACCGACCCGGCCGTCATCATGCTCGTCCACCGCGAGGACCGCGTGCTGCTGGGCCACTCCGCCCGCTTTCCCAAGGCCACGATGTATTCCACCCTCGCCGGCTTCGTCGAACCCGGCGAAAGCCTGGAAGAAGCCGTCGCCCGCGAAGTCCTGGAGGAAAGCAGCGTCCAGGTCGGCGCCGTGCGCTACCACAGCAGCCAGCCCTGGCCGTTCCCCGCCAGCATCATGCTCGGCTTCTACGCCGAGGGCCTGACCGACCAGGTGGTGATCGACGCCACCGAGCTGCGCGACGCCCGCTGGTTCACCCGCGCCGAGTTGGCCGACCCCGAAACCCATGGCTTCACCCTGCCGCGCCGCGACAGCATCGCCCGCCGCCTGATCGAGGACTGGATGGCCAATCCGTGAAGCGGGCCGCAAACCAGGCCGCCATCGGCTGCGCCGTCCTGCTGCTGGCCGGCTGCGCCCACGCCGACAACACCCCGGCGGGCGAGTGCGAGCGCGAGGTTTACCAGGACCCGGCCGTCAAGGAGCTGATCATGATGGGAATGGGCAACCTGCAGCTCCAGCGCGCCAACGAGGCGAAGCTGGACCGGGCCAAGCAACAGGCCCGCCGGGCCTGCCTGGAGCGGCTTGGGGTCGTGCGGCCAGGCGGCGTGGAACGACTCAACCTGCCATAGCGGTTACCGGGTCGCCCGAGGATGCGCTACTCCATCTCGTTCCAGGGATAATCCTGGTTCATCACCGCCGTCAGGTGCTGCTGGTCGGCGATCTGCCGCTGCAGCACCTCCTGCCGGTAACGCCCATAAGCCTGCTGGTCGCCGACATACAGGCAAGCGCACACCAGCGGGTCGGCATAGACATAGCGCACGCTGTCGCCCCGGGCCTGCTGGACGAACCTATTGGGCGGCAGCCGGCGCAGGGCGTCCTGCCGTTCCGGCGTGTTGCCCGGGTGCACCTCAAACCCGGCGGCGGCAAGCAGGTCCTCCTTGTTGCTGACCCGCTGGGCTGGCGTGGCGCACCCCGCCAGGGCGATGCAGGCGATGACGGCAATGCTGGGCGCAACTCGTGTGGCCATCGCTGATGCTCCGTTGTTCGATCAGGCACGCAGGGGCCGAGGCAGGCGCCGAAGGCAGGGACATCGCCCGGGTGCGCCTCAACGTAGCGCGCTCAGCCGGCAGCCAGCACGACCTCAGTCGGAGCCTCGAATTTGTGGTGACGAACACCAGGGACAAGTGCGCCGCGTCCACGGTCAGCGGGTCGTCGCAGAGCAGCCGGCGCTGGCCCTCGCGAGGCGCAAGGCCGCTCCCATCGGTCGCCGCGCCGGGCATCCGCGTCAACGGTCGCCATGGCCCAACCCCGACGCCCTACGACCTACGCTGCCGCAGCTGCCCTGCCGTAACCGAGCGCCGCTGCCGTCCGTCCGCAAATCGACCAGACCTGCTCCACCCGGTCGTCGGTGGCCGGCGCCGCCGCTCGCGCCAAGTCGATCCCAGCGGCGATGGTCCCGCTCGGCGCCGGCAGCCCAAGGAAACGCGCAAGTCCCCGCTGCGCGCCAGCCGGATCGACACAGACATCCTCATAGCGCAGGTGCAGCACGCGCCCGTCCCTGGCGATGCCCTGCAGGACGGCAAGCACGCCACCGACCTGGAATTGCCAGCTTGCCGCGTTATGCAGACACGGAGGGTCGCCCGGGATCGCCGCCGGGTCCATCCCGCAGGCCCGGTAGGCAGCCGGCAGCGCGGCCCGCCCGATCGGGTTGTCCATCCGCGATGTCGTATGGGTGCGGCGGAACGCACTGCCGACGGGATGCCGGACCAGGTGGACGACGCGCGCATGGGGAAAGGCCCGCAGCACCTGCGGCAGGGCCAGCATGGTCTCCGGCAGCTTCCATCCCCAAAGGCTATCCGCCGTCAGCCCCGCCGCGCCGAGTATGCCCGCCGCCTGCTGCCTGATCCGCGCGCGCCAGAACGCGTCCCGGCCGGACCCCGGCGCCACGCCGGCAACGATGGCCTCCAACGCCAGGGGATAGAGCACCTCCAGCCACTCGACCGAGTCCTGGCTGGCGTTCAGCCGGTTGCCGAGGAACACGCCGTTGAGTAAGGCGAGGTCGGACAGCAGCCGGGTGCCGCTGCCGCCACGGCCCAGCAGGATAACGGGCGCGCTGGCGTGCAGCCCGGCATCCGTGGCCGCCGGGATCACGCCGTCTGAGCGCCCGGCTGCACCGCCCCCGGCTTCACCACGCCAGTCCCGGCCCGCAACTGCGCGATGGTGGCGCGGGAGGTAATCTGCTCCGGGTCCATCCGCAGCTCGATCAGCGCCGGCTTGCCGCTGGCGGCGGCGCGCTGGAAGGCAGGGCTGAACCCGGCGGTTTCGGCCACGACCTCGCCATGACCGCCGAACGCCTCGATCAGCCTGCAGAAGTCGGGATTGGTCAAGCTGGTGCCAGAAACGCGGCCAGGATAGGTGCGCTCCTGGTACATGCGGATCGTGCCGTACATCCCGTTGTTGAACACCAGCAGGATCGGCGCCGCGCCGTGGTGGAATGCGGTGGCGATTTCCTGCCCCGTCATCAGCATCCCGCCGTCACCGACGAAGCACACCACCTGGCGGCCCGGAAAAGACAGCGCCGCGCCGATGGCAGCCGGCACGCCATACCCCATGGCGCCGTTGGTCGGGCCGATCATGCGCTGGCCCGGCCCGAAGTTGATGAAGCGCGCCGGCCAGGTGGCGAAGTTGCCAGCGTCCGACGTGAAGACGGCGTCGGGCGCGGCCAGCGCCTCCAACTCCCGCATGCACTGGGCGACGTTCAATGTGCCGCCATAATCCGGCACCTCGCGTCCAGCCTCCCGCAGCCCGCGCAGGGCGGCGGTCCACTCCCCCCAGGGCGCCGGCCCCACCGGCAGCGCCGCGGCCGCCTGGGCGAAGGCGTTCAGGTCGGCGGTGATGCCCAGCGCCGGGCGGAACACCCGGCCGATCTCGGCGGGGTCGGGGTGGACGTGGATGATCGCCGGGCCGCCCACGGCGGGGAACAGTCCGTAGCTCTGGGTGGTCGCCTCCCCCAGCCGGGTGCCGATGGCGAGCACCAGGTCGGCCTCCCGCGCCCGCGCCACCAGCGCCGGGTCGGAGCCGACGCCGAGGTCCCCGGCGAAGTTCGGCAGCGTGCCGTCATACACCGCCTGCCTGCGGAAGCCGACAGTGACCGGCAGGTTGCGCGCGGTAAGGAACGCATGGATGGCGGCCCGGCCCGCGGCGGACCAGCAGGTGCCGCCCAGGATCACCAGGGGACGCTGGCTGCCGGCCAGCAGCCCCGCCATGCGGGCCAGCGCGGCGGGGTCGGGCTGCGGGCGGGACACCTCGATCGGGCCAAGGTCGGGCACGTCGGCCAGTTGATGCTGCATGCCCTCCGACAAGGCGATCACCACGGGGCCGGGCCGCCCGGTGGTGGCGACATCGACGGCGTGCGCCACCAGCTCTGGGATGCGGCGAGGGTCGTCGATCTGGGTGACCCACTTGGCGAGCGGACCGAACATGCGACGGTAATCGACCTCCTGGAAGCTGTCGCGGTCGGTCTCCTCGAACGGGATCTGGCCGACGAACAGCAGCAGCGGCGTGCTGTCCTGCATGGCGACGTGTACGCCGATGGCGGCGTGGCAGGCGCCAGGGCCGCGGGTGACCATGGCGGCGGCGGGTCGTCCGGTCAGCTTGCCGTATGCCTCGGCCATGTGGACCGCCCCGGCCTCGAACCGGCA
>CAXTFY010000033.1:1551-22680 GCA_964243265.1 uncultured Acetobacteraceae bacterium | reverse complement strand
TTGCGACGCGGCAATCCAGGAGCCGCCAGACCGGAGCGCAGTCCACGCCCCCTGGATTGCCGCACCGCAGCCGGCTCGCGATGACGGCGGCTGATCCGACTCAACATCATAAGGGTCAGAGCGGAGGGCCGCTGGTATGAGACCACCGGCGCTGCAGCACCCACGCGCGCGCCCGACCGGTCGCAAGCTCCCAGCGTCCCCAACCCTCAACCCGGCAGCACCCCGAGCGGCAGTCCACCAGATGCGGGCGCTGCAGATTTTCGCCACCACCGGCAATTTTGGGGATTCCCAAAGCCTTCGCGCGGACTCATGCTGCCGCGTCTCACTTGCAGGAGCCAAGCCGCGTGGCGCAACGACCGCTGCGGACCCACCAGGCCCGCGTGGCCGCCATCGTCCATGCCGTCGCGGCCGGCGAGGGCGGCGACGTGGCCGACATCCTGGCCGCCGTCACCCCCGGCGGCGGCAAGAGCCTGCTGCCGGTGATCGCCGCCGCCGCCCTGATCCGCGCCGGCGTGGTGGACCGGATATGCTGGGTGGTGCCGCGCGACAGCCTGCGCCTACAGGCCGAGGAAGCCTTCGCCGACCCGGCCTGGCGCACAGCCCTGGGCCACGGCCTGTCCGTCCGCGCCGCCAGCAACGACCCGGACCCCTGCCGCGGCCTGGCCGGCTACGTCGCGACCTACCAGGGCATCGCCGCCGCGCCCGACCTGCACCTGGCCGAGTTCGCCAAGCATAAGTACCTGCTCGTGGTGGACGAGGTGCACCACCTGCCCGCCCTATCCGACACCGTCCCCGATCCCCAGGCCGAACCCGGCGCCGCCGAGGCCTCCGGCTGGAGCCGCGCCCTGCAGCCCCTGCTGGAAACCGCCCGCCTGCGCCTGCTGCTGTCCGGCACCCTGGAACGCGCCGACGGCCGCGGCATCCTTTGGCTGCCCTACCGCCCCGGCCCGCGGGCGGCGACCCGCGAGGTGGACCTGGCCGCACCAGGCTGGGCCGTCGTGGGCTACAGCCGCGCCCAGGCCCTGGCGGAGCGCGCGGTGCTGCCGGTGATGTTCGGCGCGCTGGACGGCGAGGCAAGCTGGATCGACCACGACAACAAGCAGCCGGACGGCACCCCCACCCAGGTCGGCCCGCACCGCCTGTTCAACCACTGGCCGACCGAGCTGACCCGGCCCGCGCTGTTCACCGCCCTGCGCACCGGCTTCGCCGACCAACTGCTGCAGGAGGCCTTCACCGCCACCCGCGACCTGCGCGCCCGCCGCCGGGCGGAGCTGGGCCTGGCGCCAGGCGCACGCGGCCTTGGCAAGCTGCTGGTGGTGGCCCCCGACCAGGTCTCGGCCCGGCGTTACCTGGAGGTGATCCGCACCTGGATGCCGCGCGCCCAGCAGGACAGCGTGCGCCTGGCCACCAGCGACGAGCGCGACGCCCGCGAGACCCTCGCCAGCTACCGCCTGCGCGCCGAGCCGACGGTGCTGGTCACCGTCGCCATGGCCTACGAGGGCCTGGATGCGCCGGAGGTCGCGGTGGTGGCGGCGCTGACCCACATCCGCAGCCGCCCCTGGCTGGAGCAGATGGTCGCCCGCGCCACCCGCATCGACCCCAACGCCGGGCCGTATGACACGCAGCGCGCCCTGGTGTTCCACCCCGACGACCCCTTGTTCGCCCGTTTCCGCAAGCGGATCGAGACCGAGCAGGGCACGCTCGCCAAGCGTCCCAAGCCGCAGAAGCAGGGCCGCCTGCCGCTATGGCTGCAAGAACTGCGGGCGGAGCAGGACGCCGAGGACCGCGGCATCGTCCCGCTGGAGAGCAACGCGCTGGCCCTGCGCTTCGAGCTGCTCAAGCCCGGCCCGGACCTGACGCTGCACCCCTCCAAGCCCGACGCGCAGGCCGAACTGCTCGAGCCGCCCAGCGTCGCCGAGCGCCGCCTGCGCGCCCGCGTCGGCGAGATGGTGGCAGCCCAGGTCATCGAGGACGAGGGCGCAATGCAGTCCGGGCGCGGCGAGGGCGGCTACCACCGCTACAACGCCGCCCTGAAGCGCGTGCTGGGCAAAAGCCGCTCCGCCATGAGCCTGCCGGAGCTGGAGGCAGCGGTCGGATGGCTGGAGCGCAACCGGCTGCAGGACAGCCTGCACTTGCTGGAGGGCGACCCGCAATATGCATGGACCGCGCGGCAGCGCGGCGAGTGGCGCCCCCCGGTCGGCAAGGCACGCAAAACGCGTGACACCGTTTCGTGACAACACCTGACCAATGCTGCTCTTGCGAAGCGATGCGGGCGTCGCCAACTTGTGCAGCGCAGCATGGCGGCTTGCCCCATGTTTGCAGGACGTTTCCTCCCTAAACTTGGCGGTGCCCTCGGGCACCGCCTTCTTTTTGTCTGGAAACTTTCGATGGATCGTCTCAGTCCCATCCGAACGACGGATCGACAAGCTGCATTTCCTGCGAGCCGGCGTGCCACCTGGGGCCTGATCCTGCGTTGGACGACCACATCGGATGAGGACACCCATGATGAGACCGAGCGCCGACCCGGACCCCTTGCCACGCGAAGAACCGAAAATCCCCAGTCCGCCATCGCAGGCGGATGTGGACCAGGTCAGCCATGACCAGGCGTTGATCTCGGACGAGTGGGCACCGGACCTCGATGGTCCCAACCCCTCACCGGCGAAGCAGGAGAAGTCGCCGGACTAATCGGCTGGCGCCGCCGTTGACGGACAGGGCAAAAATGTCCGGCCTAGCCGCACACCTGCCGTCCGGCCGCGCAATCAGCAGACTTCGAGTCATGGAAACCGGACGGCACTGCCGTTCCCCAAGACAGGCGGACCCTGCGATGGCCCGAGCCGCCGCCACCAGCGGCCCTCCGCTCCAACCGCCCGGCATCCGAGACTGGCCCCGGCATCGGCAACTGGCACAGGAGCCGCACGCTTGATCCATGAGACGCTGGCAGACAGCGCAGTGCTGACCCTGAACGCCGGCTCAAGCAGTTTGAAGTTCGCGCTGTTCAATGCGGCCGCCGAAGTGCTGCGCGGCCAGGTCTCCGGCATCGGCACGCACCCGCAGGCGAAGGCGGCGCGGGACGGCCAGGCCCTGGACCCGCCGGCCCTGCACGGCACGACGCACGAGGAGTTCCTGCCGGGCCTGCTGGACTGGATCGGCGGCCACCTGGACGGCGCGGCCATCGCAGCGGTCGGGCACCGCGTCGTGCATGGCGGCACGGAGTTCGTGCAGCCGGTCCGGATCACCGACGCGGTGATGGCTGCGCTTGAGGCCCTGGTCCCGCTGGCGCCGCTGCACCAGCCGCACAGCCTGTCCGCCATCCGCGCCGTGGCCAAGGCGTTGCCCGGCCTGCCGCAGGTCGCCTGCTTCGACACGGCGTTCCACAGCACCATGCCCGAGGTGGCGACCTGGCTCCCCCTGCCCCGTGCATTGCGCGACGCCGGGCTGCGCCGTTACGGGTTCCACGGCCTGTCCTACGAGTTCATCGCCGGCCGGTTGCGCGAGCTGTCCCCCGCCCTGGCCGCCGGCCGCGTGCTGGTGGCGCACCTCGGCAATGGCGCCAGCCTGTGCGCGATGCAGGGCGGGCGCAGCATGGAGACGACGATGGGCTTCACAGCGCTTGACGGCCTGATGATGGCGACCCGTTGCGGCAGCCTGGACCCTGGCGCGGTGCTGTACTTGCTGCAGGCCCGCGCCATGTCGGCGCAAGACGTCGAGGACCTGCTGTACCACCAGTCCGGCCTGCTCGGCGTCTCGGGCGTCAGCAGCGACATGCAGGACCTGGCCGCCAGCGGCGATCCGCGGGCGCGGCAGGCGACCGACCTGTTCACCTACGGGATCGTACGGTGCGCGGGCAGCCTGGTGGCGCACATGGGCGGCCTGGACGGCATCGTTTTCACCGCAGGGATTGGCGAGCATGACCCGGCCCTGCGTGCCGCGGTCTGCACTGCCCTGTCCTGGCTCGGCCTGACGCTGGACGAGGCAGTCAACCAGGCAGGCGGCACCGCACGGATCAGCGCGGTTGGCAGCCGTGTGGAAACCTGGGTGATTCCGACAGACGAGGAGGCGGTGATTGCCCGGCACACACAGGCCTTGCTGGAGCGGTGCTAGGGTCTAGGAAAAAATTTTATAGAACGCTGATATTGCTGCGTTTTTATATGATGTACTACGTCCCTACTGCGGTGCCGGGGAGCTTGCAAGCCTTGTCGCACGGGGCTGTCGCGGGCGGGGTAGGTTGGATCACTGCCGCCCCGACCAACTTTGTCCCTAGACCCTAGCTTGATATCGACCGTCCTTTGCTATGACCGCTTTCCCATCCCCAGGTTCGTTGTTGCAAGGAGCGCTTGCGACGCGGGAACCCGAGACCGGGACCGCCGGCCCGCCGCCTACATTGCCGCGTCGCAAGCGCGGCTCGCAATGACGACGGCAGGCCTGATGCGGGGGCATGAGGGTCGCTGCAGATGGCCGTTGGTGTAGGATAACCAGCCAGCAAGCCGGAGCCTCCGCCATGGCCATCGAGTCCCTGCCCGACCCCCGCCGCCTAGACGGCCGCGTGGCCCTGGTACTGGGCGCCGGGTGCGTCGGCCCGGGCTGGGGCAACGGCAACGCCGCAACCGTCGCCTACGCCCAGGCCGGTGCAGCCGTCGTCGCCGTGGACCGCAGCCTGCCAGCAGCCGAAGCAACCCGCGACCTGGTCCTGGCCGCCGGCGGCGCCTGCACCGCCTGGGCCGCCGACGTCACCAGCTCCCCCAGCATCGAGGCCGCCGTCGCCGAAACCATGCGCCGCCACGGCCGCATCGACATCCTGCACAACAACGTCGGCTACGCCGGCATGGGCGGCCCGGTCGAGCTGCCAGAGGCCGAGTGGGACCGCATCCTGGACCTGAACCTCAAGGGCGTGTTCCTGGCCTGCAAGCACGTCCTGCCCGTCATGCTGGCGCAGGGCCGCGGCGCCGTGGTCAACATCTCCTCCCTCGCGGCGGTGCGCTGGATGGGCTACCCCTACGCCGCCTACTATGCCGCCAAGGCCGGGGTGAACCAGCTCACGGTCGCCCTCGCCTTGCAGTACGCCGCCCAGGGCATCCGCGCCAACGCCGTCATGCCCGGCTTCATGAACACCCCGCTGATCCACCAGCAGATCGCCGGCCAGTACGCCAGCGCCGACGACATGGTGCGCCAAAGGGACGCCGCCTGCCCCATGGGCCATATGGGCACCGCCTGGGACGTGGCGCATGCGGCGGTGTTCCTGGCGTCCGACGCCGCCGCCTACATCACAGGGGTGTGCCTGCCCGTCGATGGCGGCCTGAGCTGCCGCGCGGCGTAGGACTCCCGCCCGCCACGCTGCTATGATGCCACGCTGCAACGAAGGTTGAACGGGAGGCAGGCATGGCAGCGTTCAAGGGCAAGGCGCCGGGCAGCGGGTCCGGCGAGATGTCGCGCCGCACGGTGCTGCTGCGCCCGCAGATCGGCCTCACCCCGGCGCAGCAGACCCAGGCCCGCCGCCTGCGCCGCGCCGGCGCCGAGCCGGACGCCATCGCCGAGGCCCTCGCCCTGCCCAGGGACGAGGTCGAGAAGGCGCTGCTGCAGATGCGCTCGCCCCGCCCGGAGACCACCCGCGGCACCCTCAACGTGACCCTGGCCGCCCACAAGCTGATCATGAAGGAGCGCGTGGGCGACGAGCCGATCTGGCAGACCATGGACCGCATGCTGGACGAGCTGCTGCGCCTGCGCGCCGCCGCCGCCCCGCCCCGCAAGCGCCCGGCTGCCGCGGAGCAGGACGACCTGCTGCTGCCGCTGACGAACACGTCAAGCCCGCAAGGCTGATCTGCCCTATCCGACCCTAGTCGCCGCGTCGCAAACATGACAGATGGGCATCTATGTTGTACCTCATGCATGACGCCGCCGCCGCCGCCATCTTCCCCATCCGTGCTTGGGCGCAGGCCGCAAGCGCCGTGATGCAGGCCATGCCCGGTCCGGACGCCTTCACCCTGGGCACCCGATCCGCGGTCGCCTGGGCCGACGTCGCCAACGACGTGCTGCGTCCCCGCGGCAAGCCCGATTGGAACATCAAGACGACCCGCGGCGGCACCGAGCCGCTGCACGAGACGGTCGAGCTGGACAAGCCGTTCGTCCGGCTGCTGCGCTTCCAGGCCCCCGGCGCCACCGGCCCGCGCGTGCTGCTGGTGGCGCCGATGAGCGGCCACCACGCGACGCTGCTGCGCGGCACCGTGCAGGACATGACCGACGCCGGGTTCGAGGTGTTCGTCACCGACTGGCGCGACGCCCACATCGTGCCGCTGCTGTATGGCGATTTCGACCTCGGCAGCTACATCGAGACCGTCATCATGTTCCTGCAGCACCTCGGCCCCGACACCCATGTGGTCGCCGTGTGCCAGCCGGCCCCGGCCGTGGTTGCCGCGGTGTCCCTGATGGCCGCCCGCAACGACCCGGCGCAGCCGCGCAGCATGACCCTGATGGGCGGTCCCGTGGACACCCGCTGCGCCCCCACCGTCGTCACCAAGCTGGCGCAGGAGAAGCCGATCAGTTGGTTCGAGAACCACGTCGTCACCACCGTGCCGCCCTGGCACCCCGGCGCGTTCCGCCGGGTGTACCCGGGCTTCCTGCAGTTGGCGGCGTTCGTCTCCATGAACCCCGACCGGCACATGGAGGCGCACCGCCGCATGTTCGACCACCTGGTAAAGGGCGACGAAAGCAGCGCCGCCGCGCACCGCAAGTTCTATGACGAGTACCTGGCCGTGATGGACGTGCCCGCCAGCTATTACTTGGAGACCGTCGAGATCTTCTTCCAACGGCATGACCTGGCCGACGGTCGCATGACCGTGCGCGGGGAGGCCGTGGTGCCGTCCGAGATCAAGCATACGGCGCTGATGACGGTGGAGGGCGAGCTGGACGACATCTCCGCGCCGGGCCAGACCATCGCGGCGCAGTCTATCTGCAGCGGCATCCCCGAGAACCGCCGCGTGCAGTATCTACAGCCCGGCGTCGGTCACTACGGCATCTTCAACGGCCGCAAGTGGCGCAGCGACATCCTGCCCCGCATCGGCGACTTCATCCGCGCAAACTAGGCGGACCCGGCGCACCCCCCCAGGGCACAAACCCCGTAACTGCTCCCTCTCCCTCCGGGAGAGGGCTGGGGTGAGGGAAGCGGCAAGCGCCGAATTCACCCTCTTCAAGGCCAAAACCCAACCACACCGGATTCGGCGCCAGCCGCCTCCCGCATTCCAGCCCTCTTCCAAAGGGCAAGGAAGCGGGCAGCCGTTCGCGCAACGCCATCATTGCGCCGCCTCGCCACCAAGCCTAAACACTGTTCACTTATGCAAGTCCTCACCGAACCCACCCCCCGCACCCGCAAGCCTCGCGGCCAGGGCGCCAGCCGCCGGGGTGAGATCCTCGCCGCCGCCACCCGCATCTTCCTCGAGGAAGGCACGGCCCACGCCACCATGCGCCGCATCGCAGCCGCCGTAGGCGTCTCCACCACGGCGCTATACGTGTATTTCGCCGACAAGGACGCCATCCTGCAAGCCATTGCCGAGGCGACCTTTGCCGAGCTGCTAGGCGTCCTCGAAGCCAGCCAACGCACCAACGGCACGCCAGCCGAGCGCTTCCGCGCCGGGCTACGCGCCTATGTCGGCTTCGGCCTGGCCCGATCCGACGCCTACCGCCTGACCTTCTGCGCGCCCTCGCCCTGCGACACCATCCAGGCGGCCGACCACTCCTTCGCCATCCTGCAACACGGGATCGAGGAGATGATGCAGGCCGGGCTATTCCGCCCCAACCCATCCGAGCCTGCCGCCGAAGGCGTCTGGGCCTGCCTGCACGGCCTGACCGTCCTGCTGATGGACCAGGCGCAGCACCTCAACACACCGCCGGACCGCCTGATCGACCAGGTGCTGAACATGGTCATCGCCGGCCTTGCCTAAACCGAACGTTGTAAACTGACGCTTGTTAAGTTAGGCTGCGCCCACCCTTCCCCCAGGTGATGCCATGTCGCGCCGAGCCGCCCTTGCCGCCGTCCTCCTCGCCACCCTCCTCACCGCGTCCCAGGTCACCGTCGCCCAGCCGGCCAAGCCCGTGCGCGTGCAAACCGTCGTCCTGGTGCAAAGCCGCCCGGCATTGACCGCCTCCGGCACCGTGCAGGCCCGCACCCAGGCCGACCTGGCATTCCGCGTCGCCGGCAAGGTGATCGCCCGCCCGGTCGAGGTCGGCGACACAGTGCGCGCCGGCCAGGTGCTGGCGCAGCTCGACCCCGCCGACCTGCAGCTCTCGCAGGAGGCAGCGGCAGCGGCGGTGCAGGCCGCGCAGGCCGACAGCGAGAACACCCAGGCCGACGTGCGCCGCTATGCCTCGCTGGGCCGGTCCTCCCCGGCCTACCTGCCGTCGGAGTGGGACAAGCGGACCGCGGCGATGCGCATGGCCGACGCCCGGCTGTCCCAGATGCAGCGGTCCCTGGCCCTGGCCGAAGACCAGCGGACCTACGGTGCGTTGACCGCCGACGCGGACGGGATCGTGACGGCCCTGCCGGTCCAGGTCGGCCAGGTCGTCGCCGCCGGGCAGGCCGTCGCCGCAGTGGCGCACACGGCGGAGGTAGAGGTCGTGGCCGACGTGCCGGAGAACCGCCTGGCCGACGTGCGCGGCGTGCACGATGTGGCCATCACCCTATGGGCCTTGCCTGGCACGACGCTGCACGGCCGGGTGCGCGAGGTCGGCGCCTTGGCCGACCCCGCCAGCCGCACCTTCGCCGTCAGGGTCTCGGTGCTGGACGCCCCCCCTGGCGTCCTGGCGCTGGGCATGACGGCCACGGTCAGCTTCGGCCTAGCCGGCCCGCCGGTCGCCCCGCTGCCGCCGGGCGCGCTGACCGACATGGCGGGCAAGCCGGCCGTATGGGTGCTGGACCCGGCGGCCCAGCGCGCCTCGCTGCGCCCGGTCGAGCTGGCCGGCTACGGTCCCGACGGCAGCCTGCTGGTGCGCGCCGGCCTCAAGGCAGGCGAGCAGGTGGTGACCGCCGGGGTGCAGGGGCTGGACCCCAACATGAAGCTGACCGCCTGGGCGGGCGCCGCGCGATGAAGGGCAACCTCTCCGCCTGGGCGTTGCAGCACCGGGCGCTGACCCTGTTCGCCATGCTGGCCCTCGCCGGCGCCGGGGTATGGGCCTACCTCGGCCTGGGCCGCGCCGAGGACCCCGCCTTCACCATCAAGCAGATGGTCATCGTCCTGGACTGGCCCGGCGCCTCCCCGGACGAGATGTCGCGCGAGGTCACCGACCGCGTCGAGCGCAAGCTGGAAGACTTGGCCTTCCTCGACCACACCGACAGCCAGACCCAGCCCGGCCATGCCGTCGTCACCGTGAACCTGCGCGACGACATCAGCCCGCGCGACGTGCCGGCCTCCTGGTACCAGGTCCGCAAGAAGGTCGGCGACATCGCCGCCAGCTTCCCCGAGGGCGTCCGCCCGCCGTTCTTCAACGACGAGTTCGGCGACACCTACTCCGTCGTCTATGCCCTGACCGGCGACGGCTTCACGCTCCCGGACCTGAAGCACATCGCCGAGGACGTGCGCGAGGCCCTGACCACCGTTCCCGGCGTCGGCAAGGTCATCCTGCTCGGTCAGCAGGACGAGCAGATCACCATCGAGGTCTCCTACCGCAAGCTGGCCGAGCTGGGCCTGACGCTGCAGGACGTGTTCACCGCCCTGCGCCAGGAAAACAGCGTGGTCGCCGGCGGCTTCGTCGATACCGCGCACGACCGCATCCGCGTCCGCACCCGCGCCGCGCTAGACGGCCCGGCGGCGCTGGCGGCGCTCCCCCTGCAGACGCACGGCCACCTGCTGCGCCTGAGCGACTTCGCAACCGTCAGCCGCACCACCCTGGACCCACCGGCCAGCACCATGCGCGTCAACGGCCACCCCGCGCTGGGCCTGGGCATCAGCATGGCCGACGGCGGCAACGTGCTGGCCCTGGGCAAGAACGTCGCCGCTCGCCTGGCCGAGATCGAGCCGACCCTGCCGATGGGCGTCCACTTCACCGCGATCAACGACCAGAGCGAGGTCGTCGCCGCCGACATCACCGACTTCCAGACCGAGTTCCTGGCTGCGCTGGCCATCGTGCTGCTGGTCAGCTTCATCAGCCTGGGCTGGCGCACCGGCATCGTGGTCGCCATCAGCGTGCCCTTGGTGCTGGCCGGCGTGTTCGTCGGCATGAAGCTGCTGGGCATCGACCTGCAGCGCATCTCGCTCGGCGCCATGATCATCGCGCTGGGCCTGCTGGTGGACGACGCCATCATCGCCGTCGAGACCATGACCGTGAAGCTCGACCAGGGCTGGGACCGCTTCCGCGCCGGCAGCTTCGCCTACACCTCCACGGCCTTCCCGATGCTGACCGGCACGCTGGTGACGGCGGCGGGCTACCTGCCGGTCGGCCTGGCCCGGTCCGGCACCGGCGAATACACCCAGGACATCTTCCGCGTCGTCGGCATGGCGCTGGTGCTGTCCTGGCTGGTGGCGGTGCTGTTCGTGCCGTTCCTCGGCGCCGCGCTGCTCCCCGCCCCAAAGCCCGGCGCCGTGCACCACGACGCCTACACCAGCCGCACCTACCGCTGGTTCCGCCGCGTGGTCGCCTGGTGCGTGCGTCGCCGCTGGACGGTGATCGCCCTGACGGTGCTGGCGTTCGCCGTATCCGCCGCCGGGTTCACCCGGGTGCCGAACCAGTTCTTCCCCGCCTCCGACCGGCTGGAGATCATGATGGACGTGCGCCTGCCCGAGGGCGCCAGCTTCAACGCCACTGCCGCGGCGGTCGCCAAACTTGAAAAGCTGCTGGACCAGCAGCCCGGCATCGCCTCGTATGTCGCCTACACCGGCACCGGCACCCCCCGCTTCTTCCTGGCCTTCGCCCCCGAGCTGGACCAGCCGAACTACGCCCAGGTCGTCATCAACACCCGCAGCATCCCGGACCGCGAACGTCTGCTGACCACGCTCACCGCAATGGTGGATAAGGGCGACTTGGGGGAATACCCCGACGTGCGGCTGCGCCCATCGCGGCTGGAGCTGGGGCCGCCGGTCGGCTACCCCGTGCAGTTCCGCGTGACCGGTCCCGACGCCCTGGCCTTGCGCGGCATCGCGGCGCAGGTGCGCGGCGTGATGGCCGGGCTGCTGCACCTGCGCAACATCAGCGATAACTGGGGGGCGCTGGGCAAGCAGGTCACCATCACCGTGGATCAGGACAAGGCGCGGCTGCTGGGCGTGACCAGCGCCGACGTGGCCAACACCCTGCAAACCCTGCAGCAGGGTGCTGCGATCACCTCCTACCGCGAGGGCACCGACCTGATCCCGGTCATCATCCGCGCCGTGCCGGGCGAGCGGGTGGACCTGGCCGGCCTGGCCGACGTGAGCATCCCCGTGCCCGGCCGCCATGCGGTGGCGCTGGGCCAGATTGCCACCATCGGCTGGGGGCTGGAGCAGCCGGTCGCCTGGCGCCGCGACCGCACGCCGGTGCTGGTGGTGCGCGCCGACACCACCCCCGGCATCCAGGCCCCGGACGCCACCGCGGAGGTGCTGCCCTTGCTGGCGGGCATCAAGGCGTCGCTGCCCCCGGGCTACCGGATCGACACCGGCGGCGCAGTGGAGGAAAGCGCCAAGGGAGCCGCCAGCATCAACAAGGTGATGCCACTGATGCTGGTGGTGACGCTGTCGCTGCTGATGGTGCAGATGCAGTCGTTCAGCCGGATGGCGATGGTGGTGCTGACCGCGCCCTTGGGCCTGATCGGGGTGACGGCGGCGCTGCTGCTGACCGGGGCGCCGTTCGGCTTCGTGGCGACGCTGGGGTTCATCGCGCTGTCGGGCATCATCATGCGCAACAGCGTCATCCTGGTGGACCAGATCGAGCAGGACATCCGCGCCGGCGCCGCGCCGGCGGACGCCATCGTCGAGGCGACGGTGCGCCGCTCCCGCCCGATCGTGCTGACAGCCTCGGCGGCGATCCTGGCCCTGGTGCCGCTGGCGTTCAGCGTGTTCTGGGGGCCGATGGCGATTGCCATCATGGGCGGGCTGGTGAGTGCCACGGTGCTGACGCTGTGCTTCGTCCCGGCGCTGTATGCCGCCTGGTCCCGCGTCGGCCGCCGCGTCGCCGAGCCAGCGCCGGCAGGGGGCTTGCAACCCGCGGAATAGGCGTGCGCTGTGAGATGATGAGGAAGCATCATCCGCCGTCATCGCAGGATACGTTGGCCTTGACGCAACACGATAACCACCGGGACCGCGCCGACTCCCTCTCCCTCCGGGAGAGGGTTGGGGTGAGGAAAGCGGCAGGCGCCACGCCTTCCCGGCTTGGAAGCAGTGTCAGCTCCCCGGCTGAATGCGGTGTTTGCGGCCTCCTCCACCCGGCAGGAGAGCGAGAAGTCAGCGTCCCCGTTGCATACGCGTTGCTCCCGTCCCAAGCGGTAGGCGCCAGCCGCCGCCCCGGTCTGACGCTCGCATGTCTGACGCCGGCATGATCGTCGCCCGCGACGTGCCGGAACTGCGCCGCGCGCTGGCGGCGCTGCCCCGCCCGCTGGCGATGGTGCCGACCATGGGGGCGCTGCACGCCGGGCACCTGGCGCTGCTGGCCGAGGGGCAGCGCCAGGCCGCCAGCACGGTCGCATCGATCTTCGTCAACCCGCTGCAGTTCTCCGCCAATGAGGACTTCGACCGCTACCCGCGCGACGACGCCGCGGACCTGGCGCAACTGGACGCGGCCGGGTGCAACGTCGTCTGGCTGCCCTCGGTCGAGACCATGTACGCACCAGGCCGCGCCACGGCGGTCGAGGTCGGCGGTCCTTCCGAAGGCTTCGAGGGCGCCATCCGCCCCGGCCATTTCCGCGGCATGGCAACGGTGGTGGCAAAGCTGCTGCACCAGGCCGGACCCGACCTGGTGATGTTCGGCGAGAAGGACTGGCAGCAGTTGCAGGTCGTGCGCCGCATGGTGGCGGACCTCGACTGGCCCGTGCAGGTCATCGCCGTGCCCACCCTGCGGGATGCGGACGGCCTGGCAATGTCGTCGCGCAACCGCTACCTGACGCCGGAGCAGCGGGCGGTGGCGCCGGGCCTGTTCCGCGTGCTGCGCGCGGTGGCGGACGCCGGCGGCAACCCGGCGGCGCTGGAGCTGGGCGACGCCGCCCTGCGCGCGCAGGGCATGGTGCCGGACTACCTCGCGCTGGTCCACGCCGAGACGATGCAGCCAATCACGCCGCCGGAAGGACCAGCCCGGCTAATCGCGGCGGCCCGCCTGGGCACGGTGCGGCTGCTGGACAACGTGCCGGTCCCCGCATCCACCCCTGGCTAAGCAGGTTTGCGCGGCCTGTCACAAGGGGCTGGCGACCGTGCCAGGCCGCGCAAGCCTGCAGACGAAGCGCGGCCCCGTAATGGCTAGAGCAGAGGGCTGTCAATAATAGCTCCAACCGGTACACTTGAACCATGTCCGACTCCGAAAGCAGTCGCATTCGGCGCCAAGGTTCCAAATCGGCACCTTGCAGCGGGGCCTGCATGGTAGCGAAACCGAAACTGCACTCCGACCTGAACGTCAGGTTTCCAACATCGCGTCGTCAGCCGGCTTCCCGTCCAAACGCATCCACGACGCAATCAATGAAGGCCCGCAGCTTGGGCGTTTGCGTCAGTCGGCCCGAGAACAGCAGGTAAAGCGGACGCGACGGCGCCGTGTAGCCCGGCAGGACCTGCACCAGCCGGCCGCCCGCGATGTCATCGCGCACAACCGCCTCCGGCTGCAGGATGATGCCGTGCCCACCGAGCGCCGCGGCCAGGAGCGCACGGCCGTCATTGACCTGAAAGCGGCTATGGACCTGCACGGCATGGAGCCGCCCGGCCTTCGTGAACCGCCACTCCGCATAGGGCAAGCCTGACCAGTTCACGAAGGCCAGGCACTCATGGCTTTCAAGGTCCCCGGGTGAAGCCGGTGCGCCATGGGCATCAAGGTAAGACGGCGACGCACAGGCGACCAGGATATGGTCCGCAAGGCGGCGTGCCGCCAGCATGGTGTCCTTGATCGGACCGAGGCGGAACACCGCGTCGTAACCCTCGTCCACAACATCGACGAAACGGTCCGTCAACGTGAGTTCCACGTCCACGCTTGGGTAAGCCTCAAGGTAGCGGGTGACCAGCGGCGCCACCCGGCACGCGCCGAAGGTGACCGGCGCATTGACGCGCAGGCGTCCGCGAGGCTTGGTGCTCAGGTCGTGCACGAGGGCATCGGCGGCCTCCGCCTCTGCCAGGATGATGCGGCAGCGCTCGTAGAACGCCTGGCCGACGTCTGTCAGGCTCTGGCGCCGGGTAGTCCGGCGCATAAGCTGCGCCTCCAGCCGCGCTTCCAGGAAGCTGACATGCTTCCCGACCATCTGCGACGACATGCCGAGCGTCCGTGCAGCCGCGGTGAACGACCCGGCATCAGCAGCCCTGACGAACACGGCCATGCTGGCCAGGCGGTCGATCATTGCAAACCAGCCCTTTCAAGTCTTGCGCCGGAACGCTCGCTTATCCCCATACGGCGGTCAAACCATGTGTCCCCCTGCGGATGCGGCGCCAAGACGCTGGCGTCCCATCCGCGCGTTCTCAGGCAATAGGAGTTCCAATGGCCAAAACGTTACGGGTAGGGATCATCGGTGCAAGCGCCGAGGGTGGCTGGGCGCGCGAAGGGCACGTCCCGGCCGTGCAGGGCCTCGACGGCCTGGAGTTCGCCGCTGTAGCCACGAACAGCCAGAAGACGGCAGACGCCGCGGCGAGGGCGTTCGGCGTGCCTGCCGCCTATGGCAGCGGGATGGACCTCATCAGGGCGCCCGGCATCGACCTGGTAACCGTCGCCACGCAGGTTCCGGACCATCGTGACCTGGTGCTGGCGGCGCTCGCCGCGGGCAAGCACGTCTATTGCGAGTGGCCACTGGGCCGCAGCCCCACCGAGGCCGAGAGGATGGCCGCAGCCGCCCGTGCGGCGGGCGTCCATGCCGCCATCGGCCTGCAGTTGCGCGGCAGCCCCGTCGTCCGGCGGGCGCGGGCGCTGATCGCGTCGGGCGCGCTCGGGCGGGTGCTGAGCGTGAGCACCTATTCGGCAACCGCCGGGTTCGGGCCGGATGTGCCGGCGCAGTTCCTCTACCTCGAAGACCCAGACAACTTTGCCAACCTGGTCACCATCCAGGGCGCCCATACGGTTGACCTCGCCATTGCGGTCGCGGGCGGTTTGGCCGACCTGAGCGCGCTCGCCACCGCGCAGTATCCCAATATCAGGGCCGGCGACCACCGGGAACGCCGGCCGCGCACGACGTTCGACCACCTGCTCCTGCAGGGCCGCTTCGCTCAGGGCGGCACGCTCTCGGTCGAGGTTGCGGGCGGGCGGCCGTCCGAAACCCCGTTCTGGATGAACGTCGTCGGCGAAACAGGCGTCCTGCGCCTGGATGGCGGCGCCCCGCGCGGGTTCCAGTCGGGACGGCTGACCCTGTCGGTGGACCGCGTGGCCCAGCAGGTGGACGAAGGAGAACTCTCGTCCATGACCGACGCCTCGGCCAATGTCGCCGGAACCTATGCCGCGCTGCGCGACGACATCGCCCATGGGGCCTCCACCGTCGCCGGGTTCGGCCACGCGGCGCATCTGACGCAGCTCGTCACCGACATGCTGGCCTCATCGCGCACGGGCAGCCGGTTCCAAGCGGCCAACTGGCCCGGCCAATAAGCCTGGCCCCAAAAGGCGGAAAAGAAAGCGGAAGAGCATCCGGACACAGTCGGGGCGGCGGGCGTTCGGGGGCGGCCCGGAAAACATCCTGGAGGCGGCCTCTACGATTGCGTTGCCGGGGCCATCCTCGCCGCTGTGCTGGTCGCCGGGCGACGTTATCTGCCGCAGGCAAACCGAGCCTGGGCTTGCGCTGAACCGGGCTACCGGGTCCGATGCGATCGGACCCCCGGCATCCGCTCTCCCGGAGGGAGCAGTTCCCCTGGGCCCAATATGGCCGCCTTGCCAGTCGAGCGAGTCCTAGGACGACCCCAGGCTCGGCACGTCGAACACCAGGCAAGTCGTGCTGGCAGTCGCATACAGCTTCCCCGCCGCATCAGTCAGCCGGGCCTCGGCAAAGCCGGCATTGCGTCCACCCTGCGTCACCCGCCCCTCGGCGCTGACGATCCCGGTCCGGTCGGTCACCGCGCGCAGGTAGTTCACCTTGATCTCCAGCGTCGTGTACCCCCGCCCCTGCGCCAAGGTCGAGTGGACCGCGCACCCCATCACGCTGTCGAGCAAGGTGGCGATCATCCCGCCATGCACCGACCCCAACGGGTTGAACAGGTGCTCGCCGGGCTGCAGGGCCATCACGACCCGCCCGGCCTCGACCTCCAGCATCTCGATCCCAAGCAGCAGCACCGCCGGCGGCCGCGGCAGCCGGCCCTCGCGCATCGCCATCAGGTAATCGAGCCCCGCCATCTCCCGCCCCGCCCGCGCCGCCGCCTTCGGATCGTCCCAAGTCACCACGCGTCGGCGTTCGGCAGGTCCGGTCTGGCTCATGGTGCGCTCCCGCGGCAGTTGGCTCCGGGCAACCGTAGCCTAACTTTCACAGCACCTCCCAATCGCGTGGGTATGATGCCGCAAACATCAGGGATTATCGCAGGATGCTGACGCGGACCCATCTCGCCGCCGTGGCGCTCGTCGCCGGCGCCGCACCGGCCCATGCGGCGGTGGTGAACCAGTGGGTGCAGTTCGCCCCCAACGACACCGTGCTGCTGCGCGCCATCGAGACCGCCCCCGCCAACGGCTGCCCGGTCGCCACGGTGGACGGCAGCCCGGTCACCCTTGCCGGGCGCGGCAACATCGTCCAGCCGACCGACCCCACCAGCCACAACGGCAAAAGCTACTGGCCCGTCCTGATGTGCGAGAGCGCCCCGCTCCCCGCCTTCGGCCACGCCACCGCCACCATCAACGGCGTCACCCTCAAGATGCCGGTCGCCAACCCGCACCGCATCCTGGTGATCGGCGACACCGGCTGCCGCGTCACCGCCGCCACCACCGGCACGCAGAACTGCAACGACCCCGCGCAGTTCCCGCTGCAGTTCCTGTCCAACTACGCCGCCACGTTCCAGCCCGACCTGATCGTCCACGTCGGCGACTTCTTCTACCGCGAGCAGCCCTGCCCCACCGGCTTCACCGGCTGCGCGGGCAACCCGGCCTACGACAACTGGGACAGTTGGAACGCCGACTGGTTCACCCCGGCCGCCAACCTGATGGCCGCCGCCCCGATGGCGATCTCCCGCGGCAACCACGAGAGCTGCAACCGCGGCGCCCGCGGCTGGTTCCGCCTGCTGGACGCGCACGCCTACGACCCGAACGCGGTCGAGTGCACCGGCCCCTACGTCCCGATGGCCGGAGCGCCCGGCGCCGCTGGACCGCTGACCCCCTACGACTACACCCCGCCCTACGTCGTCCAGGCCGGCCAGGTATCGCTGCTGATGTTCGACTCCAGCGACTCCAACACCACCGCGCCCGACACCACGACCCTGAGCGGCGGCCAGACCCTGGCGCAGATCTACACCGCGCAGCTCAGCGCCGCGCTGCCCCCCCTGGCGGGCAGCAACGTCTTCTACATCACGCACAAGGCCACCTACGACATCCGCCAGGCCCGGATCGGCAACAGCCTGGCCGGCGGCGACGCCACGCAGCAATCGGTGTTCAACACCCTGACCCCGGGCGGCGTCCCGGCGCAGGTCAAGCTGCTGATCTCCGGCCACGACCACCAGTTCCAGGTGGTGAACTTCGCCAGCAGCAGCTACGCGCCGATGCTGGTGGTGGGCAACTCGGGCACCCTGCTGGACAACAACAGCGGCGCGCAGCCGCAGACCTTCACCCCGGACGCCACGCCGGGCAATGCCGGGGCGAGCTACGCGCTGCCCGGCGTCGCGGGCACGCCGACGACGACGCTGACCGGGACCGCCGACCAGTCGGAGTACGGCTTCACGGTGCTGGACGCGGTGACCGGCGGCTACATCGCCAACATTTACAACATGTCGTCCAACAAGCTGGCACGCTGCGTCGTGCAGTTGAACCCGCGTTCGATGGCGTGCACGCAGTAGGCTTTCGGCGTATCGTCGTCCGGCCAGGCCCGCCCCGGCGCAAACCGGGGTGGGCCTTCGTATTTATGTAGGGCTGTGGCACGACGTGAACGCGCTCCATCCACCTCCGGCGCCCGACCCCGCGCCCGCCGCCGTGCTGGACGCCTGGCCGGAGGCCGCGCGCATCCTGCGCCTGCTACGCCGCCTCAGCCTGCTGTATGGCCTGGCGGTGCTGGCCGTTGGCGGCCTGCTCTTGGTCCGCACGGTGCCGGCGCTAACCGAGTTGCGGGCCAGCGGTTTGGGCGGCCTGGTCCTCGGGTCGCTGCTGCTGCCGCTGGCGGGACTGCTGGCGACCTTGCCGTTGGCGTGGGCACGGTGGCGGCTGGGGCACCCGGCGGGGCCGGCTGCGGCGGCAAGCCCTGGCTGGGTGCGTCTACGCTGGCGCCGGTCGGCCAAGCTGGCAACAAGCGGGCTGATACCAGGCAATCTGGCGGCGGCAGACCCGGCCTGGCGCCTGGCCCGGATGGCACGCCGGCCGCAGGGCGTCATCGTCCCGTTGGTTGCATTGCTCGCCGGGATCGCGGCCTGGCGGCTGCGGCCGGCTGGCGGCGGCGTGCCGGCCGAGGCCGTCCTGCTGGGCGCCGGTGCGATCGTGCTGACGTTCCCGCTGCTGGTGGCCGAGCGGATCATCGCCGCCATCCCAAAAGCGCGCCTGCCGGAAGCTCCATCCCTGCAGGCCCTGCTGTTCCTGCCTGTCGTCGTCATCCCAGCCGCGGGCGTGCTGGAGCTTGCGGCCGGGCTTGGCGCCGCCTGGGCGCGCCCGGCCATGGCTGTGACCGCCCTATACCTATGCCTGGTCGCGGCCGAGTTGGCCGTCCGCGCCCTGGCCAACTGGTTCCTGCCGCCGCCGGCCCCGGCTGCGGCACGCGCCGCCGTGGCCAGCGTGGCGGCCCTGCTGCTGCAGCCCGGCCGCGTCGCGCCGGACGGGCTGGCCGCGCCGCTCCGCACCCACCTGGGCCTGGATTTCTCCCGCAGTTGGGCGTTGCGCTACGCCCGGTCGGCGTTCCTGCCGGTCGGGCTGCTGATCGTCTTGGCCGCCTGGGGCTTGTCGGGCGTGTCCCTCATCAACCTGGACCAGCGCGGCATATACGAGCGCTTCGGCGCCCCCGTCGCCGTCTGGCAGCCCGGCGCGCACCTGGGCCTGCCCTGGCCGCTGGGCCGGGTGCGGCTGGTGGAGCTTGGCGTCGTCCACGCCACCGCCCTGGGCCGCCAAGAGGCCGCCGACCCACCCTCCCCAGCCGAATCCGCTGCCCCAGCCTCCGCCGACCGCCTATGGGAAGGCACGCACCCGGCCGAGGTGTCCTACGTCATCGCGGGCATCGAAACCTCCGGCGCCCAGAGCTTCCAAAGCGTCAGCGTTGACCTGAAGGTGCTATACCGCACCGGGATGGACGACCAGGCCGCCTTGCGCGCCGCCTACGCTGTCGCCTCCCCCGATACGCTGGTGCGGGCAGAGGCGGGCCGACTGCTCGCACGCTTCTTCGCCGGGCAAGTATTGACGGCGGTGCTGGGCGAGAACCGCGAGCAGCTCGCCGAAGGGCTGCGCGCAGGCCTACAGGCCGAACTGGACCGCCTAGACAGCGGCATCGAACTGATGGCCATGGTCGTGGAGGCCATCCACCCCCCTGCCGCCGCCGCCGAGGCCTACCACAATGTGCAGGCCGCCGAGATCATCGCCAACACCGCCATCGCCACTGAGCGCGGCCGGGCGCAGGCCACCGCCGCCATGGCCCGGCAAACCGCCGCCGACGGCATCAACACCGCCCGCGGCACCGCCGCCGACACGGTAGGCGCGGCCAACGTCCTACTGCGCGGCTTCACCGCCGACCAGGCCGCCGCAACCGCAGGCGGCAAGGCATTCCTGCTCGAACGCTACTTCGCCAACCTCTCCACCGCCTTATCCAAGGCGCCCCTGGTCATCGTGGACCACCGCCTGAACGGCGTGGAGGCCCCCGTCATCGACCTACGCACCTTCGGCGCCCCCGGCGGCCGCACGGCCGATGACGACTGATCGCAGGAGCCGCCAATGATGCACGGCCACGACCACCATCACCACCACGAGGAGGAGGCCCCCGACCCCGCCATATCCCCCACCGCCCGCCGCCTGCGGATCGGGCTGCGCTTCGTGCTGGCCGGCCTGATCGTGGCGGCGGCCGGGTTCGCGGCGGCGTCGGTGATGGTGCCGGCCGGCCAGGCGACGGTGATTACCCGGTTCGGCGACCTGTCCCGCGTGCTGACCCAGCCCGGCCTGGCCTGGAAGCTGCCGGCGCCGCTGGAGGGCGTGATCCCCGTCGATCTGCGTCTGCGCACTACCTCCACCGGGCTGCAGGACGTCGGCACCAAGGACGGCCTGCGCATCCTGGTGCAGGCCTACGCCGCCTGGCAGGTCCCGGACGACCCCGCCCGCATCCGCCAGTTCCTCCGCGCCGTCCGCGACCCCGACGAGGCCGCCCGTCAGCTACGCAGCCTGGTCGGCTCCGCCCTGCAGGTCACCGCCAGCAGCTTCGAGCTGGCCGACCTCGTGGACACCGACCCGGCCCGGCAAAACCTCCCCACCTTCGAGGCGCGCCTGCGCGACCAGGTGGCGGCCCAGGCGCTGGACGTGTATGGCGTCCGCATCGCCCAGGTCGGCATCGAGCGGCTGAGCCTACCCGACGCCACCCTGGCCGCCACCGTCTCCCGCATGCGCGCCGAGCGCGAGACCGTCGCCGCCGCCCGCACCGCCGAGGGCCTGCGCGCCGCCGCCGAGCTGCGGTCCGAGGCCGCACGCGACAGCCGCATCACCCTCGCCCGCTCCCGCACGGAGGCCGCCGACATAGAGGCCGCCTCCCGCCAGGAAGCCGCCTCGATCCAGGCCCGCGCCTACCAGGCCGACCCGGACCTGTATGCGCTGCTGCGCTCGATGGACACGCTGGGCAACGTCGTCGGCCCCAACACCCGCATGATCCTGCGCACCGACGCCGCGCCGTTCAACGTGCTGATCCAGGGTCCGTCCGGGCTGCCT
>CAXTFY010000033.1:0-1451 GCA_964243265.1 uncultured Acetobacteraceae bacterium | reverse complement strand
ACCCACTCACGCCCATCCGCGCCAGGCGGAGCTGAACGGCCCAGTTGTCCAATCCATCGGCATCGGCTTCAAGGTGCTGTATGCCGCCATCGCACTACTAGCGGCGGCGTGGGTGGCCTCCAACTGGCGGCAGGTGCCGGCGGACAGCCAGGCGGTGGTGCTGCGCTTCGGCCGCATCGTCGGTGTACAGCCGGCGGGGCTGGCGGCATCCTGGCCGCGCCCAGTCGGTTCGGTCGTGCTGGTGCCCGGCCCGGACCGGCTGCTGACCGTACGCACGGCCTCGACGGCGAGCAGCGCCGCGCTGGAGGACGTGTTCACCCAGGCCAACAACGCCGGCATCCCCCAGGGTGCCGGCAGCTACCTGACCGGCGACGGCGGCGTGGTGCTGCTGTCGGCGACCATCACCTACCAGGTGGCGGACGGCGCGGCCTACCTGCTGGCGCAATCCCACGTCCCCCCGGCATTGCAGCGCGTCTTCCAGGCCGCCGCCGTGCGAGTGGCAGCCGGGCGCACGCTGGACGACGTGCTGGTCGCCCGCCCCGACCAGACCGAGGCCGACCCCGGCCGCGCCGCCCTCGCCGAAAGTCGCCGCCAAGCCATGCGCGGCGACCTGGTGCGCGAGATGAACCGCCGCCTGGCCGACCTGTCCACCCAGGGCGCCTCCTTGGGCGTCACCGTCAGCCGCATCGACCTGGACACCGCCCTGCCGCCCGCCGCCAAGGTCGCCTTCGACGGCGTGCTGGTCGCGGTGCAGTTGGCCGAGCAGGGCATCGCCGGCGCCCGCACCGAATCAACCCGCATCGCCCAGGCCGCCGACCGCGAGCGCGACCGCCTGCTCACCGCCGCCCGAGCCGCCGCCGAGGAACGTGTGGGCGACGCCCGCGCCAAGACCGCCCCGATCACCGCGCTACAGGCCGGCATGACCCTGGCCGCCCGGCCCGCCATGCTGGACCAAATCTATCGCGACCAATTGGCCCTGCTGCTGCACAAGGTCGGCCGCATCACCGCCGTCGATGCGGCCGGCGGCGCCAAGGTCATCCTACCAGCCACGCCCCCCACGGGATCGATGCCATGAGCGCCACCACCCTCCCTGCCATCACGGCACCCCACCGCACGTCCTTGCTGGCCGTCGCCGAACGCGGCCTGCTGGCGCTGCGCATGACGCTGGCGATGCTGGCCGCCGGCCTGCTGCTTCTGGCCGTGGCGTGGCAGGTGGCGTTCCCCGAGCAGCGCACCCTATCCGACCTGGTGGCCGGCGGCGCGGCGCTGCTGGTGGCGGTGCCGGTGATCGCCTCCGCCTGGGTCAGCCTGCGCCACCCCAGCCTGCACGGCGTAACGGACCGGCTGATCTGCGTGGCGCTGATCGCCGCCTGGGCCAGCGGCGACCTGATGACCGCCGCCGTGCTGCCGATCATCATGATCATCGGCCATGTGCTGGAGGAGCGCAGCCT
>CAXTFY010000032.1:0-23224 GCA_964243265.1 uncultured Acetobacteraceae bacterium | reverse complement strand
GCAGGGTGTCGAACCGCAGCCCGGCGTTGGCTAGGCCAAACAGCGGCAGGATGCCATAGGCCACCCATAGGCCCAGCCGGTGCTCCAGCACCTCCGCGGGGGCACGGCGCTCGCCTGGCTGTTCGCGCATCGGCACCACGAAGGCCAGCGCGACTCCGGACAGGGTGGCATGGATGCCGGACGCGAACACCAGCCCCCACAGCGCCGCGCCGCCGAGCAGGTAGGGCCACAGCCGCCGCACCCCGGCCCGGTTCAGCCCAAGCAGCCCCAGCCACACCGCCGCCGCCCCGCCCAGCTCCCACCCGTTCAGCCCGCGCGAGTAGAACAACGCGATCACCAAGATGGCGCCCAGGTCGTCCAGGATGGCCAGCGCCGTCAGGAATACCTTCAGCCCCACCGGCACTCGGCTGCCCAGCACTGCCAGCACCGCGAGGGCAAAGGCGATGTCGGTGGCGACCGGCACCGCCCAACCGCGCAGCGCCGCCGGGTCATGCCAGTTCAGCGCCACCAGGATCAGCGCCGGCACGATCATGCCGCCCAGCGCGGCCAGGCCCGGCGCGGCGAGGCGAGCGGGCGAGGCCAGTTCACCCTGCGTGATCTCCCGCCGCAGTTCCAGACCGACCAGCAGGAAGAACAGCGCCATCAGCCCGTCGTTGATCCAGACGAGCACGCTCTCGTGCAGCAGCGGCATGTCGCGCAACGCCCGGTAAGCGCCGCCAGCGGGGGAGTTGGCCCAGACCAGCGCGGCGATGGCGGAGACGATCAGCACGGCACCGCCCGCGGCCTCGGCCTGCAGAAAATCCAGCATGGCGACCAGGCGCAGGCGGATCGTCCTGCTCTCCTTCAGGGTCTTGACTGGTTGCAGCACGGCGGCTCCCGGGTGGCACGCATGGGACGTGGCCCGGGCAACGCCGCCCCGGCCGCTACGTTGCAGCGTGAAGGAATAAGGGACCCTATGCCGCAACCTGCGCTGGCTCAACGGCCGCAGCCGCACGACTCCGGGAACGCTGGGCAACGCTGGTTGGAGGCGATGCGCGCCGGGGACTTCCCCGCTGCCTGGGCCGTCAGCGATGCTGTGCTGGCCGGGCGCGACCCGGCCACCCGGGACGACCCTCGCCTGCCCTATCACTTGCGCTGGGTGTGGGACGGCCGCGACCCCACGGGGCGGCAGGTGCTGGTCCGGTGCTACCACGGCCTGGGCGACACCTTGCAGTTCTGCCGCTTCCTGGCCCTCCTGCGCCCGCGCGTGGCCGGGCTGACGCTGGAGGTGCAGCCGGAGCTGCTGGGCCTGTTGCGGAACCTACCGGGACCGGACCGCCTGGTGCCGTTCAACCCGGATAGGCCCAGCCCGGAATCCGAGTGCGACGTGGAGATCATGGAGCTGCCGCACCTGCTGCGGACCGCCCCGGGGCCGGCGCCCTGCTTGGCCGCCGCGCCGCTGCCCCGTCCGGCGCCGGGTCGGCTGGTGGGGGTGTGCTGGCAGGCCGGCGGCTGGGACCCGGGGCGGTCCGTGCCGCTGGCGATGCTGATGCCGCTGGCCGCCCTGCCCGGCGTGCGGCTCGTCAGCCTGCAACGTGGGCCAGGGGCGGCGCAGGCCGATTTGCCCGGCGCCCCTCCCCTGCTGCTGGCCGGGGACAAGGGCATGGACGTGGCGCAGATGGCGCGGCTGCTGGCCACCCTGGACCTGGTGGTGACGGTGGACACCATGGTCGCCCACTTGGCCGGGGCGCTGGGCTGCCCGGCCTGGGTGCTGCTGCAGGCCGATGCTGACTGGCGCTGGATGGCGGGACGGGCAGACAGCCCCTGGTATCCGTCGATGCGCCTCTACCGCCAGGCCAGTTCCGGCGACTGGCGCGCACCGCTGGCGCAGGTGTGGAACGACCTTGCGGCTTGGGGCGAGAACCCTTAACCGACATACGGGTTCATGCGAATCTTCTCTCCGCCTGCTTAGGAACCTCATTGCGGATCGTCATCCTCGGCCTGACCATCACATCGTCCTGGGGCAACGGCCATGCGACGACCTACCGCGGCCTGGTGCGCGGCTTGGCCGGCCGGGGCCACCAAGTGCTGTTCCTGGAGCGCGACAAGCCCTGGTATGCCGAGCACCGCGACATGCCGGCGCCGCCCTGGGGCGACACCCGGCTGTACTCCGGCCTAGATGAGCTGACCGGGCGCTGGTCCTCCGCCATCGCTGGGGCGGACCTGGTGGTGGTCGGGTCCTACGTGCCGGACGGCGTCGCGGTTGGGGCGTTGGTGCAGCGCCTGGCTGGGGGCGTGACGGCGTTCTACGACATCGACACGCCGGTCACGCTGGCCGCCCTCGCCGCCCGGCAGTGCGAGTACCTGACGCCGGAGTTGCTGCGCGGCTTCGACCTCTATCTGTCCTTCACCGGCGGCCCGACGCTGCACTACCTGGAGGACGTGCTCGGCGCCCGCGCCGCCCGGGCGCTGTACTGCTCGGCGGACCCGGACGTGCACCGGCCCGAACCCGGCGCCGCCGCCACATGGGACCTCGGCTACCTCGGCACCTACAGCGGCGACCGCCAGCCGACGGTCGATGCCCTGCTGTGCCAGCCGGCGCGGGACTGGGCCGGGGGCCGCTTCGTCGTCGCGGGTCCGCTGTATCCCGATGACCTCGGCTGGCCCGGCAACGTCGAGCGCATCGAGCACTTGCCGCCGGACCGCCACCGCGCCTTCTATGCCGGGCAGCGGTTCACCCTAAATGTGACCCGGGCCGACATGGTCCGGCGCGGATACAGCCCCAGCGTTCGCCTGTTCGAGGCCGCGTGCTGCGGCGTGCCGATCATCAGCGACCCCTGGCCCGGCCTGGACAGCTTCTTCACGCCCGGCGCGGAAATCCTGATCGCCCGCACCGCCGCGGAGGTGCTGCACCTGCTGCGGACGATGCCGGATGCGGAGCGCCGGGCCATTGCCGACGCCGCCCGCGCCCGCGTGCTGGCCGCCCACACCGGGGATCATCGTGCCGCCGAACTTGAGGGCTATGCGGTCGAGGCCATGCGGGCGACCGCACGGGCGCTGCACGCATGAGCGCGGTCCGGGCCACGCGCCTGAACATCGTGATCTTCGGCCTGTCGGTCAGCTCGTCATGGGGCAACGGCCATGCCTCGCTGTGGCGCGGGCTGATCGGCGCGCTGCTGGCGGCCGGGCACCGGGTGACGTTCTGGGAACGCGACGTGCCGTACTACCGGGAGCACCGGGACCTACACGCCCTGCCGCCGGGCGGGACGCTGGAACTGTATGCGGACTGGGACGACGCCCTGCCCCGGATGCGCCGCTCCCTGGCGGACGCCGACGTGGGCATGGTCACGTCCTACTGCCCGGATGCGCTGGCGGCGACGGCGCTGGTCGGCGACAGCCGCACCGCCGTACGCTGCTTCTACGACCTGGACACCCCGGTCACCCTGGCCCGCCTGCAAGCCGGCGAGGTCGTGGACTACATCGGGCCGGACGGGCTGGGCGGCTTCGACCTGGTGCTCAGCTATACCGGCGGGGCCGCGCTGGACGCCTTGCGGGACCGGCTGGGCGCGCGGCGAGTGGTGCCGATCTACGGCTCCGTCGATCCCGGCATGCACCGCCCGGCGCCGCCGCGGCCGGAGTACACGGCGCTGCTGTCCTACCTCGGCACCTACGCCGCCGACCGGCAGGCGGCGCTGGAGCGGCTGTTCGTCGAACCCGCCCGCGCCCTACCCGGCGAACGCTTCGCCATCGGCGGCGCGCAGTACCCGGACGGCTTTCCCTGGACGGCCAACACCTACTTCGTCCGCCACCTGCCGCCGCCGCTGCACCCGGCGTTCTACTGCTCGTCCCGCCTGACGCTCAACGTGACGCGGGAGGCGATGGCCCGCATGGGCTGGTGCCCGTCCGGCCGGCTGTTCGAGGCCGCCGCGTGCGGCGTGCCGATCCTGTCCGACTCCTGGGCCGGCCTGGACAGCTTCTTCACCCCCGGCGAGGAAATCCTGGTGGCCGACACCACTGCCGAAGCCCTGGACGCGCTGCGATTGCCGCCTGGCGACTTCTCGGCCATTGCCCGCCGCGCCCGCGACCGCACCCTGTCCGAGCACAGCGCCGCCCGCCGCGCCGCCGAGATGGTGGACGCCTTCGAGGCCGCCACCACCCGGGAAGCCGTCTGATGTGGGGCATCATCCCCGCCGCAGGCACCGGCACCCGCATCCAGCCGCTGGCGTTCAGCAAGGAGCTGCTGCCGGTCGGCTCGCGCCTCGACGCCGGGGGGATCGAGCGTCCGCGGGCGGTCAGCGAATACCTGATCGAGCGCATGGTGCGAGCCGGGGCGGACAAGATCTGCTTCGTGATCTCGCCCTGGAAGAGCGACATCCTGCAGTATTATGGCGGCCAGGTCGGCGATGTCGACGTGGCCTATGTTTGCCAGACCGGCGCGGTGGGCCTGTGCGACGCCATCTTCCGCGCCCTGCCGCTGATCCCGCGCGACGAGCCGGTCATCGTCGGCCTGCCCGACACCATCTGGTTCCCCGCCGACGCCCTGTGCGGCCTGCCGGACGACCGCCTGTCCTTCCTGCTGTTCCCGGTGGAGCGGCCGGAGTTGTTCGATGCCGTCGATATGGATGGGAACGGCCGGGTCCGGGAGATCCAGGTGAAGTCAGGCTCGGCCCGGTCCAACTGGATCTGGGGCGCCTTCAAGATGCCCGGCGCCACCCTGCACGACCTGCACCGCCTATGGGTCCAGCGCGACCGGGCCGACGAGTTCATCGGAACTCTGGTGAACGCCTGGCTGGCGCAGGGTGGCCAGGCCTGGGGCGTGCGGGATGGCGAAAGCTACGTCGATGTCGGCACCCTGAACGGCTACCGCGAAGCGATGCACCTGCTGGGCGGCCAGGCTGCCAACCCGGCGCCCCTGCACGTTCCCGCCGCACGCCGCACCGGTGCGGCCCTGCTGGAGAAACCGGTTTGAACGCAGCCTGGACCCCCGACCTGATCCGGGAGCGTGCGAAGGCGCTCGGCCCCTGGTTCCACAACATCGAGCTGCAGGGCGTCCGCACTGCGCCGGAGCATTTCCTGGGCGACTACCCCATGGTGAAGTGGCAGCGGTTCCAGGACGCGCTGCCGGCGGACCTGTCGGGTAAGACCGTGCTGGACATCGGCTGCAATGCCGGATTCTACAGCATGGAGATGAAGCGCCGCGGCGCCGCCCGGGTGCTGGGGGTGGACTTCGACGAGGACTACCTGGCGCAGGCCCGCTTCGCCGCCGAGGTGGAGGGGCTGGACATCGAGTTCCGCCAGATGTCGGTCTATGACGTGGGCCAGTTGGGCGAGCGGTTCGACGTCGTGTTCTTCATCGGCGTGCTCTATCACCTGCGCCACCCGCTGCTGGCGCTCGACCTGATCCACGAGCATGTCGCCGGCGACCTGATGGTGTTTCAGTCGCTGCAGCGCGGGTCCAATACCGTGCTGCCGGTGGCGGAGGACTACGAGTTCTGGGAAACGGCGGTCTTCGACGATCCCGGCTATCCGAAGCTGCACTTCATCGAAAACAGCTATTCGCACGACAACACCAACTGGTGGGCGCCGAACCGGGCGTGCTCGGCGGCGATGCTGCGGGCGGCCGGGTTCACCATCGAGAGCAACCCGGAGGACGAGGTCTTCATCTGCCGCCGGGCGGAGTTGCCCGATGCGCGTTATGGCGCGGTTTATCCGGCACGCAAGGCAGAGGCCGCGTTGAAGGAAAGCGGGTCGTTGAAGGGAAGCGGGCCATGATCGAAGCCGCGATGATCTGGAACGAGCCGAACAACAAATCGCACTGGGACTTCGAGAACGACCCGGGCTGGGCCAGCTTCGCCCGCATGACCAAGCTGGCCGGCCAGGCCATCGCCGCCGAGGCGCCGGGCCTGCCGCGCGTGCTGGGCGGCATCAGCCCGATCGACCCCGACTTCATCCGCGTGCTGCAGGGGCATGACGCCCTGACCGACCTGGACGCCGTGGCGGTGCACGGTTTTCCCCTCGACTGGAATCACTGGATGCTGGACGACTGGCCGGCCAAGCTGGACAGCATCCGCGCCGTGACCGACCTGCCGCTGTGGGTCAGCGAGGTCGGCATCAGCACCTTCGGCGCCGAGGAGGTGCAGGAGTGGGGCCTGCGCCGCACCGCCGAGTTGCTGTGCGGCAAGGCACCGCGCATCCATTGGTACAGCCTGTATGACCTGCCCGCCGACTGGCCCGCCACCACCCGGCACCGCGAGGCCGAGGGCAGCAGCTACTACCGCCACTTCCACATGGGCCTGCTGGACGAGCACGGCCGCCCCAAGCGCGCCGCCCGCATCTTCCACGAGTTCACGCCCGAGATCGGCATCTGCCAGTGGTTCCACTACGAGGACCACCGCCTGGACGATGCCGTACGGCACCTGCGCGACATGGGCGTGACCTACCTGCGGACCGGGCTGAGCTGGGCGGACTGGTACCGGCCGGATTGCGAGGCCTGGTTCGACCGGCAGATGCGGGCGCTGGAGGGCTTCCGGGTGACGGCGACCTTCTGCTTCACGCCGGAGGACAAGGGCCAGTGGCCGCACTACACCGCAGTGCCCAAGCACCCGGAGGAGTTTGCCGAGTTCTGCGCCACGATGATCCGGCGCTATGCTCCGGGCCGGGCCGACGCGATGGCTGTGCCGGCGCACGCAGGGTAGGGTGGCCGTGCCGGATGCCCTCGGGTTGGGCGATCCCGTGCTGGGCGATCTGGCCCAGCGCGTTCCCACCCGAAAACGGATCGCGCTTGTCGTCGCGCACCCAGACGACGAGACCATCGCCGCTGGGGCCAGCCTACACCTGCTGACAGGGCTGTTGCTGGTCCATGTCACGGACGGCGCCCCGCGCACCCTGGGCGATGCAGCGCGAGCCGGGTTCGCCACCTCCACCGGCTACGCCGCCACGCGCCGGGCGGAACTGCGGGCGGCGCTGACGCTGGCGGGCTGTTCACCTGTCGCCGTTGAACTCGGTGTTCCCGACCAAGACGCAAGCCTGCACATGCCGGTCATTGCGCAAGACCTGGCCCGGCTGTTCGCGCAGCACGAGATCGGGGCCGTCATCACCCACGCCTACGAGGGCGGCCATCCCGACCACGATGCGACGGCCCTCGCCACCCACCTTGCCGCGCCAGGTCTTGCCGCATCGGGCGGGATCATCGAGTTCCCAGGCTACTACGCCAGCCCGGATGGCGCATTCACCACCGGCCGGTTCCTGCCCGGGCCGCGCGCCACAACGGTTGCACTGACCCTCGCGGAGCAGGCCCGCAAGCGCGCGATGTTTGCCTGCTTCCGCACCCAGGCGGCGGTGCTGGCGGCGTTCGGCGCCGCGACCGAGGCATTCCGTCCCGCCCATCCCGATTTCCGCCACCCGCCGCACCCCGGCGCCCTGAACTATGAGCGATGGGGCTGGGAGATGACCGGCGCTCGCTGGCGTGCCCTGGCGGCTCCGTTGCTCCCAGGCATGGCCAAGTCCAGCTTGGCCGACCCAGCCTTGGCCAACCCAGCCTTGACGAACATGGAGCCTCCATGCGCCGCCTGACCATCGTAAGCGTCGCCTACTCCCTGGCTCCCGTCGGCCCGAACGCCGTCGGCGGGTCCGAGCAGGTGCTCAGCGCCCTCGACGGCGCCCTGGTTGCCGCCGGGCACCGCAGCATCGTGATCGCGTGCGAGGGATCGCAGGTCGCGGGCGAGCTGGCGTCGTTTCCCGCGCCGCCGACGGACAAGCAGATTGACGGCCGCTGCCGCGACGCCCGGCGGCGCGCGATCCGCCGCGTGATGGCCCGGGTGCTGCACGAGGCGCCCGTGGACCTGGTGCACATGCATGGCCTGGACTTCTGCCAGAACCTGCCGCCGCCCGGCGTGCCCGTGCTGGCCACCCTGCACCTGCCGCCGTACTGGTATCCCGCCGAGGCGTTCCAGCCGTCCCGCCCCGACACCTGGGTACACTGCGTGTCCGACAGCCAGGTGCGCGAGGCCCCGCCATCGCGGATCATGCTGCCGCCGATCCGCAACGGCGTACCGGTGGCGAAGCTGGGCGGGCTGCACCCACGCAAGTGCCGGTATGCCTTGATGCTGGCGCGGGTGTGTCCGGAAAAGGGCCTGCACCTGGGCCTGGACGCGGCGCACCTGGCGCGGGCCACCTTGCTGATTGGCGGCGAGGTGTTCCCCTATGCGTCGCACCAGGAGTACTTCGCCACGGTCATCGCACCCAAGCTGGACCGGTCGCGCCGTTACATCGGCCCCGTTGGGTTCGCGCACAAGCGCCGCTTGCTGGCCGCGGCGCGCTGCCTGCTGGTGCCGAGCCAGGTGCCGGAGACTAGCTCCCTGGTCGCCATGGAGGCGGCAGCCTGCGGCACCCCGGTGATCGCCTTCCGCGCCGGGGCGCTGCCGGAGGTGGTGGAGGACGGGCGCACCGGCTTCCTGACCGACAGCGTGGAGGAGATGGCCGACGCCATCGCCCGCGCCGACAGGATCGACCCCGAGCTGTGCCGCAACACCGCCCGGCGGCGCTTTTCGGTCGAGCACATGGCAGCGGCCTATATCGACCGCTACTACAGCCTGGCGGTGGGCCACATGACCGCCGCCGCTTGACCGTTCACGTCCTGGACCGGGACGCCGCGCTCTGGGCGCTGGCGCCGGAATGGGAGGCGCTGTGGCTGCGCCTGCCCGGCCGGACGCCCTTCACCGCGCCGGCCTGGCTGCTGCCGTGGTGGCGGCATTTCGGCACCGGGCAGCCACGGGTCGCCACGCTGCGGCGGGAGGGGCGGCTTGCGGCGGTGCTGCCGTTGTATGTCCTGGACGAGCCCGGCTGCCGCAAGCTGCTGCCGATCGGCGCCGGCCTGTCCGACTACCAGGACATCCTAGCCGAACCGGGGGTGGACCCGTCGCCGCTGCTGCACGCCCTGCTCGCCCGGGCGGAGGACGTGGAGGTGTGCGACCTGATCCAGGTGCCGCCTGGCTCGGCGTTGCGGCAGGTGTCGGCGCCGCCGGGCTGGACGATGGCATGGGGGGACGGCAGCCCATGTCCCGTGCTCGCGCTGCCCGGCTCGGTCGATGGATTGGCCGGCGTGGTCCCGGCCCGGACGCTGCGAAAGCTGCGGATGAACCGGAACAGGGCGGAACGCGGCGGCGGCGTCACCCGGGAGCGCGCGACCGCGGCGACGCTGCCCCACCTGCAGGGTGAGCTGATCCGCCTGCACCAGGCGCGCTGGACCCTGCAGGGCGAGGCCGGCGTGCTGGCCGATCCCCGGGTGCTGGGCCTGCACCGGGAGGCCGCCCTGGGCCTGCTGCGTAGCGGGGTGCTGCGGCTGGAGGCGCTGCGTGTCGGCGGCGAGGTGGTGGCCGCGATCATGGCGCTGCTGGACGGTCCCTACCGCATCTTGTTCTACCTGAGCGGCTTCGATGAGGCGCACGCCTTCATCAGCCCTGGCACGCTGTTGCTGGGCGCGATGCTGGAGGATGCCATTCGGGAAGGCCGGCGGGAGGCGGACTTCTTGCGCGGGCAGGAGGGCTACAAGTATGCCTGGGGAGCGGTGGACCGTTCCCTTGGTTTTTGCCGGTTGATGTCCGTGGCTGCTGATGCCGCTTGCAATATTTAACTTCTTCCATCTATGTTTTATTGCATCTCGAAGTTTACGATGCAAAATTTTCCTTTTCGCCCACTGTGCTGTCAGCGTAACTGTTGTGCCAACCGTTGTTGGATCAGTTATCTTTCATGTAGCTTTCTGAGATCAGCGAAAAGTGCAAGCAATATGCGTTCGCTGTAAATTCAGGAACCACGCCGCAGTAAAGCCCTTGTCAACTCCTGACATCAACTACCGAAGATTCTGACCTGTCGATCCTAACTGGCTCCTATCATTGCGAGCCGGCTTCGGCGCGGCATGGGGGCGGCACGACCTGCGCGTGCAGCCCTGGATTGCCACGCCGCAAGTGCGGCTCGCAATGACGATGCCCTTGTCAGCAGTCAGAACTCTCGACTGTTGGTATGAATGCCCGTTTGAAGGACAGTGTCGGCTGGGATGGGGTGGCCTGCACAGCCACATCGGATAGGACATGGACCGCTGCCGTGCCGGGCGCGAGCTGGGCCGAGCGCCGCCATCCTGGACAGCCAGACCGTGAAGGCGCCACATGCACGGGGCGGCGGAGGCTGCGACACGGCCAAAAGGGCCAAGGGGCACAAGCCCGCGGTTCCAGCAAGGCCGAAACTGCTGACCACATTGCGGCGGACCCGGACAGGCACTTAGCTGAGCAGACTTGGACTGTAAACGCGGGCACGGCCATCGATGATGTCAACTGGCGACATGCAGTGATGCGCCTGCATTCACCGCAGGCGGCATACTGCGGTGCAGAAGGGAGGTGGGCTCAATGGATGGGAATACTGAGCTACGGCGTGACGACGCCGCGCCGATAGAGAGGCTGGCAGAACAGCCCCCTGCCTCCCGCAGGCCCGCGGTGCCTGAACCGCTGGCCACCCGCCCCCGCAGGCGTCGGCCGGTAGGCTTGATCCTGTTCCTGGTGTTCCTGTCCGTCCTGTTGCTTAACACGCTGCTCGACCGGCTAGCGCCATACACCTCTGAAGCGACGTTGCAAGCGCCTGTGGTCGGCGTGGCCCCGAACGTCTCGGGCACAATCGTTGGGGTATCGATCCGGGACAATCAGCCGGTGCGTGCCGGCGACCCGCTCTTTCAGATCGATACACCACGCTTCGAGGCCGCAGTCGCGCAGGCGGAGGCGAACCTATCGAACGCTGTCATGGCGGTGGGCGCCAGCACGGTCGCGCTCTCAGCACCTGCGGCACGGGTCGCCGACGCCCAAGCCGCCTTGGCGAACGAGCGCGCGCAGTTCCTCCGCATCCAGACGCTGGCGGGCCGCGGCGACTCCCCTCAGGCGCAACTCGATGCGCAACAGGCCAAGCTCGCGAGCGCGGAGGCGGCATTGCAGTCGGCCGACGCCGGGCTTGAGGAAGCCCGGCGTCGGCTGGGGCCAACGGGCGCCGACAATCCGCAAGTCCGGGCTGCGCTGGCACAGTACCAGCGCGCTCGCATCGACTTGAATGACACCTCGGTCAAGGCGCCCATTGACGGCATGGTGACCAACACAGTGCTGGCGCCGGGCCAGTTCGCCAGCGAAGGCCACACGGTCGCGACGATCGTCGATACGGCATCGGCCTGGATCGTGGCGAACATTCCGGAAAATTCCCTTGGCAACATCCACATTGGCGATCCGGTGCTGATCACGTTCAACGTCGCGCCCGGCCGCCTGGTGCGGGGGCGCATCGCCAGCATGGCATCAGGCGTTACACAGTCGATCGCCGGCAGTCTGGCCGGCCCCTTGCCTTATGTCGCGCAACGCCGGCAGTGGCTGCGCGAAGTGCAGCGCATCCCGGTCAGGATCGAACTGGACCAGCAGGCCGACATTCCGGCGCTGCGGGTCGGATCGCGGGCCAATGTGGTGGTGCTGACGCAGGACGCGGGGATCGTGGCGGTCATTGGCCATACCTGGCTCCGCGTTGTGTCCCTCGTGAACTATGTCTTCTGAGCAGCGGCGTGCGCTGCGGATTGCGCTCACCTTCACGGTCTCCTTCATTGCCGCGGAACTGCTGCGCGCCGACCTGCAACTGACATTCCTGGCTCCGCTCGTGGCGGCCTCGCTGGCTTGCCAGCCGAAAGTGCCAGGGCGTGTTGCCCTTGTTCTGCCGCTGGTCGCCTGGGCGATGGTCGCCATTGCTGGCCTGGTGCTTCAACTCCTCATCGAAAAGCCTGTCGTATTAGCCCTGTTGCTGCTTTGGGTGTTCTGGGGCGGTTTCACCCTGATGCGCAACGCACGTTTAGGCACGTTGGGCCTCATCATCCTTTTGGTCTTCGCCATCGTGCCGCAGACCTTGATCAAGGCGCCCGAACTCGATGCCGACCTGGCATGGTGGTTCGCGCTGGATTTCGCATTGGCGGTAGCCGCGGATTGGGTTTTCCGTGGCCTGCTCCCTGAGCCGCCGCCGCCTCAACGCATCATGCTGCCGCCCCTGTTGTCTCCGCTTGGCGCCGCGTTCGCTCTTCTGCTCGCGGTCGCCTTCACGGCGGCAATGCAGTTGCCAGCCCCCGGAGCAATCATCGTCGGCATCATCATCGTATTAAGGTCAGACGGCGGAAGTGCTTATGGCGTTATCCTGGATCGGCTGATTGCGGCTTTGATGGGTGGAGCCATGGCCCTTGCAGTGTGGGAGCTCATATGGGTCGCGCCGACCCTTCCAGTGCTGGTGGCGTCTCTGCTGCTTGCGGCATGGCTGTTCGCCCGACGGATCGTCGAGGACGGGCCAGGCACAGGTCTTGCGACGAAGTCTCTGAGCGTCTTGGCGATCCTGATCGGTGAAGGGTTTTCCATCTTGTATGAGGATGCGGACGACCGGTTCGGCACACGTCTGGCCGGTGTCATGATCGGCCTCGCCTATGTCGCCCTTGTAGTGCAACTGACCCGACGCCGGAACGGGCGCATGGCAGCAACTTGAACGTGTGGGAGGCTCTGAGCCGCTGTCCCGCAAAAAACGGGCGCAGATGAGGGTGCGTTGACGCACGGGTGGCCGCTGGGGTCCCGGGACGGCATGATCACATCCAAGGCTGCCGGAACTAGGACAAGCCCCTATGATGCATCCGCCGGCACCCCGTCGTGCCGACCGGATCGGGGGATGCGTACGGACCCAGCCTTCATCTCCGCCTTAAGCGACCTAGCAGGTGTGACGCTGGGCGGCCTGACCACGTTCGCGACCAACTGGACAACCCAGCGCTCGCAACTCCGCGAGAAGCACCAGGAATTCGAGCGGACCAAGCGTGAAGACCTGTTCAACGCGTTCGTCACCGAGGCGACGCGGCTCTATGGCGACGCGTTGAGTCATCAAAAGGACGACGTGGGCGACTTGGTGCTCCTTTATGCCTTGGTCGCGAGAATGCGCCTGATCGCATCCCGGCCGGTGGTCACTGCAGCGGAAGGAACGCTGAACGCGATCATCGACGCCTACCTGCAGCCGAACCAGACCCTTCATGAGATCCGCCTGCTCGCAAAAAACGGAGGCATGAATTTCCTGCTCGACTTCGGCGAAGCCTGCCGAGCTGAGCTCGAACAGGTATCCGGCCACCGTGTGAGATAGCCGAGGTGGCACAGGTGTTTGGCCCGGTGACCGCGAAGCTATGCAGGATGGACGCGCCGGCAAGGAGCGCAACGACCCCTGCCGGACCAGGCGCAGCAAGGTGCCGCGGCTTGCGGCCAGCCCGAGCTTGCTGCCAAGGCGCGTGCCCGCCGGCACCTCCGGGCGCCAGGCCCACAGCCGCCTGCCGCCCAGCGAGGCGCGGCATCCTGGATGCCGGCCGTGGTCAGGTTAACCATCAGCGGCCACCTCTTCGTGTCTGCCGCGATGTGGTCGGCGGTTTCGGCCTTGCTGGAACAGCAGACGCCGCGCCAGGTGGCGGAACAACCGGCACACCGTCCTCCCGCGCAAGGGCACAGCCATTGTCATCGCCCGATACGCCTGCATGCAGGGCGCCGGTGATCGGCTAGACGGGGTTGCGCAACGGATCAGGGTGGCAGGTTGACGCCTTCCACCCGCACGTCATCGTCGAACAGCGCCACCACGCAACGGTGCGCCGGGTGCAGCTCGATCCGCAGCAGCAGATCCAGCGGCATGCCCAGGACATGCGCCAACACGGCCTTCAGCACGTCGGAGTGGCCGACCAGCACCACCTCCCCGTCAGGGTGCGCCACCCGCGCTCGCGCCACGGTGGCCAGGGCGCGGGCCTGCGCCGCCGCCATAGTCTCGCCGCCCGGGGTCGGGGCAAGGCTCCGGAACCGGTTCCAGGCATGCCAGTCCGCCTGGCGATCCAGGTCGCTGAACGTAGCGCCGGTCCAGGCGCCGAAGTCGATCTCGTGCAGTCCGGGATCGGTCTGGACCGGCAGGCCGTGCCGGGCGGCGATGGCGGCGGCGGTGGCCTGCGCGCGCTCCAGGGGGCTGGACAGCACCGCCTGGATCGGACGGCTGGCCAGGGTGTCGGCTAGCCGGGCCGCCTGAACCTGGCCCTCCCCGCTCAGGCCGACGCCGGGCGTCCGTCCGGCTAGGACACGGCCCAACAGGCTATGTGCGGCATGGCGGACCAGGTAGAGGGTGGTTCCGCCAGGCAGCGTCAGGCCGACGTGGCCGCGGGGAACACGTCGTCCAGCCGCGGGTCCCACAGGATTACCCCGCCGGTGATCCCGGCGGCGTTGGACACGATGCGGACATCGGCCGGCAGCGTGAAATCGACCAGGTGCGCGTTGCCGCCGCCAACGTGGAGGGCATCGAAGTTGATCAGGGTGCGAAGGTTGTCCACCGCCCGCTCGACCCGGCGGTTCCAGCGCTTGCGGCCGACCGCCTCCATCGCGGCGACGCCGACGTACTCGTCATAGGTCATGCCCTTGCGGGCCGGGTGCTGGCCCATCTCCAGGTGCGGTGCCAGGCGCCCGTCCTGATAGAGCGCGAAGCCGAAACCGGTCCCCAGGGTGATGACGCACTCCAGCCCGTGCCCGGCGATCACGCTCAGCCCCTGCACCTGCGCGTCGTTCAGCATCCGCACCGGCCTGCCCAGGTGGCCCTGCAGCGCGCTGCCCAGGTCGAATCCGGCCCAAACCTTGGTGCCCAGGTTCGGCGCCGTCCGCACCATGTTGTTGTGCACCACGCCGGGGAAGCCGACGGCGATGCGGTCGAACTTGCCGAGCTGCCCGGCCATGCCGACCAGCACCGGCACGAGCGCATCGGGCGTGGACGGCTGCGGCGTCTTCACCCGCAGCCGTGTGCCGATCAGGTCACCCTGCGCGTCCAGCAGCCCGGCCTTCAACCCGGTCCCACCGATGTCCAGCGACAGCGTCAGCGGACCCGCGGCGGAGGATTGAGACCCGGCGTCCGCTTCGGTCATGGCAATTCCAGGATGCGCGGCCCGCTGGCAGTGCCAGCAATCACGCGGGTGGCCATGCCGATGAACAGCCCGGTCTCCACCACGCCGGTGATTGCCTTCAACCGCGCGTGCAGGCCAGCCGGGTCCGCAATGCCGTCAAAGGCGCAGTCGGCGATCAGGTTGCCGCCATCGGTGCGGTAGAGCGCATCGGGGCCAGGCTGCCGCAACGGGTCTTGCTGTCGCAACAAGTCTTGCCGCCGCACCGGCTCTGGCCGCAGCACCGGGTCGGCCCCGGCGTCGCGCAGGTGGCGCAGCGTCGCCTCGATCCCAAAGAGCACGACCTCCACCGGCAGGCGCACGCCGCGGCCCAGGGCGGGGACCAGCTTGCTTTCATCGACGATGACGGTCATGCGGCGGCTGGCGGCGGCGACGATCTTCTCCCGCAACAGCGCGCCGCCCAGGCCCTTGATCAGGTCCAGGGTGCCGGTGTGGACCTCGTCGGCGCCGTCGATGGTCAGGTCGATGGTCGCGTGCTCGGCGAAGGTGGCCAGCGGGATGCCCAATCCCTTGGCCTGCGCCGCGGTGCGTTCGGACGTAGGGATGCCGACAACCCGCAGGCCGTCGCGGACCCGCGCGCCCAGCAGTTCCACCGCCAACGCGGCGGTCGATCCGGTGCCGAGGCCGAGCACCATGCCGTCCTGCACCTCCGCCACGGCGGCGGCGGCGGCCTGACGCTTCAGCTCGGTCTGGTCCATCAGGCGGCTCCGGCGGGGGGGAACTGGGCGATCACGGCCTGCACGACCTCCTGCGGGCGCGGCTCGACCGAGGCGACGATGGGCCGTTCCTCGGGGCCTGGCTCCTCAAGGGTGGCGAACTGGCTGTCCAGCAGGGCCGTCGGCATGAAGTGCCCCGTGCGTGCCGCCTGCCGGACGCCGATCAGTTCCCGGCTGCCCTGCAGGTACACCAGCCGCACATCCGGCCGGTCACCGACCAGGACCTGGCGATAGGCGCGCTTCAGCGCTGAGCACGCCAGCACCCCATGCCGCCCGGTGCCGCGTGTGGCGTCGATCCACGCCGCCATGGCGGCCAGCCAGGGTGCCCGGTCCTCGTCGGTCAGGGGGGTGCCGCCGTGCATCTTCTCGACGTTGGCGGGCGGGTGGAAGTCGTCGGCGTCCTCGAACTCCCACCCCAGCCGGCCTGCCAGCAGGGCAGCGATGGTGGTCTTGCCGGAGCCGGACACGCCCATCACGACCAGGACGGCAGGGAGGGCGTCGTTGGATCGACCGTCCTCCGCCGTGACCGGATCGCCCTTTGCCCCACTTGTCATCGCAAAAAGCGCTTGCGACGCGGCAATCCAGGGGCGGCGAGACCAGCACCTCGGCACTTGCAGCCCTGGGTTGCCACGTCGCAAGCGCGGCTCGCAATGACGGGGTCTGATCGCATGCAGTCGTGCAGGGATGGCAGCAAAGAGCGAATGATGTCAGTTGTCATGCGAGGGTCCCCGGACAGCCCGGCGAGGACACTACCCCGCCGCAGCCTGGTCTGTGAACCAGTGCAGCACCCCGCCCGGATGCACCCGCGCCGCCGGCAGCGCAGCATCGCCCGCACGCACCCGGGCCATCACCTCGCGCTTATCGGCACCCGCCACCAGGAAGGCAGCATGGTGGCAGCTTTCCAGCGCGGGATAGGTCAGGGTGATGCGCGTCGGCTCGCCCTCGGGCGTGACCTCGGCGGCCCAGGCGGTGCGCTCCTCCAGCACAGGGGTGTCCGGGAACAGCGAGGCGGTGTGGCCATTGGTGCCCAGCCCCAGCAGGACGATGCCGAACAGCGGACGGCCGGACTGCAGGGTAGGGGCGCCGTAGAAGGCCTGCAACTCGATCTGATACTGCCGGGCGGCCTCCTCGGCCGACACGCCCTCGGTCGGCACGGGGTGGATGTTGCCCGGCGGAGCCGCGACATGGCGCAGCATGGCCTCCATCGTCATACGGTAGTTGCTGCGCTCGTCGTCCTGCGGGACGAAGCGTTCGTCGCCCCAGAACCAGTGCACGCGGTCCCATGGCAGGCGCGGCGCATAGGCCGGCGTGGCCAACTGCTCATACATCGCCTTGGGCGTGGAGCCGCCGGACAGCGCGACGGCGACGCGGCCGGGCAGCGCATTCAAGGTCTCGATCATCCAGTCCGCGGCATACGTCGCCAGCGCCGCCGGGTCGGCCAGGATCACGTCGGCCGGGGTGTCCGTCATGCCCGGGCCCGCGGCAGGATCAGCGTATCCACCGCCTGCGCCCAGCCATCCCGGTCATTGGCCTCCGTGACCGCCGCCGCACGGGCCTGCACCGCCGGAGTGGCATTGCCCATCGCCACGGCATATCCGGCCACGTCGAACATCGGCACGTCGTTCTCCATGTCGCCCATCACAGCCACCTCTGCCAAGTCGATATGCAGGTACTTTGCCAAGGCGCGCACGGCATTACCCTTGTTGGCGTCTGGATGCGTCACGTCCAGGTAGTAGGTCTGCGACCGGTGCGCCGTCGCGCTGGCGCCGAGCAGGCCCTGCAGCTCCGCCTCCACGGCTTGCAGCTTGGCCGGGTCGTCGGACACGCCGACCAGCTTGCCAGCCTGCCGCTCATAGGACGAGAAGTCGGGCACCACGCGCTCGTCAAAGCGGACGGTATGCCGTTCCAGCTCGATCTTCGGGCCGGAGGTGTTGGTCAGCAGCCACTCATCGGCAGTAAACAGCCAGGCGTCCACGCCACGCCGGGCAAACAGGTCCAGCGCCGTCCGGACTGCGGCCAAGGGCACGGCTTGCTGACTGATCACCGCGCCGTCAGGGGCCAACAAGGTGCCGCCGTTGAAACCGGCCAGGGGCGCCGTCAGGTGCAACTGATCGGCAATCCATTTCATGCCGCGTGGCGGGCGGGCGCTGACGATGGCCAGCAGCACGCCAGCCGCTTGCACCCGGGCGGCGGCGGCGATGGTGGAGGGGGTCAGCGACTTGTCGGGCTGCACGAGGGTGCCGTCCACGTCGGACACGAGCAGGCGGATACGGCTCATGCAGGCCGACTCAGCCCGTCCATGCGGTTCCGCGGGTGACATGGTGCAAGGTGAACACCAATGTTGGCCGAAAGGACGGAGCGGACTCCCTCTCCCTCCGGGAAAGGGCTGGGGTAAGGGAGGCCTAGCGGATCGAACCTGCCCGCGAAGAAGCAAGGTCCGTTCACAACCGGGCCAGACTTGGCGCTCGCAGCCCCCCTCACCCCGGCCCTCTCCCGGAGGGAGAGGGGGAAGTTATGGTTCACCTTCACCTTGGGTCCAGGCTGAGCCACTGCCGACCATCGCGTTCCAGAAGCGCATCGGCCGCCGCAGGGCCGCTGGTCCCGACAGGATAAGGCTGCACGGCGCAGTGCCCGCTGGCGACCTCGTCCAGTATCGGCTCAACAACTGCCCAGCCGGCCTCCACCTGATCCGCCCGCTGGTATAGCGTCGCGTCGCCGATCATCACGTCATACAGCAACGTCTCATATCCCGTGCTGGACGGCAGCTTGAACCAGTCGCTGTAGCGGAAATCCATCGCCACGCCCCCAAGCTCCAGCCGCGGCCCCGGCACCTTGGCCGCCAGGTTCAGCGTAACACCCTCGTTCGGCTGGATATGCAGCACCATAATATTGGGCGTCAGCTTCTCGACCGGGGTGTCGCGGAACAGCGCATAGGGCGCCTGCTTGAACGCGATGGCGATCTCGGTCCGCCGCACGGGCAGGCGCTTGCCAGTGCGTATGTAAAACGGCACCCCAGCCCAGCGCCAGTTGTCGATCTTCAGCCGCATGGCGACGTAGGTCTCGGTGCCGCTGTCCGCTGCCACGTCCGGCTCCTCGCGATAGCCTGGCGCCGGCTTGCCCTTGATGGCCCCAGCCGCATACTGCCCACGCACCACATCGCGCCCGACCCGCATGGCGTCCAGCGGCTTGATCGCCAGCAGCACCTTGGCCTTCTCCGCCCGTACCGCGTCGGCGTCGAAGCTGTTGGGCGGCTCCATCGCGACGCTCGCCAGCAATTGGAACATATGGTTCGGCACCATGTCCCGCAACGCGCCAGTCGGCTCATAGAAGCCGCCGCGGCCCTCGACGCCCACCGTCTCGGCAGCCGTTATCTGCACATGGTCGATGTGCGCGCGGTTCCACAGCGACTCGAAGAACCCATTGCCGAAGCGCAGGGCCATGATGTTCTGCACCGTCTCCTTGCCCAGGAAATGGTCGATGCGGAATACCTGGTCCTCGCGCAGCTTGCCCAGGATCAGCGCATTCAGGGCCTGGGCGCTCGCGAGGTCGTGGCCGAACGGCTTCTCCACCACCACGCGGCGGAACGTGCCGTCCGTCTCCTCCATCAGGCCGCCATCGCCCAAGTTCCCGATGACGGGTCCGAAGAAGCGGGCAGCAACGGCGAGGTAGAACACGCAACTACCGGGCAGCCGCGCCTTCAAAGCCTCATAGGTCCCAGGATCGGTGAAATCCCCGGTTTGGTAGTGTAGCCGGTCGCGGATGAAGCCCCAGGCATCCGCGTTCAGGCCATCCGCGCTGAACTCGCCGCCCTTGTCGGCGACGAAGCCCTGCATGGCCTCGGTCAATGCATCGCGGTAGCTGTCATCGGTCCGCTCGTTGTGGTCCACGCCGATGACAGCGAAGCCGTCACTCAACAGGCCTGCCAGCCGCAGGTTGTAAAGCGACGGCATCAGCAGCCGTTTGGTCAGGTCGCCCGCCGCCCCGAAGATCACCAACGTCGAGGCGGGCGCCGGGTCGGCATGGGCCAGGCCCTCGGCGCCCGACATGCGGGCGGTGACGTCCATGGCTTCAACGCTCCGCTTCGGCACGCGTCAGGCACTCCGCTCGTGTTCCTGCACCTTCTCTGCGGGCGGCCGGGGCACCGGCTGCGGCATGATCGTCGGGTGGCCCGGCTCCACATGGCCGCCAAAGCCCGCGCGCATCGCCGACAGCATCTTGTTGGCGAAGCTGTGGTGGCGCCGGCTCTCGAAGCGGGCAAACAGGCTGCCGGTGATGACCGGGGCAGGCACGGCCTCCTCAATGGCGGCCTCGATGGTCCAACGGCCCTCGCCGCTATCCTCTACCTCACCCTGGTAGCTGCTGAGGTCGTCATCCTTGGTCAGTGCGATGCTGGTCAGGTCCAACAGCCAGGAACTGATGACGCTGCCGCGGCGCCAAGTCTCGGCGACCTCGGCGGTGTCGATGGTAAAGCGCTCATGCTCCGGCAGGTTCTCGGCATCCTTATTGTGCAGGATGTCGAAGCCCTCGGCATAGGCCTGCATGATGCCATACTCGATGCCGTTATGGACCATCTTCACGAAGTGCCCGGCCCCAGCCGGACCCGCATGGATATAGCCCTGCTCCGACCGGGGATCACGCCCCTCACGGTTCGGCGTCTTCTCGATCGTGCCGATACCCGGCGCCAGGGTGGCGAAGATCGGGTCCAGCCGGTCAACGGCCTCCTTCTCGCCACCGATCATCATGCAGTAGCCGCGCTCAATACCCCAAATGCCGCCGGAGGTGCCGACATCGACGTAGGTGATGCCCTTCTCCCGCAGGCTGCTCGCCCGGCGGATGTCATCCTTGTAGTAGGTGTTGCCGCCGTCGATGATGGTGTCGCCGGACTGCAGCAAGTCGGTCAACTCGCTCACCGTTGCCTCAGTGATCTTGCCGGCGGGTAGCATGATCCAGATGGCGCGCGGCGGCGTCAGCTTGGCCACCATGTCGGCCAGGCCCGTACTAGGCTGCGCCCCCTTGTCGGCCAGGCCATGCACAACCGTCTCATTTCGGTCGTACACCACCGTCTTGTGCCCGGCGCGCATCAGACGCTGGCTGATGTTGCCGCCCATGCGGCCGAGGCCGACAATGCCTAATTCCATCCTATTCGGCTCCTATGCCATCGCCGCGTCAATTGCCTGCGCCAGCCGCGCCAGCCCGGCGTCCACGTCCTTGCCCAAATGTACGCGCAACGCCCGCCGCCCGCGCTCCGCCAACACGTCGAAGTCGCCGCGCGCCTGCGCCGCCTTCACCACGCTGAAGGTGAACTTCTCGCCGGGCACGGGCAGGTCGTGCGCGTCGTCGGCGGTGATCTGCAGGAACACGCCGCTGTTCGGCCCACCCTTATAGGTCTGCCCCGTGGAGTGCAGGAACCGCGGGCCAAAGCCGACGCAGGTGGCGACGTGCCGGCCGTCGCGGATGCGAGTCCGCATGGCCGTCAGTGCCGCCACGTGCGGCGGGCGGTCGATGTAGGCCAGCAACGCCACGTAGTCGCCGGGGCCGGCGCGGTCCAGGTGGGCCTTGATCACCTCATCCAGGGTTTCCTGGCGCAGGGCGGCCTGGTCGCGCTCGTCGCTGAACAGCTTGATCCCGTCGTCGATTAGGAACGGCGTCTCGTTCGGCAAGCTGCCGGACTGGTTATAGGCATCGGTCAGCTTGCGTGTCTCGATCTTGCTGGCCTCGACGTCGGGCTGATCGAACGGGTCGATGCCGATAATGGCGCCCGCAGTGGCGGTGGCCATCTCCCACAAGAAGAACACCTGCCCCAACTGCACGGTGCTGTGCAGCACGATACGGACCACGGGCTGCCCGGCAGCCTCCAGGGCCGCCATCGCCGCGTCCTGCGCCGCGTCGGCGGTGCCGGCCAGGGTCAGGTAGGCGAACACCCGGTCCGAGCCGTACACGTCCGGGGCGCCTAATGGCTCGCCATCGACGGGCACGATGCCGTGGCCCTGCTTGCCGGTGCTTTCGGCCAGCAGTTGCTCGAGCCAGGCGCCGACATCGTGGATCGCAGGGCTGGCGACGATGGTCACCTTGTCCCGCCCAGCCTTGGCGGCGGCACCCAGGATGCAGCCGAGCTGCACGCCGGGATTATGGTCCGGCGGGGTTCCGGCGGCGCAGGACCGGACCATTTCGCTGGTCGAGCGCAGGAAGGCTCCCAAGTCCATGCCCATGGCGGCGGCCGGCACCATGCCGAAGTTGGAGAGCACGGAGTAGCGCCCACCAATGCCGGGGTCACCCATAAACACGGCGCGGAAGCCATCCTTCTCCGCCATCGCCTGCGTCTTGGAACCCGGATCGGTCACGGCCACGAAGTGCTGGCCAGCCTTGTCACCGACTGCGGCAGTCATGCGCTCCCAGAAGAACGCCTTAAAGATGTTCGGCTCCAGGGTGCTGCCGGACTTGCTGCTGACGACGCATAGAGTGCTCGCCAGGTCCACCTTCGCGGCGAGTTCCTCGATCTGCGCCGGATCGGTGCTGTCCAGAATCAGCAACTCGGGGAACCCAGCCTGCTTGCCGAAGGTCTCAGCCAGGACTTCCGGGCCAAGGCTCGATCCGCCCATGCCCAGCAGCAGGACGTGCTTAAAGCCGTCCGCCTTGATGCCGTCCTGGAACGCCTGCAGCGCCGGCAGGTCCGCGGTGCGGTCATCGACGATGTGCAGCCAGGCCAGCCACTTCGCCTCGTCGTGTCCGGTCCACAGCTTGGCGTCCCCAGCCCACAGGTCGCGCAGCTTGCCCGCCTTGCGCCAATCCTCTCGCACGTCATTCACCTGCTGGGACAGCGGCTCCGGCAGCTTGGCAGTCATTTGCACGAGGTCGTCGCCCAGCATCGCCGCGCGCTTGGCCGCAACCGAGCCGAGCAGCTTGTCGGCGGCGTCGGCGAATTGCTTGACTCCATCCACCACCAGTCCCTCGGTGATCCCGTCCAGGTCCAGGTTGTGCTCAGCCACCGCGGCCATCACCGCACGGGCGGCATCGACATCCCCGGTCAGCGACGCCCTTGCATGGCCGTGGTCACGGAAGGCGTCCATGGTGGCGGGCGGGATGGTGTTGACGGTGTCGCGGCCGATCAGTTCCTCAACGTACAGCACATCGCTGTAGGCCTTGTCCTTCACGCCGGTGCTGGCCCACAGCAGACGCTGCGGCAGGGCGCCCGTGGCGGACAGCTTCTGCCACCGTGGGCTACCGACCATCTTGAGGTATGTCTGATAGGCCATCTTGGCGTTGGCGATGGCTACCTTGCCACGTAGGGGCTGCAACGCCGCCTCGCCCTTGGCGACGCGCTCGTCGATGCGCTTGTCCATCACGGCGTCGATGCGGCTGACAAAGAAGCTGGCGACGCTGCTGATGCCCGCCACCGGCTCGCCGCGCGCCATGCGGTCCTCAAGCCCGGCGACGAACGCCTCCGCCACCGCCTCGTATGCCTTCTGCGCAAACAGCAGGGTGACGTTGATATTCAGGCCTTCGCCGATCAGGGTGCGGATGGCGGCGA
>CAXTFY010000031.1:22170-23242 GCA_964243265.1 uncultured Acetobacteraceae bacterium | reverse complement strand
GGCGTGCGGCAGGTCGCGGGCCTTCTCGACCCCCTCCAGCGCCGGGTTCAGCACGGCGCCCAGCGGGCCGGGATAGGTGCCGCCATAGGCGTGGCCGCCGATTTGCCGGAACACGATGCAGTGGTTCATGCAGGCGCCGCAACGGATGCAGCGCAGCATGTCGCGCAGGCCGTCGCGCAGCATCCGGCTGCGGCCGTTGTCCACCAGGACGATGTGGAACTCCTGCGGCCCGTCGCGGTCGCCGGGCCGCTTCGGTCCCGTGTGGAAGGTGGTGTACTGCGTAAGGTCCGCGCCGGTGGCGGAGCGGACCAGCAGGCGCAGCAGGGTCCAGGCGTGGGGGAGGGAAGGGACCAGCTTCTCGATCCCAGCCGTCACGATGTGGACCCGGGGCGGGGTGGTGGTCAGCTCGGCGTTGCCCTCGTTGGTGACGGTGCAGACAGCGCCGCTGTCGGCCAGCAGGAAGTTGGCGCCGGAGATGCCGACCTCGGCCGACAGGAAGCGGGTGCGTAGCTCGCGCCGGGCGCTTTCGACCATGGCGCCGACGTCCTCCGTCTGGTGCGGGTCGGCGTGGTGGGCCTTGAACAGGGCGGACACCTGCTCGCGGGTCTTGTGCAGGGCGGGCCAGATGATGTGGGACGGGGTTTCGCCGGCAAGCTGGATGATGTGCTCGGCGAGGTCGGTCTCCACGCGCTCGATGCCGGCGGCCTCCAGGGCGTGCGGCAGGCCGATCTCCTCGCCGAGCATGGACTTGGAGCGGGTGGCCTGCTTGGCCCCGGCGGCGCGGCAGAGGCGGATGACGATCTGGCAGGCCTCTTCGGCGTCGGCGGCCCAGTGGACGACGGCGCCGCTGGCCGTCGCATTGCGCTCGAACTGCTCCAGGTAGTGGCCGAGGTTGGCGACCACGTGCTCCTTGATGGCCGTGCCGCGGCGGCGGGCGGCGGCGAACTGGGGGTAGTCGGCCAGGGCGGCGGCGCGCTTGGTTTCGGCCGTGACGGTGGTGCGGTCTATGGCGAGCTTCAACGTCGCGTCGCTCAGGGCGCGCTTCACGTCATCCTTGAAGACGGGGGCCTTG
>CAXTFY010000031.1:0-22070 GCA_964243265.1 uncultured Acetobacteraceae bacterium | reverse complement strand
CCTTGAAGACGGGGGCCTTGCGGACGGGGGACAGGTTGTTCATGGCCTACGCCTCCTCGCCGATGGCCGGGCCGGTGCCCATGCCGGCCAGGATCTCGGCGGCGTGGAAGGCACGCACCCGGCTGCCGCGGCGGTGCAGGGCGCCGGCCATGTTCATCAGGCAGCCAAGGTCGCCGCCGAGCAGCAGGCCGGCGCCGGTGGCCTCGATGGCGGCGGCCTTCTCGCCGACGATGGCGTCGGCGATGGCGGGGTACTTGATGCAGAAGGTGCCGCCGAAGCCGCAGCAGACGTCGTTGCCGACCAGGGGGGTCATCCGCAGGCCCTCGACCTCGCGCAGCAGGGCGCGGGGTTGCTGCAGGATGCCCAGCTCGCGCAGGCCGGAGCAACTGTCATGGTAGGTGGCGGTGGCGTCCAGGGCGACGCTGGCGGGGCGCCAGCCCCGGATGTCCACGAGGAAGCTGAGCAGCTCGTGGGTGCGGGCGGCAAGCGCCTGGGCGCGGGGGAGCCAGCCCGGGTCGTCGGCCAGGGCCTCGATGTAGTGGGCGCGGATCATGCCGGCGCAGGAGCCGGAGGGGACGACCACGTACTCGTACCCCTCGAACGCCGCGATGACCCGGCGGGCCAGGGCGGCGCCGCCCTTGGTGTCGCCGCTGTTGAAGGCGGGCTGGCCGCAACAGGTCTGGGCGCGGGGGACGTCCACGTCGCAGCCGGATTGCTCCAGCAGGTGCAGGGCGGCGAAGCCCAGGCGGGGGCGGATGGTGTCGGCCAGGCAGGTGACGAACAGGGCAACGCGGGGGCGGGCCGGGGGATGGTCGGGCATGGCAGGGTCCTAGGCGGGATGCGGCAGAGGTTAGGCGCAAGCTGGGGACGGCGCCATGCCACATGGGTTCGGCAGGGCGTTGGTGCATGGACCCGAGCAGGGGCGGCAGGGTGCCTGGCCCGCAGGGATCAGCGGCGGCTGTTGATGGGCTTCATCTGCTCCACCAGGGTCGGGCTGCCCGAGCATCCCTGCACCGGCGCCAGCAAGGCCGCTATCGCCCGGGTTCCAGATACGCAAGGATGCTCGCATGACTGGAATACGAGGTGCCGTGCGCCGCCCTGCAACGATGTCGCTGGCGCTGCTCGCCAGCCAGGCGACCGGCAACCATCCGGCGTCCTGGCTGCACCCGGATACCGACGCTGCCGCCTCTACCAGCATCGCGCATTACCGGGCGCTCGCGCAGTTGGCTGAGCGTGGCCTGTTCGACCTGTTCTTCATCGCCGACACCCCGGCCGCGCGGACCGAGAACCTGCACGCCTGGAGCCGCTTCCCGATGTTCATGAACGCGCTGGAGCCGGTGACGCTGCTGACCGCGCTGTCCGGCGCCACAGGGCGCATCGGGCTGGGCGGCACGGTGTCCACCAGCTTCTCCGAGCCGTACAACGTCGCCCGGCAGTTCGCCTCGCTGGACCACCTGTCGGCCGGCCGGGCCGCGTGGAATGTCGTCACTTCGGCCAACGACTACGCGGCGCGCAACTTCGGCCACGCCGCCCTGCCGCCGCATGCCCTGCGCTATGAGCGCGCGGGCGAGTTCGTCGATGTCGTGCAGGCGCTGTGGGACACCTGGGACGACGACGCCTTCGTGCGCGACCGTGCCCGCGGCCTATATTTCGATCCCGGGCGGATGCACGTCCTGCACCACAAGGGCCGCTTCTTCGAGGTGGACGGCGCGCTGAACATCGCCCGCAGCCCGCAGGGCCACCCCGTCATCATTCAGGCCGGCGCGTCCGACACCGGGCTGGAGCTGGCGGCCCGCACGGCGGAGGTGGTGTTCGCCAGCGCGTCCGACCCGCACGACGCCAAGCGCGGCTACGACGACCTGAAGGGCCGGCTGGCCAAGTACGGCCGCGACCCGAACTCTCTGCGCGTGCTGGCCGGCCTGCCCGTGGTGATCGGCCGCACGGTGCAGGAGGCGGAGGACAAGGCGCAGGCCCTGCAGGACATGATCCACCCGGACGTCGGCCGCTTCCGGCTCGGCGCGGACCTGGAGGCCGACCTGTCGGACCTGCCGCTCGACGAGCCGATCCCGCCGGAGCGCCTGCCGCGCAGCGCCAACCTGCACAAGGCGTTCTTCGAGGGCATCATGAAGATCATCCGCGAGGAGAACCCGACGCTGCGGCAGCTCTATTTGCGCTATGAGCGCGGCCGCAAAACGATCAAGGGGACGGCCAGCGGCATCGCCGACGTGATGGAGGAGTGGTTCACCATGGGCGCCGCCGACGGCTTCATGATGCAGTTCCACACCCTGCCCGGCGGATTGCAGGACTTCGTGGACGGCGTGGTGCCGGAGCTGCAGCGCCGCGGCCTGTTCCGCACGGAGTACCAGGGGGCCACGCTGCGCGACCACCTGGGCCTGCGCCGTCCCGCCAACCCGAACACCAAAGGCAGATCCGCATGACCCGCCGCGCCCTGAGCCTGCTGCTGCTCCTGCTCCCCGCCGCCGCCCGGGCGGAGCCGACGCTGGTGCAAGCGGGCAGGCTGAGCTGGGGCACCTCGCCCACCTTCACCCCGTTCGAGTTCATGCGCGACGGGCAGCCGGCCGGGTTCGACGTCGATCTGATGGAGGCGCTGGGCAAGCGGATCAACCTGGTGTCCAACATGATGGCGATGGACTTCAAGGGCATCATCCCCGGCCTGCTCGGCGGCCGGATCGATGCCGGGGTGAGCGGGATGTACGTGACGCCGCAGCGCCAGGAGGTCGCGGACTTCATCGCCTACGTGCGCGTGGGCAACCAGATCGTCGTGCAGCACGGCAACCCCCGGCATCTCGACGGCCCGGCGTCGCTGTGCGGGGCCAAGGTCGCCGTCCCCGTCAGCACGGCGTTCGAGGCCTCGGCCAAGCCGGCCAGCGCGGCCTGCACCGCGGCGGGTAAGCCGGAGGTAGACATCCTGTCCCTGCCGGGTAGCAACGTCGTGGCGCTGGCGTTGAGCCAGGGACGGGTGGACGCGGCGCTGAACTCCACCGCGACGGTTGCCGCCATGATGGGCGAGGCGCCCGGCGCGTATGCCTTGGCGGGCGAGCCGTTCGATGCCGACACCCGCATCGGCATCGCGCTGCGCAAGGACAACCCGGCGCTGAAGGCGCAGTTGGAGGGCGCACTGAACGCCATGGTGGCCGATGGCAGCTACGCCGCCCTGCTGCGGAAGTGGAACCTGCCGGACCAGGCGTCGGTGTTCTAGGGGAGCCAGCGACGGGGAACCGGGGCCGGCGATGACGCTGTTCCAGCCGGCGGTGTTCTGGCGCTACCTGCTCAGCGCCGACTTCATGGCCGCGGCGGGGGCGACGCTGTGGATCAGCCTGGCTGCGCTGGCGCTCGGGCTGGCGGTGGGACTGGTGCTGGCGGTGGCGCAGGAGGCGCGGCTGGCCGCCGTGCGCGGCTGCGCCACGCTGTATGTGTGGCTGTTCCGCGGCACCCCGGTGCTGCTGCAGGTCGTGTTCGCCTTCAACGTGCTGCCATCGTTCGGCGTGGTGCTGTCGGGGTATGCCTGCGCGGTGCTGGCGCTCGGGCTGAACGAGGGCGCCTACATGGCGGAGATCATCCGTGCCGGCATCGGCGCCGTCGGGCCGGGCCAGCGCGATGCGGCGCGGGCGCTGGGCCTGGACGCGCGGCGGACCCTGCGGCTGGTGGTGCTGCCGCAGGCGCTGCGCCTCGCCATCCCGCCCATCGGCAACCAGTTCATCGGCATGCTGAAGCTGTCGGCGCTGATCTCGGTCATCGGCGTGCGGGAGCTGCTGCTGGTGGCCGACCAGGCGGCGTCATCCAATTTCCGCTACTTCGAGGCGCTGTCGGCGGCCGGCGCCTACTACCTGCTGCTGACCACGCTGTTCATGCTCGTGCAGCACCGGATCGAGCGCGCGTTGGGCCAGGGCGCAGGGACGGCGGGCGCGATGGGGCACTGACCTGAGGGTGCGGCCTGCTGGCGCGCAATGCGCGCCGCCGCCAGTGAACGACGCCATGGGTCCTGCGTCCTGCCGGGGCAAGGGACCGGCTTGGGGCGCTAGGATGTCACGGCTGATCGCTTCGTGTTCTATCGACCGCATGCTTGATGAGCGCCGCAGCCGATCCGAGCTTCAACTTGGCCTTGATCTGGGCAGCCGCGTTGGCGGCGGTGCGGTAGCTGACCCCGAGTTGGCTTGCGATCTCGGTCAAGCTCTGCCCTCTGCCGAGCAAGTCGAACACCTCGCGCTCCCGTGCCGTCAGTTCCTCCAAGGGATCGCTCTCCCGGAGCGGCCGCAGCGCGAGCAGTTCGGCAACGCGCGGGGCCAGGTATAGGCCGCCGCCCTGCACGCACTCGATAGCCTCGATCATGCTCGCCGGGTCGTCGTTCTTGGTCACGTAGCCTCGCGCACCGGCCTCCAGGGCCAAGGTCACGAAGGGGATGTCCTCGTACATGCTGAACACGATGACCCGGAGCTGCGGCGTCCGCTCCCGCATCAAGCGGAGCACCTCCATGCCCGGCAAATCCGGCAGGCGCAGGTCGAGCACCGCAATGTCCGGCAACGCTGCGGCATTCAGGGCCACGGCCTCGGCGCCGGTGCTCGCCTCGATCACGTCGAACGCCGCATTATCGGACGTATAATCCTGCAGCAGCCGGCGGCAGCCGGCGCGAACGATCGGATGATCTTCGATCAGCAGGATTTTCATCGCTCGATCCGCCCCAATCTTTGCCATGGCAGAACCGCATCGACCACCGCGCCGCCTGCGGCGCCGTTGCGAATCGAGATTTGGCCGCCCACGCTCCGTACCCGCTCGGTCATCCCCAGCAGCCCGTAGCCGAATTGCTGCGGCTGCGTGAAGCCGCGGCCGTCGTCGCTGATCGTCGCCTGCAGCCTGGCGTCGCCCGGCACGTCCTGCAGCCGGACGCGCACCTGGCGCGCGCCGGCGTGGCGGGCGGCGTTCGTCAGGCACTCCTGCACGAGCCGGAACAGCACGAGCGCCACGGCATCGTCCATCGATGCCAGGCTGCAGGAGGACTCGAGCGACCACGCCACCTCTGGCCGGAGCTGCCGCCAGGACGCGACGAGTTGGTCCAGCGCCTGGCCGATGCCCATCTCCTCCAGGACCAACGGCCGCAGCCGGGCAAGCATCCGTGCATTCGTGTGCTGGATGCCGTCCACCAGTCCGGAGATCGTCGCCGCGCGGGCGGCGATGGCGGGCAGGCGATCATCCCTCGCCACCGCCTCCGGCGCGCAGCGGCGCATGATGCTGGTGACCTCGGCGCGGATGGCGAACAGGGTCGGCCCGAACTCGTCGTGCAGCTCACGCGCGACCTCGCGACGCTCCGCCTCCTGGACGGAGATCAGCTTGTCGATCAGCCGGTTGTTGTCCGCCGAGAGCCTGCGCAGGGTTTGGCTGAGGCTGTGGCAACGGGCGCCGATGCGCTGCAGCTCGGTCAGGCGGATCGGCGGCAAACCCGCGCCGAACCGCCCCTGCTCCAGATCATCCAAGCTGTCAGCGAGAACCCGGAGCGGGCGCAGCGAGAGAGCGGTCGCAACGGAGATCAGCAGCACGATGATTGCCGACATCAAGACGATCAGCAGCGCAAGCCAGCGCAGGTCAGTCCAGATTTCACTGATCTCGTCATAGGGATTGGACCGCAGCAGCACCTGTCCAACGTGCTCCCCGTGCAAGACGACGGGGAACGTGTCAGTGGTCGAAGGCGGCCGGAGCAGTCGCCCGAACCAAGCCGGCACCTTGGGCGGGTTCCCCAAGTCAAGCGGCGGCAGGCCGGTCGCCTCGGCCTGCTCTCCGGGCATTACGACGATGTCCAGGTGCCTGACGCGGAGCAACTGTGCCTCGACGTCCTGCAATGCCTCGCGTGGGCTCGATGCATCTGCGGCGGTCTGCAGCGCCGCTTGAACGATGATCCGGCCGGCCACCACGCTGCTCGCCGCCTCGCGACGGATGCGCGCGCTGGCGCCATGGAGCGCGAGCACCGCTGCGGCGAGCAGGCCGCAGGCCAGGATGACGGTTGGGATCAGGACCAAGCGCAGTCGTAGCGAATGCACGGTATTCTCCGGGACGCCGCAGTCGTTGCAGTCGTGATTGCACAAAATGCAGTACCGATTGCAATAAGTGCAGGCTTCATTTTGGCTGTGGACAAGACATAGGCCAGTTCGTAGCAAAGGAAAAACCTCGGGGGAATGCAATGAGAGCTTCGGCGCTCTATGCTGCTATTGCTATGATGATGCCTGCAGCCCTGCTGCCCCAGGCCGCGCTCGCCCAGGCTGCCGCGCCGGACAGCACGGCCACCAGCGCGCCTGAGGTCGATCTGCCCACAGTCAACATCGTCGGCAGCTCGCCGCTGCTCGGCTCCGGTATCGACCGCAACAAGCTGCCCGCCGAGACCAGCGTGCTCAACCGCGGCGACATCACCCGCGACGGCGCGCCCGACGCACTGCGGGCGCTCAACGAGCAGGTTGGCGGCGTGAACCTCGACTCCGCAACGGGCAATCCCGATCAGCCGACCCTGCTGTATCACGGCTTCGAGGCCTCTCCCCTGCAGGGAACGCCGCAGGGCCTGGCCGTCTACGTCAACGGCGCGCGCTTCAACGATCCTTTCGGCGACACGGTGAACTGGGACCTGATCCCCAGCATCGCCATTGATCAGATCAACCTCGAAGGCCCCAACCCGGTGTTCGGCCTGAACGCGCTGGGGGGATCGGTGAGCGTGCAGCTCAAGAACGGCTTCACCTATCACGGCGGCGAGGCTGACCTTTATGGCGGGTCATTTGGCCGGGTCGTCGGCGAAATCCAGTATGGCGCGCAGGTCGGCAATGCCAGCAGCTACGTCGCCGCCAGCGAGCAGCACCGGGACGGCTGGCGCGACCTGCAATCCTCCGACATCCAGAACTTCTACGGTGACCTCGGCTGGCGCGGCGACGGCGCCGAGGTGCACCTGAACCTGACCCTCGCGAACTCGGTGCTGAACGGCCCCGGCACATCGCCGGTCCAACTGCTGGCCGCCGACCCTGCGGCGCAGTTCACCGCGCCGAACCTGATCGCCAACCGCTACTTGGCGGCGAACCTGCAGGGCAACTACGAGGTGTCCGACACCACCTCGATCCAGGCGCTCGCCTACTACCGCTACCTGCTGCAGCGGGTCGTGAACGGCAACGCGCCGAACGACACGCCCGCCAACGACGGGTCCGGGCTGCTCATCAACGAAAGCGGCGCCTACAGCACGACCCGCGGTGGCGGCGTGATCCCGGACTTCCTCAATGGCGGCCCGTATTCGGAGCAGGACCTGCAGACGACGAACACCAACAGCTATGGCGTGTCGGTGCAGGCGACCAACACCGACGACGTGCTCGGCCGCAAGAACCACTTCGTCGCCGGCTTCAGCTTCGACGGCGCGCAGACCGAGTTCAGCGCCACAGCACTCCTCGGCGGCCTGACGCCGCTGGACCGCGTGTTCATCGGCCCTGGCGTGACCATCGATGAGCCGGGTACCAACGTTCCCGTGCGGCTCGCGACCAGCAACGCCTACTATGGCTTCTTCTTGTCGGATACGCTGAACGTGACGCCCCGGTTGGCGGTCACGGTGTCCGGCCGCTTCAACGCGGCCGAGATCGACCTGACCGACCAGGGCGGCGGCAATCTCACGGGGCAGCACACCTACAACCGCTTCAACCCGGCCCTGGGCGCCACCTACGAGGTCGCCCCGTGGCTCACCGCCTACGCCGGCTACTCGGAGGCCAACCGGGCGCCCACGCCCGCCGAGCTATCCTGCGCGGGACCGGCCGATAGCTGCAGCCTGGCCAACTTCTTCACCGGCGACCCGAACCTCAAGCAGGTCGTCGCGCACAACTGGGAGGCTGGCCTGCGCGGCACGGTCCGGCCAGCGGATGGCGTTCGGGTCACCTACAACCTGGGCCTGTTCCACAGCACGCTTGACGACGACATCCAGTTCATCAACAGCGTCGACCTGAACCGGGCGTTCTTCCAGAACGTCGGGCAGACCCGGCGGCAGGGCGTGGACGCCGGCGTGCAGCTCAAGACACCGCGCTGGCTGGCCTACGTCAGCTACAGCTACACCGACGCCACCTTCCAGAACGGCTTCGTCGAGTCCGCCGGCAGCAATCCCCAGGCCGACGCCAACGGCAACATCACCATCCGGCGCGGCGACCGCCTCCCCGGCGTGCCCGCCAACCAGATCAAGTTCGGGGCCAACTACAAGGTCACCGACAAGTGGACCGTGGGAGCGGTGGGCATCTACCAGAGCAGCCAATACCTGTTCGGCGATCCGTCCAACCTCACGCCGCCCCTGCCGGGCTTCGTCACGATCAACCTGAATACCCAGTACCAGGTCACGAAGAACATCCAGCTTTTCGGGCTGATCGAGAACGTCAACGACGCCAGGTACTACACTTATGGCACCTTCTCGCCGGTCTCCTCGGTCTTCCTTGCCCAGGCTCCGAACGCGACCAACCCGCGCAGCTACTCGCCGGCCGCGCCGATCGGCGGCTACGGCGGCGTGCGTGTCACGTTCTGAGCGGACACCGCTTATGCCGGGGTTCTCGCCATCCAGCGCAGTGCCGGGCGTGCTGCATGACCGGCAAGCCCGTAAGGCGAACGCGCCAGGCTGACCCGGCATGGATCATGGCCTACATGCGCAACCCCAAGCCCGGCGTAAATGCCTGCAAGGGCCGGCGGCTCACGCGCAGCGATTGGGACTGGCAACTGCGCCAGAGCTTCCTGCTCTCGAACCGGCGCAACCTCGTCTCCATTTTCCCGCAACCGGCTTTCCCGCACCAAGTCACCGCGCTAGACACGCTCGGCATCGACCGGACGGAGAACACATGCAAGCTGCGCTGAGAGCCTTGGTCGCCGCAGCCACCCCCTGTGTGCCGGGTCCGCCCGCGCCTGCATGGCCTACGTCACGAACGAGTGCGACAACTGCGTCGGCGTCGTGGCCCCCGGCCAGGTGAAAACGGTCAACACGGTCCCGGTCGGCCAGCGCCGGCACGGCATCGCGACCGGCGTGCGTCTCCCTTTGGTCAGCACGCAGAACAGCGGGCAGACCCAGGTCCAGAACGACAAGGCCCTGGACGCCTCCGAACGCCTGGTTCTGGCCGTGCTCCCTTGGGGGCGCTATGATGTTAGGCTGGCGGATCGCAACGGGCACACCTGCATCGAGCGCTACGTTGACCTCATGCCCAGCCACAGCTTCGACATGCGTGACCGCAACCCCACCGACTGCCGCCAGAGCCGTCCGGAGACCACATGCAAGCTGCGTTGACGCTCCCCGCCCGATCACCCTGGCCAGTTGCCACGCCAGCCTCGCGTGCCAGGGCCGAGCTGACCAAGTAGGCTAGGCTGTCCCCATGCGGCCCACCGCCGCCGATGCCGCCGCCGCCGCCGCCGCCGTACCCGGGGTGATGGCCGTCGGCCCTGTCCGGCTGCCCCGGCGGGCCGGACCGCCGGGCCGGGTCCACCCGCCCGCGCTGCTGGCGGCTGCGTTCCTGCACGGCGCGGTCCTTCTACTGCTGCTCGACGCCGGCCACCGAGCCTTGGCGCCTCCTCCATCGGTCCCCGCCGTCACGTTCCAGATGCTGCCTGCGCCCGTCGAGGCCCCTGCCGCGGCCCCGCCCGAGGCGGCGCCCTCCGCTCCCGCACCGGACCTTGCAACGTCTCCGCCCCCGGTCGCCGCGGCCCCGGAACCGCCAGAGCCGGCCGCCATGCCGTCGGCGCAGGCCATGGCGCCTGAGGCAGTGCAGCAGGCGCCGTCCCCGCCACCACCGGCGGCGACCACGCCCGTCCCGCCCGACGCTGCGGCCCAGCCCGCGCCACCGCCGCTTGCGGCGCCGGACGACCGCAGCGCCCCGGAGATCACGGCACAGCCATCGCCGCCGGCCGCCGTGGCGCCCGTCCCGCCGCCCCCTCCGGCGCAGGCGAGGGTGCCAACGCCGCAGCCGGTGCCGCACCGCCCGCCGCCGTTGCCCCGCCACGCCACGCAGCCACCGCGACCGGCTCCTTCCGAGCACCCGGACCCAGACGAGACGACAACGCTCCGGACCGCGCCGCGGCCGGCTGTGCCCGCTGCACCAGCGGCAGGCCCTGCCACGACGCCTTCGCCCTCGCCGGCCGCCCCCGCGGCGGCTGTAAGCCCGTCTTGGCAGGGCCAGCTCAGCGCCTGGCTGCAGAGTCACAAGACCTACCCCGAAGCCGCCCGCGAGCAGGGCGAGGAAGGCGCCGCGACCGTGCGCTTCACCGTCGCCCGCGACGGCCGCGTGCTCGCCGCCAGCCTCGTCCGCGGCAGCGGCTCGGCGCGGCTCGACGCGGCGGCGCTCGCCCTGCTGCGCGACGCCCGCGTGCCGGCCTTTCCATCCGCCATGCCGCAGGCCGAGGCCACCGTCGCGGTCAGCATCCGCTACACGCTGGAGTAGGGCCTGCCGTCCAAACCAGGCGCCGTCCAGGCCGAGGCGACCCGGCCCATCGTCGGCAAAGCCCGGCGGCCCCTGGTCAGCGGCCCTGCTGCGTTAAGATGGCGTCCAGGCGCGGGTAAACCCGGCGAGCGTTCCCCTCGAACACCTTGCGCTTGTCCGCCTCGGGGATCGGCAGTGCGTCGATGTATCGCTTGGTGTCGTCGAACGGGTGGCCGGTTTCGGGGTCGATCCCGCGCACCGCGCCCACCATCTCCGAGCCGAACAGGATGTTGTCCACGTCGATGACCCGGAACAACAGGTCGATGCCGGGCTGGTGATAGACGCAGGTGTCGAAGAAGACGTTGCGCATGACGTGCTCGCGCAGCGGCGGCCGGTGCAGCATGTCGGCCAGCCCCCGGTAGCGGCCCCAGTGGTAGGGCACCGCGCCGCCGCCGTGCGGGATGATGAACCGGAGCGCCGGGAAGTCCCGGAACAGGTCGCCCTCCAGGAACTGCATGAACGCCGTGGTGTCGGCATTGATGTAGTGGGCGCCGGTGGCGTGGAAGTTGGGGTTGCAGGACCCGGACACATGGATCATCGCCGGCACGTCCAGGTCCACCATCTTCTCGAAGAACGGATACCAGGCCCGGTCGGTCAGCGGCGGGCCGGTCCAGTGGCCGCCGGACGGGTCGGGGTTCAGGTTGCAGCCGACGAAGCCGAGTTCGGCGACGCAGCGCTCCAGCTCGGCGATCGATTGGCTGATCGAGATGCCCGGCGACTGCGGCAACTGGCACACGCCCACGAAGGTCCGGGGGAACAGGTCCACCACGCGCTTGATCAGGTCGTTGCAACGGCGCGTCCAGGCTTGGCTCACCGCCTCATTGCCGACGTGGTGGGCCATGGTGGAGGCGCGCGGGCTGAAGATCGTCATGTCGGCGCCGCGCTCGCGCAACAGGCGGAGCTGGTTCTGCTCGATGGTGTCGCGGATCTCGTCGTCGGAAATGTCGGGATAGGCCGGGTTGGGGTCGCCGCCGGCCTTGAACGCGGCCTTCTGTGCGTCGCGCCAGCGGTCATGGGCGGTGGGCGCGGTCGTGTAGTGGCCGTGGCAGTCTATGATCATCGGCCGTTCTCCTGGGGTTCGAAGGAGGCGCTGGTCGTTCCGGACGCCGCTACCCGGCCCGCACGGCCGCCGGCAACCCGTCCCAAACCTCCCCGGCGTCAAGGTGGCGCGGCAGCAGGCCCTGCTCCGTCGAGTAGCGCAGGGCAAGGTCAACAGCGGGCTGCAAGGCTGCGCAGCCCATCGGCAGGGTGCCGGCGTCCCCGGCAGACGCGGCCTTGGCTTCCCGGAACATGCGCAACAGTTCGTCCACCAGGTCCGGGCGGCGCCCGGCCAAGTCGCGCCGTATCGTGAGCAGGTGGTTGACCGGCACGAAGCCATGGCGGCGGCGGAATGCCTCGCCGGCGGCTGCCGGGTCGGGGAAGACGGTACGTAGGCCGGGGTCGTCCGGCGGGTCGTTGCCGACGATCACGGCGTCCAGGTCGCGCGCCCGCAGCAGGGCCAGCATGTCCGTACCGGCCGGGGCGCGCTCGGCGCAGGGCGGGTCGCGGTACTCGGCGACGTGCGCGTCCTCGAACGTCACCCAGCGCACCGCGTCCGGCGGCACGCCGTGGCTCTCGGCCAGGATGCCGCGCAGCCACATGCCCGTCGTCTGGCTGTAGGCCCGCACGCCGACGCGCCGGCCGGCGAGGTCCGCCGGGCCGTGGATGCGGCTGTCCGCGCGGCACAGCAGGGCGGCCTCCTGGAACCGGGCTGCCAGGGTCACGGGCAGCAGCACCAGCGGCTTGTCGCAGGCCCTTGCTTGCAGGAACGTGGCGATTGCCATCTCGCACACGTCGAAGCGCCCGTCGCGCACCATGGGCGCGAAGGCGCGGTTGACCGGCGACACCGTGGCGAACTCCAGGCGGAGCCGGGCGGACGACACCTGGCCGGACCGGAGCGCCGCAGTGTGCCGGTAGGCGCCCAACGCCGCGCTCAGGACGGGCGCATCGGTCGCCGTGGCCAAGACGGTATCGCCCAGCACGCTCAGCCCCCCGCGTCCGTCGCCAGGCGCCGCTTGATGACCAAGGCCAGCGGCACCGTGAAGAAGAAGTGCGACATGAACCCGCCGACGACCACGTTCGGGTCCAGGTAGTCCGGATGGTTCGACGATACGGCCGCGATCGCGACGTGCATCGCGATCCACGCGAACACGGCATAGAACAGGGCCGCCAGCGTCGCCTCCCATCCGCGGCGGCGGAGCGATGGCCAGACCAGCGCGAACAGCACGCCCCAGGCGAGCGCAAAGCCGAAGTGGATGCCCGTGCCGACCACATAGGCCGCCGTGCCGAGCGAGTCCTGCGCCGCGCGGCCGAACACCAGGCCCGTGGCGTTGCGCGGGATGCCGGCCATCGGCATCAGGTGCTGCACGCCAACCCAGACGGCGGCCTCATAGACCCAGATGGTCACGGCACCCACAAGCCCGCCGATCACGCCGGCGCGCACCGTCTGCGCCAGGTTCGGTGCGTCCGGGGCGTATGCCCTCAACCGGGTGTCCGGCCCGGCGCCGCTATACGAGATGGTCATTGTCGCGCTTCCTTCCATTTGAATAGCTTCTTGGTTTCAGGCGCCGGAACTGACTTGGGCTTCGCCGCTCAGCCCTCCGCGGCGCGGTAGGTCAGGCCTTTCGCGGCCAGCTTTTCCCGCATCCCATAGATGTCCAGGCCCAACTCGCCCGCCTGCAGCCGGGCGCGGACAGCCGCCTCCTTGCGCTCGCGCTCTTCGCTGCGGCGCAGCACGCCGGCAGCCTCTCCGCGTGGCACCACCACCACGCCGTCGTCATCGGCCACGACCAGGTCGCCGGGGTGAACGAGTTGGCCGGCACACACCAGAGGCACGTTGACCGCGCCCAGCGTCTCCTTAACCGTGCCCTGCGCCGACACCGCCCGGGACCACACGGGGAAGCGCGCCTTGGTCAGCTCCGCCACATCGCGCACCCCGGCCTCGATCACCAGGCCGAGCACGCCGCGGGTCGCCAGCGACGCGGCCAGCAGGTCGCCGAAGTAGCCGGTGTCGCAGGGCGACATCGGGGCCGCCACCACCACGTCCCCGGCCCGGCACTGCTCGACCGCCACGTGCAGCATCCAGTTGTCGCCGGGCGGCAGGGACACCGTGACGGCGCTGCCGGCCAGCTTCGCGCCCGGGTAGATCGGCCGCATGTAGGACGCGAGCAGCCCGGTGCGCCCCTGCGCCTCATGGACCGTCGCCACGCCATAGGGCGCGAACGCCTCCGCAACCTCGCGCGCCACGCGCGGCGGGTTGGTGATGACCAGGCCGGCCGTCATGCGCGGCACTCCGCTGCGGGGAGGGCCGCACCCAAGCCCTTGCCGCAGGCCATGGTCCCTCTTGCTGTTCCGCTCACGATGCGATCCCCTTGTCTGACAGGTCGTCCACGTCCCCGGCTGTCTTGTCCCCATGCAGGTCCGGGTCCCCGTGCGGGTCCGGCAACGGCGGGGTGCCGCGGCTGTGGAAGCTCTCGATGGTCTTCAGGCCCCACGCCTGGCCCTTCTTGCGCTCCGTCTCCGTCCAGGTGACGGGTTGGTGGTCCGGGGCCAGGATCAGCCGCGCGCCGGCGTTGGCGACCTCCACCCGGTTGCCGCCGGGTTCGAACACGTACAGGAAGAACGTCTGCTGCACCGCATGCTTGTGCGGCCCGGTCTCGATGGGGACGCCGGCCTCCAGGAACACGTCGGCGGCGCGCAGGATGTCCTCGCGGCTGTCCAGCGCGAAGGTGACGTGGTGGAACCGGCCGCGGACGCCGTGCGCCTCCTTGGTGTAGGCGAAATCGTAGCTTTTATTGGTGGCGGTGAGCCACATGCCGGCCTCCTCGCCGCTGTCGAGCACGATGCGCTCGGTCAGGCGGAAGCCCAGGGCGCGCTCGAAGAACTCGCGGTTGGCGCGGACGTCCACGGCCAGGCAGTTGAAGTGGTCCAGCCGGCGGACGTTGCAGCCGCGGGCCGGGTAGCGCTGGGCCTGGTTCTTCAGCGCCGGGCGCAGGCCCTCCGGCGCCTCGTAGCGCTCGGTCTCGTAGTAAACCTCCAGGACATGGCCGTCCGGGTCGTGGAAGCGGTAGGCTGGCCCGTGGCCGACACCGTCCACCCAGCCGATCCCCGCGCCTTCCTGCTCCAGCGCCGCGACCCGGCGCTGCAACGCCTGTGGCGAGCGTGCGCGGAACGCGGCGTGACCCAGGCCGGAGGTGCGGGAGGCGGTCAGCACCAGGCTGCACCGCTCGTAGTCGTCCCAGCCGCGCAGCAGCACGCTGTCGCCGTGGCACCCGGCCTCCGTCATGCCCATCGGCCCCGTGAAGAACCGTAGGGACTCCTCGGGCGTGGGCGTCAGCAGCTCGACGTGGCCGAGGTGGGCGATGTCGAGGCAGGGTTCGTCGTGCATGATGCTGTCTCCTGCGGGGATGCTGCGCCTAGTGCGCCGCAACCCCCGCTGTTGCCGCCCGGGTGCCTCCGAGCTGCGTCGTGAGGATGGCGGCGGCGGCGCAGACGGCGGGGACGGCCAGCGCCGCGAAGATCGCGCCGAAGCCCCACCCGAGCCCGAGCAGCGCACCGCCCACCGCCGAGCCGAAGATGCTGCCGAACCGCCCGATGCCGAGCATCCAGCTCACCCCCGTCGCGCGGGCCATCGTCGGGTAGCAGCCGGGAGCAAAGGCATTCAGCCCGGTTTGCGCGCCGCTCATGCAGAACCCGGCGGAGAACACCAGCACGGCCAGTGCCGGTGACAGGACCCCCAGTTGCGACAGCACGAGGACGCACAGCCCGCCGCCCGCGTAGGCCGCCCCGATCACCAGCGCCGGGCGCGCCCTGTCCATCGTCCAGCCAACAACGACCGAGCCGACGGTTCCGCCAATCTGGAACAGTGCAGTCACGTTGGCGGCCGTGGCGATTGGCAGGCCGGCGTCCTTCATGATCGTCGGCAGCCAGCCCGTCAGCAGGTAAATGACCAGCAGGCCCATGAAGTAGGTGACCCAGAGCGACACCGTCGTCGCGCCGTACCCGGGTGAGAACAGCACGCCGATCGGCTTGCGCGTCGGCAGCGGCGGCTCGGTCGTGACGAAGGTTGCCCCGCCCGGGAACTGGTGCCGAGTCACGCGGCCGAGCGTTGCCGCGATCCGGCCGGGCGCGGCCCCGCGTAGGGCCAGCAGGCGCGCGGACTCCGGCAGGAACAGCAGCAGGACCGGGACCAGCAGCAGCGGCGCCAAGCCCCCAAGGACCAGCACGGAGCGCCAGCCGTAGTGCGGGATCATGTACCCCGCCGCAAAGCCGATGGCCGCCGAGCCGAGGTTGAATCCGGTGAACATGACCGTGATCATCAGCGAACGCCGCCGCTGCGGCGCATACTCGGACAGCAGCGTCGTGGCGTTGGGCATGGCGGCGCCCATGCCCGTCCCGGCCAGCAGGCGCAGCAGCGCCATCTCGGCCGGCGAGGACGCGTAGGCAGCCAGCAGCGTCAGCGCCCCGAACAGCAGGATGGACACGATCAGCACGGGCTTGCGCCCGAACCTGTCCGAGGACGGCCCGGCCACCAGGGCGCCGATCACCAGGCCGAACGGGGCGGCGCTGATGACGATGCCGAACGCCGGCCGGGAGATGTCCCATTCCTGCAGGATCGAGGGCGTCACAAAGCCCATGATGGCCACATCCATGCCATCGGCGACGACCACCAGGAAGCACATGGCGACCAGGAACCACTGGAATGCCGAGATCGGCCGGTCGTCGATGAAGGACTTGATGTCCACGCTGCCCGCTGCCTGTCCCATGCCCGCCGCCCGTCCGATGCCCGCCGCCTGCCCCATGGTTGAGGCGGCCACGCGCCCGGTGTCACTTGCCATCAGTTCCTCCCGGGTTGGGGGCAGGGCATTTGGTGAAGGCATTCTGTGATGCAGGTTCCGGCGCGGACGAAGCCGGCACCGATGTCAGCCCACCGCCGGGCATCGGTGGAGGGGCAACTGGCGCGACTCGCCATGCGGCTGCAAAGTGCATCGGGCGGAACCTCCCTGCGGTGGCCGTTGGCCGGCTCGTTCGCTGATCGTTGCCTGGGCGTCGTCCCGTGCGGGACAGCCATCCGAGGGCGAGCCTACTTATGCCGCACGCCCGGCTTTGTCCCATCGCTTGTTCCGGCTTTGCCATACCCAGGGGTTATGGCTGGCGCGAAGCCGCGTTCCGCGATCTCGGCAACATAGGCGCGCAGGCACGCAGCAAAGGCAAGGCCGGCTGGCGAGAGCGCGCCGCCGCGCGGCAGGATCAGCCCGGCCGGGCGGTCCGGGGCAGGGATCGGCAGGGGCACCACCCGCAGTGTACCGCGCAGCAGGTCGCCCACCATCATCAGCCGGGGCATCAGCGCCACCAGGTCGGTCGCGTGCAGCAGTTCGCGTATCAGGCCATACGAGCTGGTGCGTAGGGCCGTGGCGCCGTCCAGCCCGAGTTGCGCCAGCAGCGCGTCGATGTCCTGCCCGATCCGCTGGGTGAGGGTTGGCAGCGCCAGCTCCCAGCCATCCAGCGGCCTGGTGTCGCCAAGCATGGCGGCGTCGAAAATGGGGTGGCCGGCGCGGGCGAGCAGCGAGATCGGTTCGTCCCACAGCGGCTCGCGGTCCATCCCGTCCGGGGAGTCGGGGGCATAGAGACGACCGACCACCAGGTCCAGCTCGCCCGCGGCGAGCAGCGGCAGCAGCTCCTCGGTGCGGCCTTCGTGCAGGCGGATGCGGAGGCCGGGGCGCTCCGCCTTCAGCCGGGTCAGTACGCCCGGCAGGACGCCGGCCGCCGCAACCGGCAGGGCGCCAAGGGCGAGGGTGCCGTCGGCAGGGTCATCGAGCTGGTCCAGCGCCTCGTCCAAGCGGCGCAGCTCCTGCAGGACACGCCGGGCCGCCCCGACCGCGGCCAACCCGGCAGCGGTGGGCCGCACGCCGCGGGCATGGCGGTCGAACAGGCGGGCCTGCAGGGTCTGCTCGACATCGTGCAGGGTGCGGGTCAGCGCGGGTTGGCTGAGGGCCAGGCTGGCCGCCGCCCGCATCACGCTGCGCTGGCTTTCCAGGGCGTCCAAGGCGCGCAACTGGTGCAGGCGCAGGCGCTGGACGAGGTAGCGGCTGGTCATGGCGCGGCGGCTCGCTTCGTGTGCTGACGTATCGGATCAGTGCGGCGATCCCCGAGGGATCGACGCGGCGATCCCAGCTAGCACCGGATGTTCGGAACGGCGAACGCCGCGGTGTCCCCATCCACGCCCACCCAGCCCGCGTTGGCAGTCAGGTCATCGACGCCATAGGGCGCCGCCCGGCCCAGCTCATCGATCAGGATGTCACGCACCCGTGCCTTCTCTGGCGTTCCCTGGGAACGCCACTCCTGCCCAGGGTTGGATGCAGCCACGGTCTTGCGCCTGCCGCCTGTCCGGCGCACCCAGCCCGGCGCCAGCGGCTCCGCCCCATCCAACTCACGGAAGCCGCGCCCGATGGCACACTCGGCGCCAGGCCGCGATGGTGCCGCCACGCCCCGCCGCCCGGGCCTCAGTTAATGGACGGCGAGAAAATGCTTGGGTAAAAATCTGAAATAGCGTTGTCCTTCACTACGCCGATGTAACCTTCACCGTGATGACACGAAATGCCGGGGAGAACGCAATAAGCTTCAATCGGCAATTACAACGAAGTCGCACCATTCTTGACGAAACTGCGATTCGCCACTTTCTTAACCAGGTAGCTCGTTCGAGCCACCGGTACACTGGGAGGCTGCGCGGTGCTGGGCTGCGGCGGCTGCCACAGCCTGGGCTTGCACCCGGACGTCGGGCACGGCCGTACACTCCCAGAACACGCTGCGGACGATGGGGCCGGGTGTCCAAAGCCCTGCCGCCGCCCCCCCGTCCTGCCACATAATCCGCAGCGAGGGCGTGACGTCCAGCCTTATCCCGTGCGGGTCGGTCCGCGCCAGGCCAGTCGCGACTAGGCGCGCCACCAGGCCGTCCGCCGCCGCGCCGCCGCCGATGCCGGTCGCGTAGATCACTTTTGGGGCCAGGACCTCCTTGGAGCCGGACGCCCCCCCAGGTCCTGGATCACCACCCGTGCGGCGCGGCCCGCCGGACCCTCAATGGGATCGGCCGCCAGCACGCCCCCCCGCTTCAGGCGCAGCACGCCGCAGGCAACCCAAGACATTCGGAACCCAATTGGCCGCGTCCGCATCCGGATAGAATAGCATTCCCAAAACATTTGGGAGAAATCACATTGGATGCCGCAGGTCAGCAATGACCGTAGCTTTAAGAATGCCTCATTCTGTCCGCCAGGACTATGCCGCTGTCAGCGCCTGACCTCGAAAGCAGCACGCTCGCCTTGCAGCCCGGCTGCCTCCGGCGCGTCGGCATGGAGCAGCGTTGCCGGGGCGTGCGGCGCGATCCGGTACGTGGCCGCGGCGGCCCCCATCGCCGCGGCCGTCACGGCGACGGCCTTCAGCACGGCCCTGGGGCGCGGCGCCGGCACGGACAGGTCGGCACGGTCCGGCAGCATCGGGTCAGGTGGCCCCGGGGCCGCTGAAGCTGGTGTCGAATGCCCGGCGCACCTCCAGCGCCCGGCGCAGCAGTCCGAACTCCACCGCGTTCCCCGCCGCCGATTGCAGCTCGCCAATCAGGTCGGGCGTGAGCGCAACCGGGCGCGACCGTTCGGTTTCGTAGCTGCGGCGCAGCACCGCCTCAGGCAGCCGGGTCAGCGCCGCGTTGGAGCGCGCGTACTCCGGGATGTGGCTGTCCGCCCAGGCCCAGGCCGTGCGGAACCGGCCGAGGAAGTCGTCCAGCACGGCATGCTTGGCGGCGATCGCGCCCTCGTGCGCCGCAACCAGCGTGATCGCTGGCGTCAGGCCGCGACCATCCACCAGGACGCGGGCGCCGAACTGCAGCACCTCCAGCGACACGTAGGGGTCCCACACCGCCCAGGCGTCCACCGCCCCAGACCGGAAGGCGAGCGCGGCGTCCACGGGCGCCAACGGGACCAGGTCCACCTCGCTGGGTAGGATGCCGGCCTGCTTCAGCGCCGCGCGGATCAGGTACTGGCCCCAGCCGCCCCGGTTGCCGGCAGCCTTGCGGCCACGCAGGTCGGCCACGGTGCGGATCGGCGAGTCCGGCCTGACCAGGATCGCCTGCGCCGCCGCGGACGAGCGCGTCGCCGCGATGGCCCGCAGCGGCGCCCCCGCGGCGAACGCGGTCAGGAAGGCAAGATCCCCCTGATAGCCGACGTCCAGCGCCCCGGCGTTCAACGCCTCCAGCAACGGGGCCGCTGCCGGGAACTCCGCCCACTCCAGCGCATACGGCAGGTCCGCCAGCACGCCAGAGCTTTCCAGCAGCGAACGCAGGCCGCCCTTCTGGTTGCCCACGCGCAGCAGTGTAGGCGGGACCGCCGCTCTAGCTGGGCGGGCGGCGACCACCGCGGCGGCTGCCCCAGCAAGAAGATCACGGCGACGGGCAAGAAGAGGCATAGGGAGGCTCCGGCGAGGTGAGTGGATCAGCCGCCCACGGTTGAAGGGACAAGCTCGGCGCCGGTCAGGTCCGGTTGAGGACATCGGCTGTGCCCGGCGCCGCCCAGGGCACCTTGCAGGCGCCCCGTCAGCGACCCGAACCGCCCAGATCTGTCCGCCGCGATGCGGCCCGCGGCCGACCAAAGCGCGGCGACGTGGACGGCGTGCAGGACGGCCATCCCCGACTGCATCCAGTCCAGGACCTGGACGAAGTCATCCAGCACCAGCTCCTGCGCTTCCCCGCCCCCGATCAACGCGCCGGATGGCGCCGGCACCGACCCGGTCGCCAAGAAGCAGTAGGCGGTGTTGGTCTGGTTCGACGGGTTGGGATGGGTCGCCGCCAGAAGCTCCAGCGTGCCAGCGGCGAAGCCTGTTTCCTCCTGCAACTCGCGCCGGGCGGCGGCGGCGGCGGCTGGCAGGCGGGCGTTGCCGTCCGCCGGGTCAACCAGGCCGCCGGGCAACCCGGTCAGGATGGCGCCGACGGCGTGGCGATACTCCCTGACCAACAGCAGGCGTCCCTCGACGGTCAGGGCGACGATTGTCACCCAGTCGGGATATTCGACGACGTGATACGGGCCGATCACGTCGCCCTCCGCCGTGCGGCAATGGTCGCTGCGCACGCGCAACCACGGGTCGGCGAAGGCGACCGTGCTGCCGAGCACCGTCCAGGGGCGGATGGTGCTCATGCCGGCACCGCGCCGCAACTGGAAGGAGCAGAGGGCGGCGACATCACGGCGCGCAGCCAAAGCGCAGGGGCGGTGCGGGCCACGTCCAGGCCGGGGGACGCCGCCAGCGCGCAGGACAGCCGGTTCATGGCGATCACTCTCACGGCAGCACCGTCGCCAGCCCGTCGCGGGCGTCCGCCTCCCCATTCTGCCCGCCGGTCGTCACAATGCTGGCCTGCACGGCGGCCAGCCCCGCTGGCGGCCGTGCCCTGATGGCCCATGGTCCGCCCGGTCACGGCGCGTCCTCGACCGGTGGACGCGGCGGGCGCCCGGTGCGCAACAGGGCCGTGACGGCCCGCTGCATGTCCGGCAAGCTGGGCCACACGCTGCGGTCCAGCGCGCCGGCCCGGGGGTCAACGGCGACGAAGCGGAACGCCTCGCCATGGCTCAGGGCGGCGCCGGCAAACTGGCCGGACACCTCGATAACGTGCGATTGGTGCATGGGAAACCCCCTGGGACCCGCATGGCGGGTTCTCCCTCGTCCACTGCATTCGTTGAAGGCAGGCCGGTCAGGCCCGCATACCGGGATGGCAGCTTGGACAGAGGCCGGCTGGGCGAGCGAAGGCGGGCACGGGTTCATGGCACATGGGACCCTCCCAGAGACGCGGCAATCCCGCCGCGCCTGCTGCACCATAGGTCCGTCAGAACGCCCATCCACTCAAGCATGGAATGAGCGGCGAAAGCATTATGCAAAACCCGGCTATGGAGACGGTGGAAAAGGAAAGCCCATCCTGCCGCAGCTCCGCCCGATGCAAACCGTGGCCGTGCCGGGTTCACCGGCCAAAAGTCGGAGGTGCCTAAGCAGGCTTGCGCGGCCTGTCACACAGAGGGCCTGCGGCCGTGCCAGGCCGCGCAAGCCTGCTTAAGTTTCCATCTGTGCGCAAACCTCCAGAGGTTCGCTTAGGTCGGAGGTCTAGCACCAGCCCTCTGCTGTAACCGATTTTCCATCCCTCCTGGTTCGTCGTTGCGAGGAGCGCTTGCGACGCGGTACTCCAGGGGGCGCAAGACCGGAACCACAGCCCTTGCACCCCTGGATCGCCACGCCACAAACGCGGCTCGCAATGATGGCGGTAGATCCGATGCGACAGCGCAGGATCAGGGCTGATGGCGGTTGGCCCATGTCAGGCGTCCGGCTCAGGCGCGCGCCGGTCCCGGAACGCGGTGGCTTGCAGCGGATAGGCCGTCGTCCCCTTCAACCGCTCCATTGCGAAGCGTGACGTGACGTTCTTCAGAGACACGGCGGCGATCAGGCGCTTGTAGAAGCCGTCGAACTCCGCCATGCCGGCGACGGCAACGCGCAGCATGTAGTCCACCTCGCCGGCCATGCGGTAGGCGTCCATCACCTCGG
>CAXTFY010000030.1:0-23323 GCA_964243265.1 uncultured Acetobacteraceae bacterium | reverse complement strand
CGGGAGGCTCTGGCGCGGGCCGAAGCGGCGGCAACCCAGGCGGAGGACGCCTTGTCCCCCTTGTCAGCCCCGCCTGGCCCGGCGCCTGCCGACCTGTCCCAGGCTGCCGAGGACCGCACCCGCACCGCCCTGGCCCGCCTGGTGCGGGAGCGCGACGACATGGGGCCGGTGAACCTGCGCGCCGAGATCGAGGCGGCGGAGATCGAGGGCGCGATGATCGCGGTGCAGCACGACCGCGACGAGTTGGCCGCGGCCATCGTCAAGCTGCGCGGCGGCCTGGGCCAACTGAACCAGGAGGGCCGCGAGCGGCTGCAGGCGGTGTTCCAGCAGGTGGATCGCCACTTCCAGGCGCTGTTCAGCCGCATGTTCGGCGGCGGGCGGGCGCACCTGGCCATGGTGGGGTCAGACGACCCGCTGCAGGCCGGGCTGGAGATCTACGCGCAGCCGCCGGGCAAGAAGCTGACGACGCTGACCCTGCTGTCCGGCGGCGAGCAGGCCCTGACGGCGCTGAGCCTGGTGTTCGCGGTGTTCCGCTGCAACCCGGCGCCGGTGTGCGTGCTGGATGAGGTTGATGCGCCGCTGGACGACGCCAACGTGGACCGTTTCTGCGCCCTGCTGCACGACATGGCGCGGGAGACCAGGGCGCAGGAGACCGGGGCGCAACAGGCTGGGGCGCAACAGGCTGGGGCGCAGGAAGGCGGCACCCGATTCCTGGTGGTGACGCATCATCAGCTCACCATGGCGCGGATGGACCGGCTGTATGGGGTGACGATGCAGGAGCGCGGGGTGTCGCGGCTGCTATCGGTGGACCTGGGCGCGGCGGTGGCGATGGTGGACGCCGTTGCGGCCGAATAGCCGGGCCGCTCAGCCTGCCATACAAATGCCGCATGTCGCCTTGCGTATGGGTCAGGTCTCCGCGACAGGGCGCCGAGTGACAATGCGTGTCGTAGCATCGCACCGGGTGATGCAGGACTGAGTGGGAACGTCGCAGCTTCGCCTTTTGCCTGCCGGGGTTGAACCCATCTATAAAGAAGCGCACACAACAGGGTAGGCGATGCACTGAGATGGAAGATCCGCGCGCTAGTGAAATCCTGGACATTGTCGCCACCGAAACGGCAGTGGACCGGAGCCGCCTGTTGCCCGACGCGTTGCTGAGTGACCTGAATATCCCGTCGATCGATCTCGTTCAGGCCATCTTCGCCATCGAGGAGCGGTTCAAGGTGGACGTTCCCGTCGTCTCCGACCGAACCGGCGCAGAGTTCCAGACCGTCGGCGACCTGGTGAGCCATGTCCTGGCGACGCTCGGCCCGGTCCCGGCGAGAGGCCTGCAGCCTGGTGCTTGACTCTAGCCGCCGCCGCATCGCCATCACCGGGCTGGGGGCGATCTGCGCGCTAGGGCAGCAGGTATCGGAGGTTTGGGCGGCGATGCAGGCCGGGCGCTGCGGCATTGCGCCGATCACCGGCATACCGACCAACCGGCTGTCCACCGTCATTGCCGCCCAGGTGACCGGCTTCGATGCCGCCGCCCATCTTGGCAGCCGCCATGCGCCTACGCTGGACCGTGGCGCGCAACTGGCCATCGTGGCGGCGCGGGAGGCGATGCAGCAGGCAGGGCTACAGCCCGACCCGGCCCAGGCGCACCGCCGGGCCGTCATCCTCGCCGCCGTCATCGGCCAGACCAGCCTCGATGCCGCGTACTACAAGTTCTACGGCGAGGGCGCCACACGCGTACACCCGCTGACGGTGCCCCGGATCATGACGAATGGCCCGGCATCCCACCTGACGATGGAGTTCGGGCTGCACGGCCCCTCATACGCCGTTGCCTCCGCCTGCGCCTCGGCCAACCACGCCATTGCCTGCGCCGTTGACGCGATCCGCCTTGGCCGGTCCGACGTGGTGCTGACCGGCGGTGCCGACGCCTCCATCGTGGTGGGCGTGTTCAAGTGCTGGGAGGCCCTGCGGGTGCTCAGCGCCGACACCTGCCGGCCGTTCTCCCGCGACCGCTCGGGCCTGGTGCTCGGGGAAGGTGCCGGGATTCTGGTGCTGGAAAGCTGGGAGCACGCCACCCGGCGCGGCGCCGTCATCCTGGCGGAGCTGGCCGGCGTCGGCATGAGCGCGGATGGCGCGGACCTCACGGCGCCCGATGCAGCGGGAGCGGCGGCGGCGATGCGCGCGGCGCTGGACGACGGCGGCCTGGACCCCTCGGAGATCGGCTGGGTCAACGCCCATGGCACCGGCACGCGCCTGAACGATCGTACCGAGAGTGCGGCGTTGCACCAGGTGTTCGGCCGTCCGCCCCCGGCCAGCTCGAACAAGAGCATGATCGGCCACTGCCTGTCTGCCGGCGGCGGGTTGGAGGCTGTGGCGACCGTCATGGCCCTGCGCGACGGCGTGCTTCCCCCCACCGCGAACTTTCGCGAAGCCGACCCGGAGTGCGACTTGGACACGATCCCGAACACCGCACGCGTCCTGCCCATCCAGGCGGCGCTCAGCAACTCGTTCGCCTTCGGCGGCTTGAACGCCGTCCTGGCCTTGAAGGCTACGCCAAAGGTGGCAGCATGACCGCGACGGCCTACGTCAACCGCATCGGCACCGCCAATCCGTCGCACGACGTGCATGGCGCCTTCGTCACCCTGGGCCGGGACATGCTGACCGACGACAAGTCGCGCCAGGTCTTCGAGCGCATGGCGGAGCGGTGCGCCATCGACCACCGTTGGTCTTACTTCCAACCTGGTGAGCCCGGCACCGCCACCGTGGACGCCTCCGGCTTCTATCGCCGCGGCAGCTTCCCCAGCACCGGGGCGCGCATGAAGCTGTATGAGGGCAACGCCGTTGACCTGGCGCTGGCCGCCATCGCCAACTCCGGCATCGCCACGGACGGCATCACCCACCTGATTGCCGTAAGCTGCACCGGCTTCATCGCCCCTGGGTTGGACCAGGTGATCGCCGAGCGCTTGGGCCTGGGCGGGGCGCTGGAGCGGACGATGATCGGCTTCATGGGCTGCTACGCCGGGGTGCCGGCGCTGCGGGCCGCGCGGCACATCATCCGGTCCGACCCGGACGCCCGCGTGCTGGTGGTGAACGTCGAGCTGTGCTCCCTGCACATGCAGGAGACCGCGGACCTGGAAACGGTGCTGACGTTCCTGTTGTTCGGCGACGGCGCCACCGCCGCGCTGGTCACCGCCGAGCCGCATGGCCTGGCGCTGCACGACTTCCGCTCCACCGTGCTGCCGGACACGCAGGACCTGATCACCTGGCGGATCGGCGACCAGGGCTTCGACATGCACCTGTCCGGCAAGGTGCCCGGCCGGATCGCCACCGCGCTGCGGGCCGAGGCCGACCGCAACGACGCCGACGGGCTGCTGCGCGGCGAGGACCCGCGCGACATCCCGCTATGGGCCGTCCATGCCGGCGGGCGCACGGTGCTGGATGGCGTGGAGCAGGGGCTGCGCCTGGCCACTGACGCGCTGGACTACTCGCGCGGCGTGCTGCGCGACGTGGGCAACATGAGTTCGGCCACGCTGATGTTCGTGCTGGCGCGCATCCTGGCCGGCGACGCCGTGGGCCGCGGCATGGCCATCGCCTTCGGCCCCGGCCTGGCGGCGGAAACGTTCCGCTTCACGCGCGTCTAGCCCGTGGTGGACCTGCGCCAGCGCAGCCCGCAACTGGAGTGGATGGATACCGAGCCGGTCAGCGCCAACGAGTTCGCTGCCGTGCTGGCCGATCTCGCGGTGGTCAACACCGTCACCCTGGCCCGCCTGCCCACCGTCGCGTTCCTGCGCCGCGTCGCGCGTCGGGCGCCGGCGGGGACCCGGCTGCGCGTGCTGGACGTGGGCTATGGCGAGGGCGACATGCTGCGCCGGCTGCATCGCTGGGGCGCCCGCGTCGGCGTTCCGCTCGACCTGGCCGGCGTTGACCTCAACCCCTGGAGCGCCACCGCGGCCCGGGCGGCGACCCCGCCGGGCATGACCATCGACTACCGGACCGGCGACCTGTTCGACGAACCCGTTGGCGGGCAGGACGTGGTGATCAGCTCGCTGTTCACCCATCACCTGACGGATGGCCAAGTGGTCGAGTTCCTGGGATGGATGGAGCGCAGCGCCGCCCGCGGCTGGTTCATCAACGATCTGCAGCGCCATCCGGTGGCCTATCACGGGTTCCGAGTGTTGTCGGCGGCGGCGGGATGGCACCCCATGGTGCAACATGACGGCGCGATCAGCGTCGAGCGCAGCTTCCAGCGGCGGGACTGGCAGGGGCTGCTGCGCCGGGCCGGGCTGGACGGCGTGGCCGAGGTCCGCTGGCGCCTGCCGTTCCGCCTGTGCGTCAGCCGCATCAGGTGATGTCGGCAAGTGCTGGGGCAAGTACTGGGTCGAATGTGGGGCTGATTGCCGGCGGCGGCGTCGCGGGCGCTGCCCTGGCCTGCCTGCTCGGCCCCGACGCGCTGCTGATCGAGCGGGAGGCAGCGGCCCACGACAAGATCTGCGGCGAGTTCATCAGCCATGAAGCCCAGGGCTACCTGGCGCGCCTCGGCATCGACCTGGCCGCGCTCGGGGCGGCGCCCATCGACAGGGTGCGGCTGATCCATGCCGGCCGGGTGGCGGAGGCGCCCCTGCCCTTTCGCGGCTACGGACTGTCCCGGCGTATCCTGGACTCGGCGCTGCTGGCGGCAGCGGTGCAGGCGGGCGCCCAGGTACTGCGGGGCCATGCGGTCCGCGCCGTCCTGCCGGGCGGCCTGGATGTCGCCGGGCAGGGCCGGATGCCCGGCGGCGCCGTGTTCCTCGCCACCGGCAAGCATGACCTGCGTGGTGTCCGCCGTACCCCGGCCGAGCTGCCGGAGGACCTTGTCGGCCTGAAGATGTACTTCCGGCTCGGCGCTGGCCAGGCTGCGGCGCTAGCCGGGCATGTCGAGATGCTGCTGTTCCCAGGCGGCTATGGCGGGTTGCAGCTCATCGAGGATGGCGTCGCCAACCTGTGCCTGCTGATCCGCCGCAGCCGCTTCCATGCGGCGGGCGCGGACTGGCCCGGCCTGCAGGAGCACCTGGAGCGGGTGGCGCCGCACCTGCGGCAGCGGCTTGCCGGCGCGTCGCCGTTGCTGGACCGGCCATTGGCCATATTCCGGGTGCCCTATGGCTATGTTCATCAGCCGACGGCAGCCGATCTGCCGGGGCTGTACCGTCTTGGCGACCAGGTTGCCGTGATCCCGTCGTTCAGCGGCGATGGGGTTTCGATCGCCCTGCACACTGCCTTCGCGGCGGTGCGCGCCCATGGCGCCGCCGGCCCTGCCGCTTATCACCAGGCCATACGCCGCGACCTGTCGGGCCAAATTGCCCGGGCCTCCTACCTGCTGCGATTGGGCCGCCTGGCGCCGGGCCTCGCGGTGCAGGCGGCGCGACTCTGGCCCGGCGCACTGCGCTGGGTTGCAACGATGACGCGCGTTCCGCCAGGAGCCTTGCTGGACACCTAGCCACATCCGTAAATGAGGGCTGTTCCCACGAAACACCGTCCGCCGGGTCGCCCCCGCTACTCCGCGGCGAGGTCCATCCTGGATGCAGTGCCGAGAAGGGGGCGCAGCAGCATCGCCTGCTCCTCCAGCGCCATCGCCATCGCAGCATCGACGGTGCGGGTGCCATAGCCGTCGTCCAGCCGGATCAGCCCGGCCGGGCAATGGCGGTCATCAACCCAACCCGGATAATCCATGACCGGGTAGATGCACAATCCCTCCAGCGGGATGCCGCACCGCATCGCGGTCCGTACCTCGGCGCCGACATAATGCAGCCAGCCCGGGCCGTTGACCCCCTCCGCCCCGGTTTCCGAGATCATCAACGGGCGGCTGTACCGGGCATAGACCTCGGCCAGCATCTCGTGCAGGGGCCGGAACAGGCGGTGGCCCATGCCCATTGCCTCCACCTCGTGCACCCACTCGTTGTTGAAGTAGAAGTTGACGCCGATGATGTCGAGGTGTTCCGGACTGCCGCCCAGCGCCGGGTCCACGGTACCAGCCATCATGTCCCAGGTCTGGTACTGCGCCCGGCGATAAAGCTCGGCGCGCTCGCGGTCGTGCGGCCGGTCGGGGTGGGCCGTGATGTAGATCAGCGGCTCCGCCTGCATGAAGCGTGCGCGCCGGTCCACGGCACGCACGGCATCGACCGCGGCAATGGCGGCACGGACCAGTTGCTGCTTCAGGGCATAGCCGCGGGTCTCACCGAACGGGTGCATGTCGCCCTTGTCCCCGCCGGCCCAAGACCAGAAGGAGACCTCGTTCATCGGGCACCAGACCGGCGCCTCGCCGCCCTCCTCCCGCACCACCCGCGCCGCGGCGGCGGCGAAGGCGGCAAAGCGGTCCACGAACTCCGGGGACCAAATGTCGATGTCGTGCGGCAGGCCGTAGTGGCACAAATCCCAGATCACCTGGATGCCTGCCCGCTGCGCCGCACGGAGCATCGGCAGGAAGCTGGACCAATCGTACCGCCCGGGAGCCGTCTCGATCAGGTGCCAGCGCAGTCCATCCCGCGCCGTAAGCAGGCCAGCCTGGCGCAATAGGGCATAGTCCTGCTCGGCGGCCAGGTCGTGACGGGTCGCGGCGACGATGTCCAACTGGCGGCCGTCCCGCCGCCGGTGGGACGACGCCTCGAACCCGCCCTGCAGGAAGCTGCGGAACAGGGGTTGCCTAGGGTTCGCCGCCATGGCGCCTGCCCTACTCCGCCGCGGCCGGCACCTGGGCCGCCACGTCCAGCACTCGCTCCTTGGCCGCTAGGCGCTGATAGGTGGCCAACGCCTGGCCGACGACCTGGTCCATGTTGTAATACTTGTAGGTCGCCAGCCGCCCGACGAAGGTGACGTTGGGCGTCGCATCCGCCAACGCCTGGTAACGCTGATACAGGGCCGCATTCTCCGGCCGCGGCACCGGGTAGTACGGGTCGCCTTCGGCGGACGGATACTCGTAGCAGACGCTGGTCTGCGGATGCTTCTGCCCCGTGAGGTGCTTGAACTCCGTGATGCGGGTGTACGGCACGGCCTCGGCGGGATAGTTGACCACGCCCACGTCCTGAAACTGCGGCTGCTCGTGCGTCTCATGCCGGAATTGCAGGGAGCGGTAGGGCAGCTTGCCGTAACGGTGGCCGAAGAACTCATCGACCGGCCCGGTGAAGATCAACTGATCGTAGCTGGCGGGATCGATGTCCTTGTAATCCATGCCCAAGGCCAGGTGAATGCCGGGATGGTCCAGCATCCGCTCAAACATGTGGGTGTAGCCGTGCAACGGCATCTGCTGGTGCTGGTCAGTAAAGTAGCGGTCGTCGTCGCTGGTGCGGGTCGGCACGCGAGAGGTGACGGACTTGTCCAGCTCGCTCGGGTCCAGGCCCCACTGCTTGCGGGTGTAGCCCTGGAAGAACGCCTCATACAGCTCGCGTCCCACCTTGCTCAGTACCACATCGGCCGAGGTGCGGATGTTGCCGGGGCATTCGGCCTTGCTTTCAAGGAAAGCCTCGACCTCGTCCTGCGTCAGGTCCACGCCGAAGAAGCGGTTGACCGTCTGCCGGTTGATCGGCATCGGCAGCTCCATGCCGCGCACCTGTGCCAGCACGCGGTGCTCATACGCCCGCCACTCGGTGAAGCCCGACAGGTAATCGAGGATCGCCTGCGAGTTGGTGTGGAAGATGTGCGGCCCATACGGGTGGATCAGCACCCCGGCGGCATCGTGCTGGTCATAGGCGTTGCCGCCGACATGCGGACGGCGATCGATCAGCAACACGCGCTTGCCCGACCCCGCCGCCAGCCGCTCCGCCAGGACCGAGCCGGCGAACCCGGCGCCGACAATCAGCACGTCATATTGCGCCCGCCGCGAAGCTTGCGCCGCCTTGCCCGGCCGCGCCTGCCGCTGCTGCAGGACACGTGCAGACATCTCGGACCAGATCGCATCCCACGACATGCCGGCAAGCATCGCGTCGGCCCCCGCCAGCCAGTCCTGTGAGCCGCGCGCCAAGGCCAGCGCCGCATCCGTGGCTGCTGCGAAGGCTTCGGCCGTCCCGGCAATCTGCACCCCCGGCAGCGTGCCGTACTGCCGCACCACGTCCACGATAGGCGTGGACACCACCGGCCGCCCGGCCGCGAGGTACTCCGGCGTCTTGGTCGGGCTGATGAACCGTGTCGCCTCGTTGATGGCGAACGGCATCAGCGCCACGTCCCAATTGGCGACATAGGCCGGCAGTTCGGCATAGTCCTTGCCACCGAGGTAGTGCACGTTCGGCCGCCGCGGCAGCTCGTCGAGGTCGAGCTTCGCCAACGGACCGACCAGCACGAAGTGCGCGTCCGGCCGCAAGTCGGCAACGCGGCTCAGAAGGTCCCGGTCTAGCCGCTCATCCAGCACGCCGTAGAAGCCCATGCGCGGATGCGGGATCGCCTGCTGGTCCGCCGGGTCGGGCAGCCCGTTGCGGGCAGGCTGGAAATGCGCGGTGTCCACGCCGCTTGGGAAGGCATGGACGCTGGCATGCTGGCGGCTTTTGGCCTCATGCAGGCTGCGCCCGCCGGTGAACACTAGGGCGGCCCGTGCCATCAGGTCGCGCTCCCACTGCGGCAGCGCCGGGTCGGCGCCCGCGAAGGCGGACAGCTCGTCCATGCAGTCATAGATGACCGGGTTGCCATCGAGATGCCCGGCGAACGCCAGGGCTTGCGGCGTGTAGAACCACAGCACGGGGTTGTTGATGGCGAACTCACGCAATACCCGGTCAAGCAGCGTACGCTGAACCTGGGTCCAGTCCAAGCCATTGGGAATGCGCGGCTGTAAGATGATGACGCCCTCGCCGGACAAGCGCCGGTCCACGCTGGGCTGCGCGGCACTGGTCGGTATTGGCTCCTCCCAGAACAACACACGCATGATCTTGACAGCACGGCTCAACAAATGCTGCGGGCGTTGAAAGACGAAATCCCATCGCAGATGGGAGAAGCAGATCAAATCAGGCCGGGCAGCCCCGGTGTTCTCGTGTACGGGACCGGGCATTGCACCACTGAGTCGCATTGATCTTCCTTCCTATCCGAGGGGTAACGCCTTTTACCAGCAGATGGTTCATTGGTCTCAAATTGCAAATGCACCACCACGGGATTGTTGTGGGAGGCGTCGGGAGCTGCCGCGGTGCTGCAACGATGCAACCTCTGTCCCCCGCCCGTGTTGCTGCTGCCACCCGGAACTCCCGCCGGGCGCAGCCGGACGCATCGATGCCCCATCCGCCCGAAGCCATGCACATCCTTGAGCCGCACATTCTCCCCGGCCATCCTCATGGCCCCCGCGGTTCCAGCCGGCAGGACTCTGACCCGCACGGCTCGCCCGACCTGCACGACCCCGAGGCCGCAGCGCGCGCAGCCAAGCTGCACTACGTCAGCGACCGGCGTCCCGGCATCACCCGTGAGCGCGATGGCGACGCCTGGGTGTTCCGTGACCCCCGTGGCGCACAGATCCTCGACCCGCAGGTGCTGGACCGCATCCGCAAGCTGGCCATCCCACCCGCCTACACCGACGTCTGGATCTGCCGGGACCCCCGCGGTCACTTGCAAGCCGTGGGCCGCGACGCCCGGGGCCGCAAGCAGTATCGCTACCACCCGCGCTGGCGGGAGGTCCGGGACGAGGCGAAGTATGGCAAGATGCTCACCTTCGGCCGGGTGCTGCCTACGATCCGGGCACGGGTGGCGCACGACTTGGCGTTGCCCGGCCTGCCGAAGCGCAAGGTGCTGGCCGCCATCGTGGCCCTGCTGGAACGCACGATGATGCGCGTCGGCAATGAGGAGTATGCCAAGACCAACAAAAGCTTCGGCCTCACCACGCTCCGCGACCAGCATGTGCAGATCAAGGGCACCCACGTCACCTTCGACTTCCGCGGCAAGCACGGCGTGCAGCACCACATCGACCTCGCCGACCGCCGGCTGGCCCGTGTGGTCGAGCGGTGCCGCGACCTGCCGGGCCAGGACCTGTTCCAGTTCCTCGACCATGACGGCGAGGCGCACCACGTCGCGTCCGATGACGTGAACGGCTACTTGCACGAGGTCAGCGGCGAGGAGATCACCGCCAAGGATTTCCGTACGTGGGCCGCGACCAACCTGGCCGCGCTGGCGTTACGCGACCGCGAGACGTTCGACACGCCCGCCAAGGCGAAGAAGCACCTGGTCGAGGTCGTCGAGCATGTCGCCAAGAACCTCGGCAACACTCCGGCAATCTGCCGCAAGTGCTACATCCATCCGGCGGTGTTCGAGGGCTACCTCGACGGCAGCCTAATGGAGTGCCTGAAAGCCCGGGCCGATGCGGTGTTGGAAGGCAAGGCCGGTCTGACCCCGGACGAGATTGCTGTCACCATGTTCCTGAGCCGCCGCTTGGGCGAGGCTCTCGCCGACCCGGCGCATGCCCCCCTGCGGACGTGACCAGCGAGGACCCGGCCCAGGACCTCGCGCAAGCCTGCGCGGATGCGATGTGGGCCGGCGATGCGGCCAGCCGCGGCTTAGGGATGACCTTGGACTGGGTGCGGTCGGGCACGGCACGGCTTTCGATGCCGGTGACAGCGGCGATGCTGAACGGTTTCGGCACCTGCCATGGCGGTTTCATCTTCGCCTTGGCCGATAGCGCCTTCGCATTTGCCTGCAACACGGATGGCCCGGCGTCGGTGGCCATTCACTGCGCCGTGACCTTCCTGCGTCCGGCACGGCTAGGCGACACCTTGGCGGCTGAGGCGGCTGAACGTCACCGCGCCGGGCGCAGCGGCATCTACGATGTGCAGGTGACGGCGGACGGTGAAATTGTGGCCGAGTTCCGCGGCCACTCCCGCACGACTGGCGGCCGGGTCCTGGAGGTGCGCTAAGCTCCCTTCTCCCTCTCCCTCCGGGAGAGGGCCGGGGTGAGGGAAGCGGCAGGGGCCAAGTTGTGACATGCGAGGGACAAGCCGCTCCTTGCCTTTAAACAGATGCGGCTCCCACGGCACCTCTCACCCTGGCCCTTTCCCGGAGGAAGAGGGAGAAGGCAGGCGGCATATCCTTTGCAGGCTGTTCGACCGGCAACCGGAGACCCTCCTTGCGCGCACTGTTCCTCCTGCTGCTGCTTGCCGCCGCCCCGGCCCTCGCTCAGTCCGCAGCCGGCCCGACCCTGGCGCAGGTGCGGGCCAGGGGCATACTGGAGTGCAGCGCCAGCCTGGGCACGCCGGGCTTCGGCACCTTCGATAAGGCGGGCATATTCCAGGGCCTGGACGCCGATGAGTGCCGCGCCATCGCCGCTGCCGTGCTGGGCGAGCCGAAGGTGCGATTCAACCCGCTGTCCTCGCCGCAGCGCCTGACGGCCTTGCAGACCGGCCAGGTCGATGTCGTGCTGGAAACCCTGACCTGGACCCAGACGCGCGAGGCCGCCAACGGGCTGGAGTTCGCCGGCGTCAATTTCTACGACGGCCAGAGCTTCTTGGTCCGCAAGTCCAGCGGCGTGAAGACCGACGCCGACCTGAAGGGCGCCGCCATCTGCACCACCCAGGGCAGCACCAGCGAGCTGAACTTGGCCGACTGGTCCCGCACCACCGGCGCCGACATCCGCCCGGTGGTGTTCGAGCGCAACGTGGACGGCTATGCCGCCTACGACGCCGGGCGCTGCGACGCCTACAGCACCGACGCTAGCCAGTTGGCCGCCACCCGCACCGCCCTGCAGGTGCCGGACGACCACATCGTGCTGGCGGTCCGCATCAGCAAGGAGCCGCTCGGCCCCGCCGTCCGCAAGGGCGACGAGCAGTGGCTGGACATCGTCAAATGGTGCCACTTTGCGCTGATCAACGCGGAGGAGCTGGGCATCACCCGCGCCAACGTGGACGAGATGCTGCACTCGCCGGTCCCCGCCGTGCAGCGCCTGCTGGGCGTGTCGGGCGATGCCGGCAAGCTGATGGGGCTGGACAACCGCTGGGCGTACTTCGCCATCAAGGCAGTCGGCAACTACGGCGAGATCTATGACCGGCACTTCGGACCCATCGGCCTGGCGCGCGGGCCGAACGCGCTGTGGACCAAGGGCGGGCTGATGTATGCGCCCCCCGTCAGGTAGCCCCGTCAGCTAACGAGGCGCAGCGATGCCTTCAGCGAGGCCCGCGTCTCCTGCAACGCCCGCCGCTGCCCGGCCAGCAGCGCCCGGTCAGACCCCAGCAGCCCCCGCATGTGCCGCTGCATCCGCGACACCTCGGCCAGGTGGCGCTTGGGCGCCAGCAGGTGCGTTACGCTGGCGGCATGGCGGCGGTGGATGTTGAGCGGCTGGGCGACATACACGACGGTGCCGGCGCCGCTCAGCAGCTCGGCATACAGGCGCCAGTCGCCGGCCATGGTGTAGCCGTCCAGCTCGTCGCCGCAGCGCAGCAGCGCCTCCAGCAGCGCGGTGCGCCGCCACAGCACGGCGCTGGCGTTCAGGATCAGGTTGCGCTGCGACAGGCAGGTCCGCAGCACCTCGGCCGCCGGCAACACCGCATCCCGCGCCAGCACCGGGGCGCCGGACTTGGCATAGTACGCCAGGTGGTCGGGCCACATCGGCGTCCCGGCCGCATCGATCGCCCGGCTGTCGGAGAAGGCCATCACGGCATCCGGCACGTCCTGCAGCGCCTGGCTCAGGGCGGCGAGGAAGCCGGGTTCGGCCATGTCGTCGGCCTCGGCGATCCACAGCCACTCGCCCTGCGCCAGCTCGGCCGCCCGGCGCCACTGCCGGAACACCGAGCCGGAGTTCTCGGCGTTGGGCACCCATCGCACCCGGCGCTCCGCCGCCAGCGCCGCCTGCTGCACCACGACGGCGCTGTCGTCGGTGGAGGCGTCGTCCAGCACGATCACCTCCAGCACCGGGCAAGTCTGCGCCATGATCGAGGCGATCCGGCCCGGCAGGTAGCGTGCATAGTTGTAGTTCGGCACCACGACCGAGATGCTCGGCGCCTCCGGCAGCGCCAGCCGCAGCACCTGGGCGGCATAGGCGCCGAAGTCGAAGTGCCGCCGGGCCTGCTCCGCCAGCCGCGCCCGGCCCTCCGGCGTGGACCGCCCGCCCAGCGACCGGAGGCAGCCCACCATGGCAGCGGCGTCCCCCAGCGGGACTGCGGCGCCGGCGCCATGATCACGCAGCAGGTCCGGCGCGCCGCCCGCCCCCTCGAACGCGACGGTCGGGAGGCCAGCGGACATCGCTTCCAGCACCACGCTCGGGAACGGGTCCTCCCGCGAGGTCAGCAGGTGCACGTCGGCACAGGCAAACCAGTCCGCCGCATCCGGCCGCCGCGGCAGGTGGTGGAAGGTCCCGGTCGTCGCCGCCGCCGCCATCTCCGCCGCCAAGTAGGCCGCGACGGACGGGTCGATGTCGCCGATCCAGACGGCATGGATGCCCGCGTTCGCCGCATGCGCCATGCGCCACGCCTGCAGGAACAGGTCGAAGCCCTTCCGCAGGTCGGCATAGCCGACGCCGATGGCCAGCAACGCGCTCAACGGCACGCCCAGCTCCTGCCGCATGGCGGCGCGGGTGGCTGCGGCGGCCGGCGGCACGGGACGGTACAGCCCCTGCGGCAGCAGCACCGCCCGGTCCGCCGGCATGGCGGTCAGCTCCTGAAAGCGGTCGCGGACCAGCGGCGCGGCAAACACGACGTGGCGTGCAACCTTGGCAGCCTCGGCGGCCAGGCCGTCCAGGTTGCGCTCCAGCAGCAGCCGCGGCAGCTCGTGCACCATCAGGGTGCAGGCGATTCCGGCTGCCGACAGCTCGATGCAGGCCCGGGCGGAGGCCGCGCTGTTGACGACCGCCGCCGTGAACCCCTGGGCGCGCAGCCTTCGCACCTGGAACGGCAGTTCGGCCGGCGTCACCACCACCGTGGGCGCCACGGCCCGGTACTCGTCCGCCAGCGCGCCGCCGCCCAGCAGCAGAAAGGTGATGTCCAAGCCCATCACGTCCCGCATGTGCCGGCCCAGGCTGAGCAACAGTAGCTGCGCCCCGGCCGGAAAGGCGTCATGCCCAACCAGCAGCAGCCGCGCCATCGCCGGCCGGGCGGCGGCACCGGCGATGGCCCGGGCGGTCGCGTTCAGATAGGCGCCGCCAAAGTGCACGTCAGGCTCCAAATAGGCGCCCTCCGCCCACTCGTTCCAGGCGTTCACGCAGACGATCGCGGTGCCCGCAACCGGCTGCTGCACGGCCGCGTCGATCAGCCGGTCGAGCCACGCGCCATACTTCGCCGGGGTGGAGCCGTGCAGGACCAAGCCGGCGCCCTGCCGCCGCGCATCGTTGTCCCAACCCGGCAGCGCCGTCCGGATCAGCGGATAGCCCGGCGGCTCCAGGTCGGACCGGGCGACCACATCGTCATAGGCAACAATGCGCGCCGTCGCCGCGGGGTCCAGCATCTGCAGGTCCGGCACGTTCGCCATGCCCGCCGTCAGCTTGTGCGGCGGGAACTCGACCGCCGCGTCCATGCCGAACGGGCGCGGGTCCTGGTCGTCGAAGCTCTGCGCCATGATGAACAGCGGGTCCTCGCCCAGGGCACGGAACGCCTCGCGCCAGCGGGCGACGGCGGCGGCAGTGTGGGGGATCAGGCTGGCGCGATAGACCATCAGCACCGGGCGGCCCTGCAGGCGGATGTAGCGGGGGTCGGCGAAGTGGCGGGCGAACTCGGCGACCAGGGCCGGCTCGTCCTGCTCGCGGTAGTCCTGGCCGATCAGCACCTCGTGCTCCGCGCCGTCCCAGCGCCGGGTCCAGTTCTCGTTGGCCCACATCAGGCAGAACGGGAAGCCCTCGCCCGGGTCGGCCAGCATGGCGTCCAGCGGGCCGTTCAGCAGCCGCCGGCCATTGAACCAGTAGAAATAGAACACGAAGCCATGCAGCCCGGCGCCGCGCGCCATCCGGACCTGGGCGCTGTAGGCGGCCGGGTTGTCCAGCCGGTAATGGCCGAGGTCGCGCGGGATGCGCGGCTGGTAATGCCCGGCATAGCGCGGCAGGCCGCGGCCGACGTTCGTCCACTCGGTGAACCCGTCGCCCCACCAGGCATCGTTCTCGGGGATGCGGTGGAACTGCGGCAGGTAGAACGCCAGCACCATGGCCCGGGCATCGGTGCCGGGCGGCAGCGGCTCGACTGGCTCGAACAGCGGGCCAGGGGCGGTGTTACGCCGCACCTCACGCGGGATGTCGGTGTCGGCGCGCGTGGGCCGCACCGGGACCACGCCGGGGTCGTGCTTGTGCTTGCGGTAATGCAGCAGCGGGTTGGCATCCGGCCGGTGCTGCATGTAGCGCTGCCGATAGAACGCCCCGTCGAACCCGGGCGACGGCGACCGTCCCTCCTGCGCGCCGCGGACCAGGTAGTGCTCGAACGGGTCCATCCCGGCGATCACCACATCCGGCGACTGGGGGCGGTAATGCGCGGCGTCGAACTCTGGGATCGGGCTGACAGCCCCGCGCGAGCGGTTCAGCAGGAAGTGCTGCAGGCAGAGCTGGCCCGCCGGCACGTCGTATTCGGCGCGATACCAATCGGGATCGAAGTGGCCGATGGGCTGGCGGCCCTCGGCCTCCCCATGCTCGATGTAGTGCAGCAGGGGCTCCAGGTCCGCCTCCCGCACGTCGCGGTTGCGCCGCAGATACCAGGCGGGGTCGAAGTAGGGATTAGGGAACCGGCCCTCCCGCCAGCCATACCGGCAATAATGGGTCAAGGGGTCGATTGCCGCCTCGGCAATGTCGCCGTTATGGTCGAGGAACCACTCCGAAGCGAACAAGCCGGACCGGCGCACCGTCAGCAGGTCGCCCAGGTCAAGCCGGGTTGCCGTCGCTCGATTGCTGATTAGCATACCCGTTGTCACAGAACCCAACTCTACCTGGGGTTGAAGCCATGCCACACATTACACGTTTGTGATGTGACCGAACGCTCTGTTCATCTGGACTTGACAAGAATTAACGGGGCAGCGCAGCCCGCTTGCAGCGGCACGACAGGCACAGCCGCGACCGCCCTGACCGGTCCATCCCCGCCGTGGGGCATCCACTGTTGTAGAACTCGGCAGCGGCCCGCCCGCCCGCCCGCTTGGCAGCAACCGGGTTAAGGTTCATAGGTTGGAGGCACATGCACTTTGTCCCAATCTTTCCTGCGTTCTGCGCTTTCCTGCTCGCATCGTGCTCCCCGGCCAGCATCCTGAACGCGACGGTTCCCACCGGCGGGGTCGCCGTCACGCGCGATGTCGCCTATGCCGACGGCCCCTGGCGCACCATGGACATCTACCGGCCGCCCAACGCGGCGGGACAGTTGCCGCTGGTCGTCTTCGTCCATGGCGGCAACTGGCGGACGGGCGACAAGGGCATGTATCCCTTCTTCGCCCTGCCGCTGGCCGTCCGCGGGGCCGTGGTCGCGGTGCCGAATTACCGCCTGTTTCCCGATGCGCAGTTCCCCGCCTTCTTGGACGACACCGCCCGCGCCGTCGCCTGGGCCGCCGCCCACGCCGCGGCGTTCGGAGCCGATGGCCGGCGCGTGTTCCTGGTGGGGCACTCGGCCGGGGCCTACAACGCGGCGATGCTGGCGGTGGACCCGGCCTTCTTGGCCCATGCCGGGTTCGACCGGGCGCGCCTGGCCGGCGTCGTGGGGCTGGCCGGGCCGTATGACTTCCTGCCGATCATGCAACCGGATGTGCAGGAGGTGTTTGCCCCGGTGCAGGATGGCCCGCGCAGCCAGCCCGTCACCTACGTCGATGGCCGCAACCCGCCGATGCTGCTGCTCGCCGGGACCGACGACACGACGGTGAACCCGACCAACACCACATCGATGGCCACCAAGGTCCGCGCTGCCGGCGGCGTCGCCGAGGACAAGCTGTATCCGAACATTGGGCACATCGGGATCATCACGGCCTTCGCCCCGCTGTTTCAGTGGCGTGCGCCGGTGCTGGACGACGTTTGGGCGTTCATCGCCCAGCACCCGGCGCCAGCGGCAGGCAGCCCGCCCCTCGCAGCAGCGGTGGCCGTGCCCGGTCTTGCCCGTGGCTCCGGTGGTATTCGTTGACCGGCGCCCGGCCGGATGGACCGCGACCGCTTTCGCGCCGCGCTGGCGCGTCCGGCGGCGGCGGCGTTGCAGGGGCTGTTCGTGCCATGCTTCCGTTCGCCTGCGCGGTGGTTGGCCCGGCATGCCCCTGCAGGGCCAGCATCGCGCGCCTAGCGCCCCTGGAATACCGGCGGGCGGCGGGTATGGAAGGCCGCTAGGCCCTCGCGGAAGTCCTCGCTGTCCAGTGCCAGCCGCCGGCCCTCCTGCAGACGGTCCCCCACCCCGGCCGGCAGCGGCATGGCCCGGGCCAAGGCGCGGATCTGCTGCTTGGCGCTGCGGACCGACAGCGGGGCGTTGGCGGCGATGCGCTCGGCCAGCGCGAAGGTGAAGCCCTCAAGCTCCGCCTCCGGCACCAGGTGGTTCACCAGGCCGATCTGCAGCGCGCGGGCGGCCGGCACCGGATCGGCGGTGCTGAACATCTCCAGCGCGACCGCCGGGCCGGCGCGCATGACGACGTTCAGCAGCCCCTCGGGATCGTAGGGCAGCCCGAGCTTGGCCGGCGTGAAGGCCAGGCTGCATGTCGGGTCGGCCATCGCGAAGTCGCAGCGCAGCGCCAGGTCGGTCCCGCCGCCCCAGGCGGTGCCGTGCAGCATGGCCACCACCGGCGCCGGGCAGTCCTCGATGGCGCGGAACAGCGCCTGCAGGGGACCATCCGGGGCCAGCGGGTCGAAGCCCGCGGCGAGGGCGCCGATGTCGAACCCGGCGCACCACACGCGGTCCGCCGCCCCCGCCCGGAGCACGACCGCCCGGGCGCCCTCCGCATGCCGGACCGCCTGCGTCAGGGCGTCCAGCATGGCGGCGGACAAGGCGTTGCGCTTGGCGGGATCAGCCATCTGGATAACGGCGACATCTCCGAGCGCGGAGCTGATCACGGGGGAAGCGGCTGCGGTGTCCACTCCTGTCCTATAGGATGGCATGCAGCGGCAGGGAACAGGCCGGCGGCATGGAGGGACCCGTCGCCGCAGCCGGCAGCGCCAGGTTCGGCGCCGGTTGCCAGGCGCGCGGTTTGTTGCCGATAACCCGGCGGAGGCCGGATACGGGCCGACTCGGGAGGGAACCATGATGCGGCACCGGCTGACGTTGCTCCTGTTGCTGGCCGCGCTCTGCTCCCCGCAGCCGGCACGATCCGCCCCATCCGCCTGCCCCCAGGACTTTGCGGGCGGCTTGCCGCCGGCGCTGCTGAACCAACGCCTCGCGGCCGGCGCCCGGGCGCTGTGTTTCCGCGCCTTTGCCGTGCTGCACTCCGCCGCCACCCGCACGCCGCTGTATTCGGCCGAGCACCTCACGGCCGCCGGGCTGTCCGACGCCCGCAGCCTGCCCAGGGAGGGCGAGTTCCATCCCGAGGACGCCCTGCCGACCGGCGAGCGGGCGGAGCTGCGCGACTACGCCCGCAGCGGCTTCGACCGCGGCCACATGTCCCCGAGCGGCGACATGCCGACGCCCGAAGCCCAGCAGGAAAGCTTCTCCCTGGCCAACATGGTGCCGCAGGCGCCGAAGCTGAACCGCGGCCTGTGGGAGGGCATCGAGAGCGCCGTCCGCAAGCTCGCCGAGCGCCAGGGCGAGCTGTACGTCGTGACCGGCCCGATCTTCCAGGGCGCCGAGCTGCAGCAGGTGGGCGACGTCATCGTGCCCACCCACGTGTTCAAGGCGGTGCTGGACCCGCGCCGCGGCCTGGCTGCCGCCTATGTCGCCAAGAATGTGGACGATGCGCCCTGGGCGCCCATCAGCATGGCGCAACTGGCGGACCTGACCGGGCTGGACGTGTTCCCCGCCCTGCCCGCCTCGGCCAAGTCGGCCATGCTCCGGCTGCCGAAGCCGACGCCGCACGGCTATCAGTCTCGCCGCACCGCCCGTTATCCCGAAGGAACCACCCCATGAAGCCGTTTGCCGACGACTCCGCCGCCACCGAGATCGGCGACCTGAAGCTGGAGAACGGGCGTGACCGCGTCGCGCTATATGGCAGCCTGGACCTGACACGCGACCAGGCCGGCCTTGCCCTGGCGCGCAGCCTTCGCGCCATGATGGACGCCGTCGTCGCAGCTCTGGAACAGGACCCGGCGCTGCCAGCCGCGCTGCCGCCGCCGAAAAAGCCCGGCACGGTCCGCAACCCGTTCGGTTAGGTGCATCCGCGGCCACCAGGCACCTACGCCGTGTTTGACGCTCCGCATCGTTTTTAACAATAAATTACGGAGACACCACGTAATCTGGCGTTACACCCGTTCGGCTCGCGTCCGTGACGCTTTCGCGTAATCCCTTACGAACATGGGCTTGCGTTCACCCGTCCGTGACCACTATGTTAAGCCTACGCAACTATTTGGAGAAACGGCTGTGATGTCCCATGGACTGACGACCCCCCGCGGGCGTGCGACCCTGGGCGAGCTATCACGCCAGGTCACGCGGCAATGACGTTCGCACCGCTCCCCGGAACCCTGCAGGGCTGGCCCGGCGAAGACAAGCCGCGCGGCCACGAGTCGCGCGACCGCTTCCGCCACAACCTCGCCCGCATCATGGCCGAGCGCGGCATCACCCAGGCCGGCCTGGCCCGTGCGCTGGAGGTGTCGCGGGTTGCCGTCCATGCCTGGATCTGGGGCACCTGCTTTCCCGAAACGGCGCGGCTGATCAAACTGGCGCAAACCCTGGATGTGCCGATCGGCGCCCTGCTGGAAACCGAGGCTGGCGCAGCACAGACCGCCCTGCCGTCCAATGAGGAAATCCTGCTCCTCAACGCCTTCCGCAAGCTGCCCAACACCGCCCGGCTGACGCTGTTGGCGGATGCCTATGACATGACGACCCGTTCCGCGGCTGAGGCAGCCCGGGCCGCCACTGAGACAGGGCGCGCCGCCGAGACCTGACCGGTCCCGGCGGCGGCGCTCACCGCTGGGTCCGCAACTGGTCCAGCAGCTTCGCCGCCGCCGCCTTGTCATCGAACACGGCATCAGCCGGCAGCGGCTCCAACGCCTTCAGCGCATCCGCTTGCTGTCCGGCAGCATTCAGCGCCGCGGCGAGGTGATAACGCATCGTCGGGTCAGCCGGCCGACCGGTGTTCGCCTGCTGCAGCAACGGCAGCCCCGCCTTCGGGTCGCCCTGCGTCGTCAGGATCCAGCCGAGCGTGTCCGCGCTCTCCGCCGTCGGCGACAGCATGTAGGCGCGCTGCGCCACCCCGCCCGCCGCCTTGTTGCCGCGCTGCTGATACACCCACGCCAGGTTGTTCAGCGCGACCGCGTTGTTGGGCCGCTTCGCCAGGACGACGTTCAGGTGGGTTTCGGCGTCCGTCAGCCGCTTGGCGTTGATGTCCAGCCCAGACAGCACCTGCGCCACGTCGGCATCGTCCGGGTGCTGCGTCAACCAGGTGCGCAGCACCTGCGCCGCCTGGTCCTGGCCGCCGCCGCTGCTCAGCGCCGCCGCCGACCGCAGGGTCAGCGCCGTGGACGGCGCGGCCTTCGCCTCGTCGGCAAACGCCGCGGCGGCATCGCCGAACCGCCTGGCCGCCATGTAGGCGTCGCCCTTCAGCACCCCGGCGGCGGGCATGTTGGCCGGGTTGCGGCGCAACTCCTCCGCCATCGTCACGGCCGCGTTGACGCCGCCGTACTTCTGCTCGATCAGGACCATCGCCTCCATCATACCGAGGTTGCCGGGTGAGGTCTTGAGCGCGTCCTGAAGCGTCTGCCGGGCGGTGCTGACGTCGTTGTTGTTGACCAGCAGCTCCACATAGGCGCGCAGCATCTCCAGGTCCGCCGGGTTCGCGGCGATGTAGCGGCGATAGGTCGTCTTCGCCCCTTCGATGTCGCCATCCGCCGCCTGCGCGCGGGCCTCGGCGGGTAGGAGTTGCGTCGGCAGCACGCCGTTTGCCGAGCCCTGGGCCTCGGTTAGGGTCGCCAGGGCCGCCTTCGGGTCCTTGGCCCGCACCTGCAGGTCTGCGATCCCGGCGGTCAACGCCAGGTCGCCGGGCGATGCCGCATGGGCGGCCTGAACCGCCGCCACCGCATCGCCGGGGCGCCCAGCCTGCACCAGCATGCCAACCAACGTCGTCAGCGACTGCGGCTCCGCCGGATTGCGCGCCAGGACGGCCCGCAGCGCCGCCTCCGCCTCGGCCTGCTTGCCCTGCAGCAGCAGCACCTTGGCCAGGCTCACCGAGCCCGCGACCGACTGCGGGAAGCGCCGCACGACATCGGCGAACTGCGCGCGCGCGCCGTCGAGGTCGCGCCGGGCCAGCTTGACCAGGCCGGACAGCACGTCCACCGCCTCGGTATCCCCGGTCTGCTGGCGCAGCCGGTCCAGCGCCGCCTGCGCCTTGTCCGCATCGCCCGAGGCGAGGGCTACGGCCACCAGCGCCTCCCCGGCACTGGCCTGCTTCGGCGCCAGTTCCAACGATTTCTGCAGGTCCGACGACGCGCCGGCGGTGTCGCCAAGCTGCATCTTGCTGGACGCCAAGTGGGTCAGGATCGCCGGGTTCTCCGGCGAGAGGTTGGCGGCCTTCTGCAGGGTGTCGGCTGCCTGCACCGGCTTGCCATCCAGGGCATAGGCCCGGCCGAGCATGTCCATGGTCTCGGAGTCGGTGACGCCCGCCTTCACCCCAGCCACCAGAACCGCGATGGCACGGTCGGGCCGCTTGGCCGCAAGCTCGATCCGCGCCAGCAGCCGCACGCCGTCAGGGTCGGTCGGCACGCGGGCGACATAGCGTGTTGCAGCGTCTGCCGCGCTCTCCGTCTCGCCCATGTTGGCCTTCACGATGGCCTGGAAGTACAGGCCGCGCGGGAAACGCGTCATGACCGGCTCGATCTTGATCAGCACCTTGTCGGCTTCGGGGAACTTGCCCGCCCGGACCAGCAGGATCAGGTCGAAGTACGACGCGGCGGCGTTGCGGGGGTCCTTGGCAAGCACGGCATCCACGTCCTCGCGCGCCTTGGCGTCCTGCCCGGCCTGCAGCAACTGGTTGATCCGGTCCACCCGGGCGCCCAGCGCGTCCGGGGCAAGGGCAATGGCCCGGTCCAAGTAGCCGATGGCGCCGGCCCGGTCGCCCTTGGCCACCAGCAGCTGCGCCTTGAGCACCAACGAGTCGACCCGCTTGGGATCGATCGCCAAGGCCCGGTCCGCCTTTGCCTCCGCCGCGGGAATGTCGTTTTGCGCGATGGACAGGCGTGCGGACATCAGCACCGCATCCGGCGTCTGCGGCGTCAGGCGCTCGGCCTCCACAAGCCCCGCCTGTGCCGCCGGGAAGTCCCGCAAGGCGACCTGCGCCACGCTGCGCAGCACCAGGAGCTGGCTGGCGACGGCGGGCTTCTCGGCCGTGGCCGGCACCTGGCTGAGCACGTCGTCATAGCGCTGCTGGGACAGCAGGGCCTGCGCCAGCAGCGGCGCCGTGGCATCCTCACCGAGCTTCAGGTCCTGCGCTGCCCTGATCTCGCGCTCGGCCGCGATGGGGTCGCCGGTCTGCAGTTGCGCCTGGGCCAGCCGCAGGTGCGCGTCGGCGTCGGCCGGGTCGGCCCGGACGGCGTTGCGCAGCTCGATCAGCGCCCCGCGCATGTCGCCGCGGGCCGCCAATGCCCGGGCGTTCTGCGCCGGGGTGCCGCGATGCGTGTAGGCATACAGCCCGCCGCCGCCCGCACCGGCCACGACGACCGCCGCAATGGCGGGGATGATGAACTTGTTCATGGGTCAACCTGTTCTGGTAGGTGTGGCCAGTCTTCTGCGTCTTGATGGGCTTTCGGGTCTCGATGGGTCGCGCCTCATGGCGGCGCATCCTGCGGCTGTCCGGCTTCTGCCCCACCAGCCCCAGGGGCCTGCAACCCGTGCGCGTCGAGCAGGGTGTACAGCGTCGGGCGGCTGATGCCGAGCAGGCGGGCCGCCGTGGCGACAGTGCCGTTGCTGCGCGCCAGCGCCCGTTGCACCACGTCCCGCTCGGCCCGCGACCGCGCGGCGCGCAGGTCGTAGGTGGTCAGGTCCTCGACGCCCGGGGCAAGCTCCAGGTCGGCGGCGGTCAGCACGCGGCCCTCCGACATCAGCACGGCGCGTTTCATCCGGTTCTCCAGCTCGCGGATGTTGCCGGGCCAGGGGTGGGCCTCCAGCGCCGCCAATGCGTCGTCGGCGAAGCCGCGCACCGCCCGGCCAAACTCGCGGCTGAACTGCGTCAGGAAGTGCCGGGCCAGCAGCAGCTTGTCGCCGCCGCGGTCGCGCAGGGGGGGGATGCGGATGGTGACGGCGTTCAGGCGGTAGAACAGGTCGCCGCGGAACCGGCCGTCATCGACCTGGTCCTGCAACCGGATGTTGGTGGCGGAGACCACGCGCACGTCCACCTTGATCGGCTG
>CAXTFY010000029.1:0-23501 GCA_964243265.1 uncultured Acetobacteraceae bacterium | reverse complement strand
TCTGCCCTTTCTGCCGCCCGAAGCCCTTGACCTCGGACACCGTCAGGCCCTGGACCCCCAGCGGCGTGAGCGCCTCCCGGACGTCGTCGAGCTTGAACGGTTTGATGACCGCCACGATCAGCTTCATCCCACCTTCCTCTTTCCTTACCCGCGCCTCGCGCCACATTTGGCAGGCGACGTTGCCGGGGCGTCACTCAAGAACCGTGCCGCGCCGGGGCCGCGAGGGTTGCTGGACCTGGTGGGCCAGGGTTGCACGCAGCGTGGGCAAGCACTGCCCCAGGTTGTTACCAACGCGCCACGACCCGCTGCCCAGTTTGTACGCACAGGAGTGATCGAAGATGCTGGATAACCTGGGAACCCGTCGCGAGCCCGCTGCCGCCGTCGATGTCTGCGTCGTGGGAGCGGGACCGGTCGGGGCCACGCTGGCGTGCCGCCTGGCGGCCGGCGGGGTGCGCGTGGCCGTGGTGGACCGCGCGCCGCTGCCGCCGATGGAGCATCCGGACTTCGACGGACGGGCCTATGCCATCGCCGCCGGGTCGCGCCGCCTGCTGGAAGCCGCGGGAGTTTGGGACAACCTGCCGCAGGCGCCGTCCCCCATCCTGGACATCCGCGTGTCCGACGGGCGGGTGGGCCGGCGGGCGTCCCCCCTGTTCCTGCACTTCGACCACCGCGAGGCCGGCAGCGAGCCGTTCGGCTGGATGGTGGAGGCGCGGGCGCTGCGGGTGGCGCTGAACGCCCACATGCACACCCAGCCCAACCTGCAAATCCATGCCCCGGCGGAGGCCGTCGCAACGCGCCGGGGCGCCGGGGCGGAGGTGCAGGTCAGCAACGGCGCCACCATCGCCTGCCGCCTGGTGGTGGCCGCCGAGGGCCGCGGCTCCCCGTTGCGCGAGCAGGCCGGCATCCCCGTCACCCGCGTGCCCTACAAGCAGCGCGGCATCGTGTCCGCCATCGAGCACGAGCATCCGCACGGCGGGGTGGCGCTGGAGCACTTCCTGCCCGCTGGGCCGTTTGCCCAGTTGCCGATGGGTCCGACCAGGGGTGCACCGAATGTGTCGGCGATCGTCTGGACCGAGGGCACGGCGCAGGCGGACCGGGTGATCGCGCTGGACGACGCCGCGTTCGGGCGGGAGATCGCGCGCCGGCTGGGCGACCACCTGGGCTGGGTGCGGCCGATCGGGCGGCGCTGGATCTATCCGCTGTCGGCGATGCACGCGCAGCGCTACGTGGATACCCGGCTGGCGCTGGTGGGGGATGCGGCGCACGGCATCCATCCGATTGCCGGGCAGGGGCTGAACCTGGGGTTCCGGGACGTGATGGCGCTGGCGGACCTGGTGGTCGCCGCGGTGGCGGAGGGGGCGGACCCGGGGGCACCGGGGCTGCTGCTGCAGTACCAGCGGCGGCGGCGGCCGGACAACCTGCTGATGCTGGGGGCGACGGACGTGCTGGACCGGCTGTTCAGCACAGACAACCCGGTGCTGCGGGCGGCGCGGGACCTGGGCATTGCCGGGGTGCACCGGATGCCGCGGCTGAAGCGGCTGTTCATGCAGGCGGCGATGGGCGGGTAGGGCCTTGGCGGCAGTCCGGCCGAGCGCGCGACGGTGGCTGGGTAGGAGAAAGGGACATGACCGGAGGTTTGCCTTAGGCGGGCGGCTTGGATGTACATTGCCAAAAATGCATGTTGGGACTGGGCGATGCAGGTTGGAAAATGGGGAAACAGCCTTGCAGTGCGGCTGCCCGCCGCGCTGGTAGAGGTTTTGCAACGGAAGGGAGGTGATGAAATCGAGGTCGAGCTGGCCGGCGAAGGCACCTTCTGCATTGCGCGCGACCGCACCCGTGAGGATGCGCTGGCTCGCCTGCGCGCGCTGGCCTGGACGCCGCCGCCCGGATTTCGCTTCTCCCGCGATGAGGCGAACGAGCGGGGCGAATGACTGCCTTTCTGGACAGCGACATCCTGGTCTATGCCGCCCTGCAACCGGATTGGCGGTCCGAGACAGCGCGTGAACTGCTGGCTGCTGGCGGAGTGATCAGCGTGCAAGTCCTGAACGAGTTCGCCAATGTCGCCCGGCGCAAGTTGCGGCGACCCTGGCCGGAGATGATCAGGCGGGCCCTCGCGGACCTCCGGCTGCTGTGTCCGCCGCCGCTGCCGCTGACGGCCGCAACACACGAGGCCGCGCTTGCCATGGCGGTCCGCCATGGGTTCAGTTTCTACGATGCTCTGATCGTCGCCTCGGCGCTGGAGGCAGGCTGCACCACATTGCTGTCCGAAGACATGCGGGACAACCTGGTGATCGGGGAGCGGCTGACCCTGCGCAACCCGTTCCGGAAAAAACTCTAAGCCGCAAAGAACGGCACAGGTCGTGGCTCAGCCGTCCGCATCGCTGCAAGCGTGGCGTTGCCGTGCTGACGCAGCATCTCCAGCACCTCGCACGCCGGCTTCGGCCTGCTGAACAGGTAGCCCTGCAGCTCGCCGCAGCCTTCCAGCCGCAGCGCGTCCAGGTGCTCGGTCGTTTCCACCCCCTCGGCATTGACCACCATGCCCAGCGAACGGCCCAGGCCGATCACCGCCCGGACGATCTTGCGGCAGTCTTCCTGCGTCGTGATGCCGCGCACGAAGGACTGGTCGATCTTGATCTTGTCGAACGGGAAGCGCCGCAGGTAGCTCAGCGATGAATACCCCGTCCCGAAATCGTCCATTGCGATGCGGACCCCCATGCCCTGCAACGCATGCAGCGCCCGCAGCACGTCATCGTCATCCTGCAGCAGAAGCGACTCAGTGATCTCCAGTTCCAGCCGGCTCGCCGGCAGGCCGGAGGCGTCGAGGGCATGCCTGGTGTCGTCCACCAACGACCGCGTTCGGAACTGCACGGGCGATAGGTTGACCGCGACCTTCAGCGCACCGGGCCACCCCGCGGCCTCGGTGCAGGCCTGCATCAACACCCAGGCGCCGATCTCCCCGATCAGCCCGGCCGCCTCGGCCAGCGGGATGAACTCCGCCGGGCTGACCAGGCCGCGCTCCGGGTGCCGCCATCGCAGCAGCGCCTCGAACCCGGCGATCCCCGCGGCATGCACCAGGGGCTGGTAGAACAGCTCAAGCTGCCCCTCGGCCAAGGCCCGGCGCAGGTCTGCCTCCAGCGCCCGTTGCGCCTGCAGCTCGGCATCCATGCCGTTCTCATAGAAATAGGGCGTGCCGCGGCCTTCAGCCTCTGCGCGGTGCAGTGCCAGCCCGGCGGCCTGCAACAGCCCGTCGGCGCCCTCGGTACCGCTGGCCAGCGCGATGCCGATGCTGATGCCTATCACGACCTGATGCTGGGCGATCTCATAGGGTTCGCCGACCAGGGCGGCCAGCCGTTCCGCCAGCACCGCCGCATCCGCCGGCTGGTCCGGGCTTTCCTGGACGACGACGAACTCGTCGCCCCCCAGGCGCACCAGGAAGTCGGTTTCCCGGGTGGACTCCCGCAAGCGCCGGGCCACCGCGCCCAGCAGGGCATCCCCTGCGGCCTGGCCCAGGGCATCGTTCACCATTTTGAACCGGTCCAGGCTCAGGCGCAGCACGGCGACACCGGCGCCGCGGCGTGCCCGCGCCAGCACTTCGGGTAGGTGCTCGTTGTAGGCCAGCCGGTTGGGCAGGCCGGTCACCGGGTCGTGCCGGGCCATGTGGGACAGACGGTCCTCGGTGGCGCGGCGCTCCGTCGTGTCCTCATAGGTCGCCACCCAGCCCCCCTGCGCGAGGGGCTGCTGCGATACGGTGATGCTGCGGCCGTCCGGCAGGTCGCACGACACCGCGGCAATGGTGGCGCCCCGGGCGGAGCCCAGCAGCCGCAGCAACCCGGCGGCCTGCATCACCTGCTCGACCGGCGCCCCGGCCTCCGGCGCGCCGAACATCTCGCCAAAGCGCCGGTTGGCCACCGCGAGGCGCCCATCGGCGCCGAACAGGCACAGGCCCTGGTTCATGTTGCCCAGCGTCGCCTCCAGCCGCGCGTGCTGCTGCGCCAGCTCCCCGGCATGGCTGACCGCCTGGTCGGCCATCAGCGCGCGGATCTCACCGAGCGCCGCGGCAATGCTGTCCTGCATGGTGGCGAGCGCCTGCAGCAGCTCCGCCGTCTCCCCCCGGCCGGTCACCGGGATGGCGTTGTCCAGCTGTCCTGCGGCGATGGCCTGGGCGATCCGCACGGCCCGGCGCACCGGTGGCACGATCATCCCGCTCAAGACGAGGGTGATAGCCAACGCGCCCAGCAGGAGCAGGACGAAGACCAGCATCATCTGCCGGTGCTGGGCCGCCAGCATCCGTCCGACGTTCTGGCGATATAAGAAGCCGTCGCCGGCAAAGACCTCCACGGCGTGCTCGAACCCGGCCTGCACCTCCAGAAAGGCGGGATCGGACGGGCCAAGGGTCCGCACTCCCATGGCGGCGACGGCAGCGGCCAAGCTCTCCGCGCCTGCCCGGCCCGCGGGCGACATGGCGCGTTCCTGCGCCACCCCGAGGTCGCCGATCACGGCAGCGATGGCCGCCGGGTCGGACCGGACGTCCTGCGCGCCGACCGCCAGCGATGCGAAGCCGGCCTGTGCGGACCGCAGGTAGCTGACCCCCATGAACGCCTCGTCGTAGATGCGCAGCGCCAGCTTACCCAGGTCCCGCTCCGCCCGCTGGGCATACAGGCCCAGCAGCGCCGTCAGCATCGTCAGCGCTAGGCAGCCGGCGAGGATCTTCGACCGGATCGTCACCGGCCGGCGCCTGGCCGATGGAGTGGGTCGGCGCGCATCCATCGGCAGCGCCATCTTCGGGTGGATGCGGCAGCGCACCGTGGCGGTGCCGGCGCTGGTGAAGCAGCCGTCCACGGCGTACTCCGGCCCCCGGAGATCGCCAGCAGCCGTCCACTGGCCTGGGCGAGGCCCGCGCTGGGAACCAGGGCTGCAATGCCCAGCACCACCGCTGCTCGCCAAGCGCGCCATAATCCGCGAAAGCTTTTGCTGACCGACATGCCGACACGTTATCCGCCGGATAGTGAACGCTTCCCTTACATCACAGTGATAAGGGGTTATTACGTGTTAATTCCAATCCGAGTCCGTCAACGGCAGGCTGGGTCATACTGTAGGCCTATTTGCACTGCTCCTTTCACGACCGCATCATGTCTGTCGCCGTTTGTGCGAACCGCGCTCGCGGTGCGGCAATCCAGGGGTGCACGGACTGCATTTCCAGCCTGGCGTTCCCTGGATTGCCACATCGCCAGCGGTCCCCATGATGACGGCGAGGCGACGGACAAATCGGCAGCGGCGACTGGCGGCCGGCATTGGTTTCCCACTGAAGCGACAACCCAGCGAGGATGGAAGGCGCCCCATGCCGAAAGACAAATCCTGCATGTCGAGGCACTCTCTGTCCGGCTGCATACAAAAACAGTGAATTTGCAAAAGCAAAATGCCTCGCAGAAAAAGACAAACACAGTTTTTTGAGATGACTTTACCGAGTGCTGCGTTATTGGCCACGCGCAAATCCCGACTGTTCCCGAAAGTTGCTTCCCGATGCGGCTCGCAACGTCCCCGGTGAGCGTGGGGATTGAGTGAGCGCCGGGATTAGGTGAGTGTGGGCGGCAACTGGGCAGGCGGCGAATGGGGGTGGAGCGACCGGGTGTCCGACGAGTGGGCGAGCGATGTAGAACGGTCATGAGGCAATCCTACCAGCCTCATAAAAGTCTGGCGCAGGTCTGCGTGCGCGTAGGGCGGCGGCGACCTGCTCGTTCTCGGTGATCAACACACGCACATCCGCGTGCCATGCAGCCCCGGCAGCGGGGCCTGGATGCAGCCGGCGTGGCGGATCGAGCCAACACGGTCGAACAGGGCGCGCTGGCGGACCGGACCGCCGTAGCCGTCCGCCTGGTGTGCCCGGCGCCGCGCAACACGGTGCGGCGATTGCAGGAGAACGCCGGCGAACTCGCGGCGCCGGTAACCGTATAGGCTGTGCGGGCGGGAGGCGTTCCGGCAGCCTGGAACAGGGTGAGCCTGTTGATAAATCCGGCGAATCGCCCCATTTACCGGGGCCGAACAGCAGGCAGTCCATGGACCTTCTGAAGAAGCTCGAAATCCTTGCCGACGCCGCAAAGTACGACGCGTCCTGCGCCTCCAGTGGTACCGTCAAGCGTAGTTCGCTGGGGGAAAAGGATGGCGTCGGCAGCACCGAGGGCATGGGCATCTGCCATGCCTACGCGCCGGACGGCCGGTGCATCTCGCTGCTGAAGATCCTGCTGACCAACTCCTGCATCTACGACTGCCTGTACTGCATCAACCGCCGGTCCTCCAACGTGCAGCGCGCCCGCTTCACGCCGGAGGAGGTCGTGACCCTGACCCTCGGCTTCTACCGCCGCAACTGCATCGAGGGCCTGTTCCTCAGCAGCGGCATCATCCGCAGCCCCGACTACACGATGGAGCAGGTGGTGCGGGTGGCGAAGCTGCTGCGGGAGGAGCATGGGTTCCGTGGTTACATCCACCTCAAGACCATCCCCGACGCCTCGCCGGAACTGCTGCTGGAGGCTGGCAAGTACGCCGACCGGCTGAGCATCAACGTGGAACTGCCGACCGAGGCCGCGCTGACCAAGCTGGCGCCGGAGAAGGACCTGCCCAGCATCCGCCGCAGCATGGGCCGGATGCGGCTGCGGATCGACGAGGCGAAGGCGGAGAAGCGGTCGGCCCGGTTCGCGCCGGCGGGGCAGAGCACTCAGTTGATCGTCGGCGCCGACAGCAGCAATGACCGCAGCATCCTGGACCTGAGCACCAACCTGTATGGCAGCTATGGCCTGCGCCGGGTGTACTACTCGGCGTTCAGCCCGATCCCGGACAGCAGTGCCCTCCTGCCGCCGAAGAAGGCGCCGCTGCTGCGGGAGCACCGGCTGTATCAGGCCGACTGGCTGATGCGGTTCTACGAGTTCAAGGCCGACGAGATCACCACCGACGGCGCGGGCAACCTGGACCTGTCGATGGACCCCAAGCTGGCCTGGGCGCTGCAGCACCGCGACCAGTTCCCCATGGACGTGAACCGTGCCACCCGGGAGCAACTGCTGCGCGTGCCCGGCCTGGGCGTGAAGTCGGTGGATAAGCTGGTCCGCGCCCGCCGCCATGCCCGCCTGCGCATGGCGGACCTGGCCCGGCTGCGCCTGCCGATGGCCAAGGTGGCGCCCTTCGTCATCGCCGCCGACCACCAGCCCGGCGGCCTGCTGGACAGCGCCCGCCTGTCGCAGCGGCTGGTCCCCAAGGCGCAGCAGGCGGACCTGTTCGCGTGAGGTCCGTCGTCCTGGCGCACGAGGTCGATTGGGGCGGCTGGCGCGCAGCGGCCCGTTCGCTGGCGCTGGGTGGGGCGGCGCCGGAGGATGTGGTGTGGTCCGTCCGCGACGTGACAGACCTGTTCGCCGAGCCGGAGGAGCCGCCGGCCGCGCCCGTGACCGGCACCTTCACTGTGCCGCGCGCCCTGGTGGAGTTGGCCGAGACCGCCATCCAGGCGCACGACCCCGAACGCTTCGCCTTGCTGTACCGCTTGATCTGGCGCGCCCAGCACGGGGAAAAGCACCTGCTTGAGCTGACCACGGACCCCGAGGTGCAGCGCGTGCAGCGCCTCGCCGCGGCTGTCCGCCGCGACACCCACAAGATGCGCGCCTTCGTCCGTTTCCGCGAGGTGCAGGAGCCGGAGGGCACTCGCTACGTAAGCTGGTTCGAGCCGGACAACTACATCGTCGAGGCTAACGCGCCGTTCTTCGCCCGGCGGTTTGCCACCATGGTCTGGTCCATCCTGACGCCCTATCGCAGCGCACACTGGGATGGCGGGGAACTCCGGTTCGAGGTGGGCGCTTCGCCTGCCGACGTGCCGGATGACGACCGCCTGGAGGCCTACTGGCGCGCCTACTACAGCAGCATCTTCAACCCGGCCCGGCTCAAGGTCGGCGCCATGCGGTCGGAGATGCCGCAGAAGTATTGGAAGAACCTGCCCGAGGCCGCGGCGATCCCGGAGCTGATCCGCACCGCCGCCGGCCGGGTGGATAACATGGTGGAGCAACCCGTGATCTCACCCGTCCGCGCACCCAGCCCTAATCTCGCCACCCCAGTTGAGGCGGAGAAGGGCGGCACCGCCCTGCAAAAGGCCGCCCACGAGGCGGAGGAGTGCCGGCGCTGCGCCCTGTGGGAGCCGGCGACGCAGGTGGTGTTCGGCGAAGGCCCGGCGGACGCCCGGGTGATGTTCGTCGGCGAGCAGCCGGGCGACCAGGAGGACTTGGCCGGCCGGCCGTTCATCGGCCCAGCCGGGCAGCTTTTTGACCGGGCTATGGCGGAGGCCGGGTTCGACCGACGCGGGGTGTACGTCACCAATTCGGTCAAGCACTTCAAGTTCGTGCCGCGCGGCAAGCGGCGCATCCATGAGAAGCCTGGCACGGGGGAGATCAATGCTTGCCGCTTCTGGCTGGACCTGGAGCGGCAGGAGATCAAGCCCGCCATCACCGTGATGATGGGCGCGACCGCCGCCCGCGCCGTGACCGGCAAGGCCGTCGCCGTCACCAAGGAGCGCAGCAAGCCGATGGCTCTGGATGGCAATACGACGGGCTACATCACCGTGCATCCGAGCTACCTGCTGCGCATTCCCGATGACGAGATGAAGGCGCGGGAATATGCAGCGTTCGTGCAAGACCTGAAAGCGATCAAGGCGCTAGCCGAAGCGGGCTGAGCGCCTCTCCCTCTGGGAGAGGGCCGGGGTGAGGGAACCGCAAGGGCCAAACCATCCCAATCCCGAACGAAGCCTATTGCCAACCTCGTCGAAACCGGCCCTACCCGCCTCCCTCACCCCGACCCTCTCCCGGAGGAACAGGGAGAGGGGAGATTAACCCCCTGCTACGTATGCCTTCAGGCTGTCCACTTCTTGCTCCTGCTGGCTCAACCGGGCCTTCACCACATCGCCGATGCTGACGATGCCCAGCAGGTGATCGCCGTCCATCACCGGCAGGTGGCGAAAGCGGCCCGCAGTCATCATCTCCGTCGCCTGTGCCACAGTCGTACTTGGCCCGGCGACATGCAGGTCCGCGGTCATCAACTGGGCGGCCGTCATCTCCATCGTCCGCCCGCCATGCTCGGCCATGCTGCGGACCACGTCGCGCTCGCTGACGATGCCGATTGCCTGGCCCGCGGTGTCGAGCACCAGCACCGCCCCGATGCGCCGCGCGGCCAGTTGCTGCACGACATCGGCGATGGTCGCGGTGGGGGCGACGTGGGCAACCTCATGCCCCTTCTGCTTCAGGATCGCGGCGACGGTCATGGCATTGCCTCCTTTATTGCGGGGATACCCCCGGGATCAGGAAGCTTGCACGCCCTCCGTCCCCGATTGCAAACGGCAGGTGTGCAGGTGCAGCAAAATGGGGGTCAGGCGAACAGTCCGCCCGCCTGTACCGCCAGCGCATCAAGGCTGCTGCCAGTCGATGTCCCCTGCGCCGCCGCCTGCTTCGCCAGCAGGTACTGCGACGTAAGGTTGTTCACGAACGTCGGGTCCTGCAGCTTGGTGATGTCGAGCTTGCTCGTCACCGCCTGCTCCTCCCCGCTGATGCCCTGGTACACAACCTGCTGCGGAATGCCGAGCGCCGTCAGCACGACGTCGAAGTTGGTCGGGTCGCCCAGGATTTGATCAACGGTCTTGATGCTGCTGGCCTGCTGCTTGAACTGCAGCGCCTGTGCCAGGCCGGGCGTCGCCGCGTTCAGTGAGTTCAGCCACGTCACCCGTTCATAGGCATCGGCGACCTGCGCCTGCACCGTCGGGTCCTGCAGTCCGGCCAGCCCCTTGCTGGATAGGCTGTAGTTCGTGGCCACGGTCTTCCACCGTGTGTCGGTGAGCGTGTTGACCAGCGACGTCGCAACCTTCGGGTCCGACTGCAGGGCCTTGCTGGCCAGCGCGGTGTATGTCACCTGGTCGCCCAGCCCGTTGGCTGTCAGCAGGACCTTCAGCACGGCCGGGTTCTGCAACGCGCTGTTCAGGTCCTTGGCGTTGGCGATCCCCTTGGTGAAGGCCGCCAGGTCCCGCACCACCCCTGGGTCCTTGGCCTCGTTGGCGATGTCCTTGGTTTGGTTCTGCTCGGCCAGCTTCTCGTCTAGGATCGGGTTGCCAGAGGAGATGGCCGACCCGGACGTGCTGGCGCTGTATAGCGTCGTCAGCAGGCTGCTCGAGACGTCAGTGCTGGACGACGTGCCGGAGAATAGCAGGCTGTAATCGATGCCGCTGACGATGCCGCTCATGCCACGCCGCCTATGTTGCCATTGCGGGCAACATAGGCGCACGCGGTTAACAGGGCATGAGGGTCAATCGGCCGCGTAGGCCGAGGCCGACGGGGAGAGCTGCGTCGCAACCAGGTCGGCGAACCGTCCGCGCTTGGCGATGAGCTGCTCGAAGTTGCCACGCTCGACCACCTCGCCGTTCTCGAACACCATGATCTCGTCGGCGTCGCGCACGGTGCTCAGCCGGTGGGCGATGATGAACGTCGTGCGGCCGCGCATCAGCGTGTTCATGGCGCGGGACACCCGGGCCTCGGTTGCGGCGTCCAACGCGCTGGTCGCCTCGTCCAGGATCAGGATCGGCGGGTCCTTCAACAGGGCGCGGGCGATCGCCAGCCGCTGCCGCTGCCCGCCGGACAGGGTGGCGCCGCGCTCGCCGACCACGGTGTCGTAGCCCTGCGGCTGCCGGATGATGAACTCGTGCGCGTCGGCCAGGCGGCAGGCGCGCTCCAGCTCCTCGTCGGTGGCGTTGTAGCGGCCGATGCGCAGGTTCTCGCGGATCGAGCGGTTGAACAGCAGGCTTTCCTGGAACACCACGCCGATGGAGCGGCGCAGGCTTTCCAGCGTCACGCCGCGCAGGTCCTGGCCGTCGATCTTGATGGTGCCCTCCACCGGGTCCCACAGCCGCTGCAGCAGGTTCATCGCCGTGCTCTTGCCCGCGCCGGTCTGGCCCACCAGGGCGACGGAGGTGCCGGGCTTGGCGGTGAACGACACGTCGGACAGGATGCGGGGACCGCCGGGGTAGGCGAACGACACGTTCTCGAACACCACCTCGCCCCTTGGCGCCGACAGGGTTGCCGCGCCCTCGCACTCGGGCACCGAGGACTTGGCGTCCAGCACGCCGAAGAAGTCCTCCAGGATCGGAAGCTGGAAGAACAGCCGGGAGGCGAACTGCACCCCGGACTCCATGCGGCTGATCAGCAGCGTGGCGAAGCCCATGAAGGTCACGATCTCCCCGACCGATGCCTTGCCCTGGATGTGCAGCACGGTGCCGATCACCACGATGGAGATCACGGCGATGGTGCTGGACGCCCGGGTCAGCACGTTCACCACCGCCCACCAGTTCAGCACCGGGAACTGGTAGCGGATCACGTCATCGACGATCTGGCCGAACAGCCGGCTCTCGGCTGCGAGCCGCGTGAAGGACTGCACGACCATGACGTTGGCCAGCGCGTCCTGCGCCGTGCCGGCCAGGTGCGACTGGAAGTGCTCGACCCGGCGCTGCCCGGCCTCGGTCTTGCGCACCACCAGCACCGTCATCGTCACCAGCACGAGCACCAGCACCACCAGGGTCAGCGCCAGCCGCCAGTTGAGCAGGAAGGTCAGCGGCAGCAGCACCAGCACGGCGACGTATGTAGAAAGCTGGTCCTTGAAGAACGTGAGCCACAGCCCGAACAGCCCGTCCGACCCGCCCAGCATCACCTTCATCAGCCGGCCCGAATGGATGTCGCCGTGGAAGGACAGCGGTAGCGACAGCACATGGCCGAAGTAGCGGTTCATGATCTGCAGGCGGTTCCTGTGCGCCATCCGCTCGGAGTGCAGGGCGACGGCGATGTTGGCCAGGATCGCCCCGGCCCCGACCGCGAACCACACGCCCAGCAGTTGCACCGCCTGGGTCCACAGGGTGTCGGGCTGCATCTGGTCGGACCGCGTCAGCAACCCGATCACCCGGCCGAACAGCAAGGGGTCGAGGAATTGCAGCCCCGCCACGATCACGTTGGCGAACCCGAGCATGACCGCGAGCCGGCGATCTCCGCCAAGGGCGGCGAGGGCGCGGCGATAAACCTTGGTGAAGCGCATGGGACCATCCGCTGGTGCAAGTGATACTAAGGTGCAGGCGATTGGGCAGGCAGCGCATGCCGGGCCATCGCGTAGGACCTGCCTACGCCAAGATCACGGCAACAACAGGGCGAAGAACGACGATTTTCAGCAGGGGTTCAGAATCGTTGCGCGTGGAACCACCGGGTCGGGCGCACGAACTCGTCCTGCGCCGCGACGGTCAGGATTTCGCGTGACCCGGCCTCCGCCGTGCGGCGCAGCAGGCCGTGGACGGCGCTGCCGGCGGCCTCCAGGGCCGGGGCGGTGCCGCCGGTCCGCAGCCGGTGGAACAGGAACAGCGCGGCGATGGCATCCCCGGCGCCATTGGGCTGGATCGGCAGCAGCGGGGTCCGCAGCAGCCAGGCGCCGGTGCGGTCGGCGGCCAGCATGTCCAGGGCGTCGTCCGGGGTCGCATCCGTCCGCAGCGTCGTGACCAGGACGACGGCGGGTCCGCCGGGCGCCATGCCGGCCTGCAACTGCGCCACTGCCGCGGCGGCGTCGGCCACGGTGCGGACGGAGCGGCCGGTGAGGTGCTCCAGCTCGAACCCGTTGGGCGTCAGGATGTCGGCGGCGGGGACGGCCTGGGCGCGGATCAGCTCGGGGATGCCTGGCCGGACGAACACGCCGCTGCCGGTGTCGCCGATCACCGGGTCGCAGCAGTACAGCATGGCCGGGTTGGCGGCGCGCACCTGGGCGACGGCGTGCAGGATCGCCTCGCCCACCCCGGCGTCGCCCATGTAGCCCGACAGCACCGCGTCGCACGCCGGCAGCACGCCGCGCGCCGCGATGCCGTCCACCACGTCGCGCACCGCCTGGCCGCTGAACACCTGGCCGGTCCAAGCGCCGTAGCCCGGGTGGTTGCTGAACTGCACGGTATGGACGGCCCAGACCTCGGCCCCCAGGCGCTGCAGGGGGAACATGGCCGAGGCGTTGCCGACGTGGCCGTAGGCGACCCAGGACTGGATGGACAGGATGTTCACGCGGGTCGGACCAGGATCAGGCGCCCAAAATCAGGCGCAACGACCGCCGTCCACCGGCAGCAGCACGCCGGTGATGAAGGAGGACGCCGGGTCGGCCAGCCACAGGCAGGCGTTGGCGATGTCGTCCGGCGTGCTCATGCGGCCCAGCGGGATGCTGGCCAGGAAGCGGGCGCGGTTCTCCGGCGTGTCCGGCAGGCCCATGAACTGCTCCAGCAGGTTGGTGGCGCCGATCACCGGGCAGACCGCATTCACGCGGATGTTGTCCGGGGCAAGCTCCGTCGCCATGCAGTGGGTGATGGTGTTCAGCGCGCCCTTGGTGCCGTTGTACCAGACCAGGCCGGGCCGCGGGCGGATGCCGGCGGTGCTGCTGATGTGGACGATGCTGCCGCCGCGGCCCTGGCGGCGCAGCACCGGCACGGCGGCGCGGGCCATCCAGTAGATCGACTTGACGTTCACGGCATACACCCGGTCGAACTCCGCCTCGTCCACGTCCAGCATCGGCTGGTTGCGGTGGGTGGTGCCGGCGTTGTTGACCACGATGTCCAGGCCGCCGAACGCCTGCACGGCGGCATCGACCATGCGCTGCACGTCTGCGCCCTGGCTGACGTCGCCGGTGACCGGATGGGCGGCGGCGCCGATGCCCTGGGCGACGGCGGCTGCGGCCTCGGCACGCAGGTCGGCGCAGATGACTTGCGCGCCCTCGGCTGCGAACAGCCGGGCGATCCCCTCGCCGAACCCGCCGCCGGCGCCCGTGACCAGCGCAACCTTGCCTTGAAGCCTCATGCCCGTGTCCCCCCTTGCGCAGCGGACGCTAGAGGCCAGGCGGTTCCCCGGCAACGGGGCAGCCAGGCGCGGAGTGCAACGATCCCGGCGCCAGGCCGTTGGGCTGGGCGACGCGATCTTGGACCACAGCCCAACCTGGGATCAAAGCAATGGCCATTCCGCGGTTCGTTCCCCTCCTGGCGCTCGTGTTGGCCGGCCTGCCTGCGTCGGCTGTCCCGCCTGCGTCGGCGCAGCCTCGGCCCGACGCGGCCACGTCGGCGACGGCCCGCATGGCCTCGCAGCGGGAAGAGGAGCACATCGCCGACTTGAAGGTCCGCATGCGGATCACCCCGGCGCAGCAGCGGCCGTGGGACGTCTTCACCGGCATCATGCGGCAGAACGCCCAGCACCAGGAGGCGCTCCACGCCGCCGGCGCGACAGCCCGGAGCGCCACGGACATGCTGCGGGCCTATGCCGCCACCGTGCAGGGCCATGCCGACGACATGCAGCGCCTGGTTCCCGCATTTGATGCACTGTATGCCACGATGACGCCCGACCAGCGTGGCGCTGCTGACCAGGTGTTCCAGCAATTTGTGGAGCACCACCGGCCCGGCGTGTCCGGTTAGGCGAGCCGGGCGCGCATGATATGATCAATTTCACCCCGGAAGAACGCCTTCCATGTCCCGCATTGCTTGTCTCCATACGGCCGAGAGCAACGTTGCTGTCTTTGATGCTGCGCTGCGGACGGCTAAACTGACGGGCGTAGATTTGCACCATAGCGTACGCGACGACCTGCTGGCCGCAGCAGAACAGGACGGGCGGCTCACACCGGAGATTGCTGCTCAGACCGTCAAGGTACTGCGGAGCCTATGTGACGGAGCTGATGCCATTCTTTTGACCTGCTCGACTTTGGGGCCAGCCGCCGAAGTCGCCGCCAAGGGCGCTCCCATTCCGATCATGCGGGTCGATGCGGCCCTGGCAGCCGAGGCCGTCAGGGGTGGCGGCAAGGTCGTCGTCCTGTGTGCCGTCGAGACGACGGTGGAGCCGACAAGGCTCCTGTTCGAGACGGCAGCACGGGCAACCGGGGCAGAGGTGGTCGTGCAACTGGTTTTCGGAGCTTAGAGCGCGTTCAAGGCCGGGGACCGGACGTGCTACCTGGAGATGATCGCGCGCGCCGCCGACGAAGCGATGCGGGCCGGGGCGACGCAGGTTGCGCTAGCACAGGCCTTGATGGCCGACGCTTGCGGCTTGGCCTCTGTTGGGAGGCGCCCGCTCAACAGCCCAGTGGCTGGCCTCGTGGCAGCGGCAGCCTCCGTAAATGCCGCCATAAATTAGGAGTGCTCTGGTTCGATAGCGTATGGCCAGACCCACTCGGATTTCATGGTGAGGTATTGCTAGCCCAACGCAACGGTTGCCCCACGGCCGATCCTGCGTCATACAGGTCCGGTCCAAACCTTCCCCCGCGGGAGAGCGCTGGCGCAAGCCAGCCGCCGAAGGCGCAACCGGCCCCCGGAAACGCTCAGGCCCCCAGGACCGCAGTCGGGAACAGGACCTCTGGAAAGCCGGCAGCCGCCCATGTGGCCGCCGCACCGACGGAGTAAGGCCGCGCCAGGGAGGTGCGGCTGAATCTCTCAGGTATCCCGGACAGAGGGGGGTCGCACCGGCAGGCATTCCGCTTGCAGGCGACCCATGTCCGAGGTGCCCCCCGTGGCCGAACCCGTCCTGAACATCGAATCCGACGAGCCGGATCGGCTGCTGACCACCCCGCTCGACACCCTGCACCGCAGCCTTGGCGCCAAGATGGCGCCGTTCGCCGGCTACATGCTGCCGCTGCAGTATGGCCCCGGCGTGCTGGCCGAGCACCTGCACTGCCGGGGCAAGGCCGCGCTGTTCGACGTGTCCCACATGGGCCAGCTCAGCATCGCCGGCCCCGGCGCCGCCGCGGCGTTGGAGGGCATGACCCCTGGCGACTTCCAGGCGCTGCCGCCGGGTCGCCAGCGCTACACCCTGCTGCTGAACGAGTCCGGCGGCATCGTGGACGACCTGATGGTGGCCAACCTCGGCAGCCGCCTGTTGATCGTCGCCAACGCCAGCCGCAAGGAGGTTGACGCCCAGCAGCTCGCCAAGGGGTTCACCGGCCTGGATTTCGAGCAGTATCCCGACCGTGCCCTGCTGGCCCTGCAAGGCCCCAGCGCCGCGGGCATCATGGCCTCGCTGTGCCCGGCCGCCGCCGCGCTGCCCTTCATGGGCGTGGTGGAGGCGCCGATTAACGGCAGCCCCGCCTGGATCAGCCGGTCCGGCTACACCGGGGAGGACGGGTTCGAGATCTCCATCCCCGCCAACCAGGCCGAGTCGCTCGCGGCTTTGCTGCTGGCGCAGCCCGACGTGCTGCCGGCCGGGCTAGGCGCGCGCGACAGCCTGCGTCTGGAGGCTGGGCTGTGCCTGTACGGCGCCGACATCGACGAGCTGACCACCCCGGTCGAAGCCAACCTCGCCTGGGCCATCGGCAAGCGCCGCCGGGCCGAGGGCGGGTTCCCCGGCGCCAGCGTCATCCAGGACCAGTTGCAGCACGGCCCGCACCGCCTGCGCGTCGGCCTGCGCCCGGACGGCCGTGCGCCGGCCCGGGCGCTGACGCCGATCATCGCGCCGGATGGCACCGGGGCTGGCGGCGTCACCTCCGGCGGGTTTTCCCCGACCTTGGGGGCGCCGATCGCCATGGGCTACGTGCGGCGCGACCTGACGGCGCCGGGCACCCGGCTCGACCTGCTGATCCGCGAGGAAGCGCAGCCCGCGCAGGTGGTGCCGCTGCCCTTCGTCCCCACGCGCTATCTCAAGTCCTGAACCGGAGCACGCAAGCATGTCGGAAACACGCTTCACCACGGACCATGAGTGGGTCCGGCTTGAGGGCTCCATCGCCACCGTCGGCGTCACCGACCACGCGCAGGAGGCGCTGGGCGACGTGGTGTTCATCGAGCTGCCCAAGCCCGGCCGGGAGGTCGCGGCGGGGGAGGCCATCGCCGTGGTCGAGAGCGTAAAGGCCGCCAGCGACGTGTATGCCCCGCTCGCCGGCCGGGTGACCGAGGCGAACGAGGCCGTCGTGGACCAGCCTGCCCTGGTGAACAGCGCCGCCCATGCCGCGGGCTGGTTCTTCCGCATGGAGCTGTCCGATCCCTCGGCCTTTGCCGCGCTGATGGACGAGGCGGCCTACGCCGCCCTGCTGGAGACGCTGTGATGGACGCGCATGGCTTCGACCCCCTGGCCGAGCTGGAGGCGCTGGAGGGCGCCGACAGCTTCGTCGCCCGGCACGTCGCGCCGAACGAGGCGGACATCGCCGAGATGCTGCACGTCGTCGGCGCTGCCACGCTGGACGACCTGGCCGAGCAGACCGTCCCCGCCGCCATCCGCGACCTGGATGCGATGGACCTGCCGCCCGCCATCGATGAGGCCGCCGCAATCGCGGAACTGCGCGCCTTGGCCGGGCAGAACCAGGTGGTGCGCTCGCTGATCGGCCAGGGTTATTACGGCACCCATGTTCCCCCGGTGATCCTACGCAACGTGCTGGAGAACCCTGGCTGGTACACCGCCTATACGCCTTATCAGGCGGAGATCGCCCAGGGCCGGCTGCAGGCGCTGCTGACCTATCAGACGATGATCTGCGACCTCACCGGCATGGGCATTGCCAACGCCTCCCTGCTGGACGAGGCGACGGCGGCGGCCGAGGCCGTCACCATGGCGCACGGCGTCGGCCGCACTGGGTCCGACACGCTGTGCGTCTGCACCGACCTGCACCCGCAGACCCGCGCCGTGCTGGCCACGCGGGCGGCGGCGGTCGGCATCACCCTGGTCAATGTCGCGCCGGGCGCCGTGGCGGCCATCGGTGCGGCCAACCCGTTTGCCGTCGTGCTGCAATACCCCGGGACCACCGGCGCCATCCGCGACCTGCACGCCGAAATCACGGCGGCGCATGAGGCGGGCGCCCTGGCCATCGTGTGCACGGACCTGCTCTCCCTGCTGCTGCTGGAGCCGCCGGGGCGGATGGGGGCGGATGTGGTGGTCGGCTCCGCCCAGCGGTTCGGGGTACCGATGGGCTTCGGCGGGCCGAGCGCCGGGTTCTTTGCCACCAAGGACGCGTATAAGCGGCAGATGCCGGGCCGGCTGGTCGGCGTCAGCCAGGATGCCGCCGGCCACCCGGCCCTACGCCTGGCGCTGCAAACCCGCGAGCAGCACATCCGGCGGGAGAAGGCGACCAGCAACATCTGCACTGCCCAGGTGCTGCTGGCGGTCATGTCCGGGATGTACGCCGTCTGGCACGGGCCGGAGGGGCTGCGGCGCATCGCCCGGCGGGTCAACCTGCAGGCACGGCTGCTGGCCGGGGCTGCCGCTCGCGCCGGGCTGCGGCTGCGGCATGAGGGCTTCACCGATACCATAGCGCTGGACTGCGGGGATGCGGACGCCGTGATGACGCGGGCGCTGGACGCCGGGTTCAACCTACGGCGGCTGGACGGCCAGGGCGTCGGCATCGCGCTGGACGAAACGGTCACACGGGCCGAGCTGGCGCGGCTGGCCGAGGTGTTGGGCGCCGGGCTGATCGACGCGCCGCCGAGCATTCCGGCGCACCTTATTCGCAGTAGTCCCGTGCTGCCGCAGCCGGTGTTCAGCGCCTACCACGCCGAGCACGAGATGCTACGGTACTTGAAGCGGCTGGAAGACATGGACGTTGCGCTGAACCGCAGCATGATCCCGCTGGGGTCCTGCACGATGAAGCTGAACGCGACGGCGGAGATGATCCCGGTGACGCTGCCGGGCTTCTCCGACATCCATCCGTTCGCGCCTGCGGACCAGACCCGGGGCTACCTGGAGCTGATCGGGCGGCTGCAAGCTTGGCTGTGCCAGGTGACGGGCTTTGCCGCGGTCTCCCTGCAACCCAACGCCGGCAGCCAGGGCGAGTATGCGGGCCTGCTGGCCATCCGCGGTTACCACGCGGCGTGCGGCGAGGGCCACCGCGACATCTGCCTGATCCCCAGCAGCGCGCACGGCACCAACCCGGCCAGCGCCGTCATGGCGGGCCTGCGCGTCGTCGTCACCGGCTGCGACCGCGACGGCAACGTCGATCTGGACGACCTGCGCGCCAAGGCGGAGCAGCACGGGGACCGGCTGGCGGCGTTGATGGTGACCTATCCCAGCACGCATGGCGTGTTCGAGGCGGGCATCCAGGCCATCTGCGACATCGTGCACGGCCATGGCGGCCAGGTTTACATGGACGGCGCCAACATGAACGCGCAGGTCGGGCTGACCAGCCCGGCCCGCATCGGCGCCGACGTGTGCCACCTCAACCTGCATAAGACGTTCTGCATCCCGCACGGCGGCGGCGGTCCCGGCGTCGGGCCGATCGGGGTTGCGGCCCACTTGGCGCCGCACCTGCCGAACCACCCGGCGCGGGCGGATGCCGGCCCGGCGACGGGGGTGGGGCCGGTGTCGGCGGCGCCGTTCGGCAGCGCCGGCATCCTGCCGATCAGCTACGCCTACATCCGCATGATGGGGGCGCCGGGGCTGCGCCGGGCGACGCAGGTGGCGATTCTCAACGCCAACTACATGGCCGCCCGGCTGCGGCCGTACTACCCAGTGCTGTATACCGGCACGGGCGGGTTGGTGGCGCATGAGTGCATCCTGGACTGCCGCGGGTTCCAGGCCGAGGCCGGGGTGGGCGTCGAGGACATCGCCAAGCGCCTGCAGGATTACGGCTTCCATGCGCCGACCATGAGCTGGCCGGTGGCCGGCACGCTGATGATCGAGCCGACGGAAAGCGAGGGCCGCGCCGAGATCGACCGGTTCTGCGATGCGATGATCGCCATCCGGGCGGAGGTCGCCGCCATCGCCGCGGGAGGGTTGGACCGGGCGGACAACCCGCTGAAGAATGCGCCGCATACGGTGGCGGAGGTGGCGGGCAACGTGTGGACCCACCCTTACCCGCGCGAGCAGGCCGCTTTCCCGCTACCCTGGGTGCGGGCCGCCAAGTATTGGCCGCCGGTGAAGCGGGTGGACAATGTGTACGGCGACCGCAACCTAGTCTGCACCTGCGCGCCGCTGGAGACCTACGCGCAAGCAGCGGAGTAGCACCTTCTTCCCCCTCTCCCTCCGGGAGAGGGCCGGGGTGAGGGGGTCTTGCGGCGGCACGGTCCTATCCGGTCATGCAGGCCGGTTCAGGCAGTGCCAACGGGTTCCTGGTGCGGTAAGCAAGCAAGACCCCCTCACCCCGACCCTCTCCCAAAGCGGGGAGAGGGAGCAGCGACGGCGTTTAGTAGCGCTTGTACGGCAGGAACTTGCCCGACAGCGTCATCTTCACCCGGTCGCCCTTCTGGTCCGGCTGCCGGTCGAGCGTCATGTCGAAGTCGATTGCGCTCATGATGCCGTCGCCGAACTCCTCGTGGATCATCTCCTTCCACGTCGTCCCATACACCTGGATCAGCTCGTAAAACCGGTAGATCAGCGGGTCCGTCGGCACCGCCGTCGGCAGCGAGCCGCGGTACGGCGCCTCCGCCAGCAAGCCGACCTCGTCCTCGGACAGGTCGAACAGTACCCCGGCCTTCTCGGCGGTCTCGGGCGTCATGCTCATCTGGCCCAGGCAGGCCGCGCAGGTCCACACCGGGGCATGGCCGAGCTTCTCGGCGACCTCGGCCCAGGTCCAGCCCTTCTTCTTCTTGATGCCGCGGATCTTCAGGCCCAGGGCGGTCTTCGCGTCGTTCAAGATACGGTCTCCTCTAGGGGTAGGTCAGCCGGCCGGACCTCCGGCACATCGCGCCCGTCCCAGCCCGGCGGCCGGGTGCCGGCCAGCAGGCGGGAGCGCGTCACCAGGAAGTCCACAATGTGGTTCCGCAACGCATAGTGCCCCGGCGTGCGGTGGATGGTCTGCCGGTCGCGGGGCCGGGGCAGGGTGTTCACCACCACCTCCGCCACCCGGGCGTCGGGGCCGTTGGTCATCAGCAAGATGCGGTCGGCGAGCAGGATGGCCTCGTCCACGTCATGCGTAATCATGAACGCGGTCTGCCCGCCGTCGTTCACCAGCCGCAGCACCTCGTCCTGCAGGGTGCCGCGGGTCAGGGCGTCGAGCGCGCTGAACGGCTCGTCCATCAGCAGCACCGCCGGGTCGATCGACAGGGCGCGGGCGATGCCGACGCGCTGCTTCATGCCGCCGGACAGCTCGGCGGGCTTGCGGTGGGCGGCGTCGGTCAGGCCGACCAGCTCCAGCACGCGCTGTGCTTGGTCCTGCACCTTTGCCCTTGGCCAGTCGCGGTGGCGGCTGCGGACGGCGAAGGCGACGTTGCCCAGCGCCGTCAGCCACGGCAGCAGCGCGTGCGACTGGAAGATGACGGCGCGGTCCAGCGCGGGTCCGCTGACCTCGTGCCCGTCCATGATGATGACCCCGGCGTCGGGCGCCTCCAGCCCGGCCAGGATGTTGAGGATGGTGGTCTTGCCGCAGCCGGAATGGCCGATCAGGGCGACGAACTCTCCCCGCTCCACGCCGAACCACACGTCGCGGAACACCGGGCGGCCGTTGTAGCGGCGGGTGATGCCCTCGATGCTGAGCCAGGGCTTGGTCACGCGGGGCCGGGCCATGCGGCTACTCGCGCCAGCTTACCGCGCGGGCGGCGCGGCCGAGCAGTTGGTCCAGCGCCATGCCGACCAGGCCGATCACCAGGATCGCCACGATGATGTCGGCGATGTCGAGGTTGTTCCACTGGTTCCAGACGAAGTAGCCGATCCCCGTGCCGCCCACCAGCATCTCGGCGGCGACGATCACCAGCCAGGCGATGCCGATGCTGATGCGGGCACCGGTCATGATGGTGGGCGCCGCCGCGGGCAGGATCACGGTGAAGGCGGTGCGCCATGGGCCCGCCTCCAGGGTGCGGGCGACGTTCAGCCACTCCTTGCGGACCGAGGCCACGCCGAACGCCGTGTTGAGCAGCATCGGCCAAATCGCGCAGATGAAGATGACGAAGATGGCGGAGATGCCGCTGTCCTTGATGGTGTACAGCGCCAGCGGCATCCAGGCGAGCGGACTGACGGGCCGCAGCACCTGGATGATCGGGTCCAGCGCGCCGTTCAGCACCGGGCTCATGCCAATTGCGAAGCCCAGCGGGATCGCCAGCAGCACCGCCAGGCCAAAGCCGATGCCCACCCGCAGCAGGGACCAGCCGAGCTGGATGCCCAGTCCCTGGTCGTTGGTACCGTGGATGTAGAACGGGTCGCGCAGGTGGAACCAGGCCCGCGCCGCGATGTCGGATGGCCGGGGCATCGGGGTTTGCTGGCCCTGCTGCGCGGCGGCGCCGAGCAGCTTGGCGTATTCCGGGTCCATGGCCGGGCCGGCGGCGGTGGAGGGCGTGGCGGCGATCTGCCAGCCGCCCAGGAACACCGCCAGGATCAGGAACAGCACCATGCCGGACCGCACGCGCAGGGGGATCATGCCCAGGGGCGTCAGGCGCTGGGGCATCAGGCGCGGCGGATCGCGAAGGAGGCAACGTAGCCGTCGGGATCAGCCGGGTCGAAGGTCTTGCCCATGACCTGGTAGGACCGGTAGGGGTTGGCGGGCGCCGGCAGACCTAGCTCCTTCATCTTGGCCTCGGCGCCAGCGGCCAGGAACACCTGCTGCGCCACGTCGCGCCATTGCAGGTCGCCCTTGACCTGCCCCCAGCGCTTCATCTGCGTCATGATCCACAGCGCCATGCTCGGGTAGGGGAACGGCTCGAAGCTCACCCGGTCCGGCACGCGCTTCACGCCGCCCAAGCCGTCGGCATAGGTGCCGGTCAGCGCCTGCTCCACCACGGTCGGCGGCTGGTTCAGGTATTGCGGCCCGGCCACGAGGTCGGCGATCTCCTTGCGGTTTTCCGCCTTGTTGGCGTAGGCCGTCGCCTGGATCACCGATTGCAGCAGCGCCTGGTAGGTGTTGGGCGCCTCCGTCACCATCCGCCGCGGCACGGCAAAGGCGCAGCAGGGATGACCGTCCCATAGCTCGCGCGTCAGCAGGTGGATGAAGCCGACGCCATCGTACACCGCGCGCTGGTTGAACGGGTCCGGCCCCAGGAAGCCGTCGATGTTGTCCGCGCGCAGGTTGGCGACCATCTCCGGCGGCGGGATCACGCGCAACTGCACGTCGCGGTCCGGGTCCAGCCCAGCCTCGGCCAAGTAGTAGCGCAGCAGGTAGGCGTGCATCGAGTAGTCGAACGGGATGCCCAGCTTGAAGCCGCGCCAGTCCTTGGGGTCGCGCTTCTCCCGGTGCTTGGTGGCGAGGACGATGGCCTGGCCGTTGATGTTCTCGATGGCAGCGACGCTCCACGGGATCGGGTTCGACCCGGCGCCCATCGAGATCGCCAGCGGCATCGGGCTCAGCATGTGCGAGGCGTCGTACTCGCCGTTCAGCGACTTGTCGCGCACCACCGCCCAGCCGGCGGTGCGGACGATATCCACGTTCAGGCCGTTCTTTTCGTAGAAGCCCATCGGCGAGGCCACGATGATCGGCGTGGCGCAGGTGATGGCGATGAAGCCGATCTTAAGGTCCTTCTTTTCCGGAGCGCCGGCGGTCTCGGCCAGGGCCTCCTGCGCGCGCAGGACGGGGAACACCTGGTCGATGGCCGCGGCCATCGTCGCCGCGCCCAGCAC
>CAXTFY010000028.1:0-23642 GCA_964243265.1 uncultured Acetobacteraceae bacterium | reverse complement strand
CCACGAAACCAACGGAGGATCAACCAGAGCCTTCTCTGTCGTCTTGCGCGGCTCGAGGAAGGGCGGGAAGTCGCTGCCCTGCCGCAGCTTCGGGATGCGCAACTGCAAGCTGCCCAGGCGCGTGTCCAGCGTCCGATCGCGGTAGCCGTTGCGATACGTCATGCGCTTGCCGGACCGCTCGTGCCGTCCGGCGCCGATCAGGCCGTCCACGTCGGCCTCCATCAGGAGCTGCACCACGGCCTCGGCCACGCTGCGCAGGAAGTCCTCACCGCCGGCCTTCTGCATCAGCTCGGCCAGTGGCAGCCTGTCGTCGGTCACCGGGTCCTCTTGGGTCAGGGTCGGTGTCTCGCAACTCTACCCTGGCCCGCCGATCCGATGGCCACCCAAACCCTACACCGTTGCCGGTTCCGAAATCATACCACATCCACAGACGGCATCCGGCTGGTGCTGTGCCCCGTCAAGCAGGTGTGCCTTCCATGCCGTGACCTGCTTTGGATGGACGTCATGCACCTGCGCCAGCCCAGCCTGCGTCCTCTCGCCTTTGATGGCTGCCAAGGCCACCTTCGCCCTGAAAGCCGGGTTGTGGCTCCGGCGTGCTCGCTCTGTCATCCTTAGCTCCTGATCCGCGGCATCCTCGCCGCGCTCAGCCGGGAAATCCACTCAGCAACCTGTCCCAATTCCCCACACTGCCTCTGGCGGCGGCAGTTCTGGTTCAGCTTGAACGGTAAAACGGGGAAATCCAGAGATCCGGAAAGGAGGCGAGCTTCTACTCCGCCCCGCTCCTCAGCACCAGCCAGCCGATCCGTGCACCACACTGCCACGCCCGGGCCCCTGCTGGAACAGTCCCTCAAGTGTCGACTCGAATTCGGTAGTAAACCGGGCGGTGTCGCCTATGGTATTCGCCCAGACATCCCCGACAAAACGCTGTTTATAGGCGGCATAGGCCTGTTGGTCTGTCGCAAGCCTTACAGCGGTATCGACATAATCCGGCAACGTCGTGGTTGCACCTTCCGGCGTCCCGATGGAGTTCAGCAGGGAGCCGGCCATGCGGGACGCAAAGGAACGTCCAGACAGCGTGAGAAGTGGCAGATGCATCCGTATGGCATCACTGGCTATGGTACCGGCATTGTAGGGAAAGGTGTCAAGGAACAGGTCCGCGAGACGAAGCTGGCTCATGTAGCGTTCGGGGCTGGTTCGCTCGGCGAATACTATCCGGTCTGGGGCGACGCCGGCCCGGGCCGCGGCCTTTCGTAGGTTTGCGTGAGACCAGGGATTGTCGGCTGCTAGCCACAGTATGGCCTGATCGGCCCGTAGAAGGATCGACATCCAAGCCCCGAACATGGCTTCGGTGATCTTATAATGGTTTGAGAAACAACAGAAGATAAACCGCTCGTGGGGAAGGCCCGCATCTTCTCGCGACAACGGGCCACCGATCTTTCGCTTGCTGTCGTTGGCCTGATACATTCGCGCAATCGGCAAAGGAGTCGGCTGGTAAGAAGCTCTGTCCTCAGGCGATATAACGAAGTCGTCGCATAGCAAGAAGTCGAGTTCCGGTAGCGGGACCGGGCCGATAAAGCCAAGGTAGGTCGCCTGGATCGGGGCAGGCCGCCACCGCATGACCGCAAGACGCGATCGGGCGGTCAATCCATTGAGATCGATGAGAATATCGATTTCGTCGTTGCGAATCAGTCGAGCGGCTTGCTCGTCGGTGAGGTCTCGTATCAATCGGTGATGATCGAACCCCGCAACGACGCGACGGCGGATGTCGCTTCCGTCCTCAAGGGTTGAGCAGTAGCCGAAGACCTCGAAACGTGCGCGATCGTGCCGCTCGAAAAGTTCAGCGACGAGAAAGCTCATGGCGTGCCGGCAAAAATCGGAGGAGAGATAGCCGATCCTGATCCGGTCGTGGCGGTAGCCCTCGATCGGAGCAAGGCGGTGCGGCGCCGGCGGTAGTTTTCGCTTGATCCAGCTTGCGGTGACGTCGCGCTGCACATCGATGTCATCGCTAAGCGCGAGTACGCCGAGCGGGCCGCACAGGCGTTGCTGGGCCTCCGGTGAAAGTCCGGGAATATCAGTCCTGAAAACAGGCCACTGGCAAGTCTTCTGACGGATGTGAACCCAATGCTGCACGACGTCAGGTTGGGCAGGATCCATCAAAAGAGTAGTGAGAAGAAGTGCTTCGGCCTCGTCGAGGTGCCCCATTTCCTCCAAGAGGCGCGCCTGTTGCCCAAGCAACGCCTTCCGTGCCTCGTCGGACTGGGTAGCATCTTGCCAAGCCTGTAGCGCCTCTTTTTTTCGTCCCAGGGCATCATAGGCCAGGCCAAGATTAATGGCTGCTGGATAGAAATCAGGTTTGGTCTGCCGAACTCGGCTGTAGGCCGCGATAGCGCCAAGATGGTCACCCTCTCGGGCAAAAGCAACTCCAAGGTTGAACCATGCCGCGTAGAGCAGATTTCCGACCTCGGGGTTTGCCGCAATCCAGTCCTGGTAAAGCCGGATCTCGGCGCGGTTCTCTAGTGTTGGTCGAGCACGGTCGATGGCCAGGATGATACTTTCGAAGCTCATCGTCCTCAGGCGGTGCTGAATGTCGGCTTGGCCTGCAGTTCCGTCCTGAGCTGCGGCCGGCGTGACCGGAAGATTGGACTGCGCCGCGTAAGTCCGCAGGAGGGTGGCGAGCCATGGAGACGGATCGGCTAGCGTTGGCGGCGTAGAATGACAGGTGGCTCCGGCGCTTTCGCTTCGAATAACACCTGTCGAGCTTTGTGCCGAGGACGTCCGTTGACCCAACGCCTGGCGTGTGAGTTCCAGATTGAACGCGGCCGGGTAGAAGTTCGGATTGAGCCGCCTGGCGTTCTCGTATGCGACGAACGCCCCGGCATGGTCAGCCTGTCGTGCCAGTAGGACGCCCAAATTGAACCACGCCGCATATAGAAGATCACTGCCGGGCGAATTTGCAGCAATCCAGTTCCGATAAAGGGAGATTTCTGCTTTCGGGATTATGCTCAAGCCTACCGATTCGACTGCGCTGACAACCGCCTGCAGAGGGACTTGCTTGAGCCGGCCGTGCGTCCCAAGGTCCGCTCTGTCGCCTATCTTGCCGTCGGACGCCACCGAGAGCGGCGCTTCGTCTGATGTGAGAACGGCAGCAAGCCACGATGATCCATCCCCTGCAGAGGCCGTGGCGTCACGTGGAAGGCTGTCCATCTACTACACCGTGTGCATACTGATAGCTGGTCTCTAGCGGCCTTTCCTTAAGAAGCTGCCAACGCGACGATCCAAGGGCTTGTCTTGAGTGCTGGAGAACAAGCCAGGAAGCGGCGCTAATAGGGGTGCCGTCGCGTATTGTGTGAAAGTGGCCTGATCGGTTTGTCTGCAGCGCTGTGATCGTTGCGCGGGTCAGGCGGCGAGGTCAGCCGGGACGGGGTGGGCCAGCGTCTTGCCAAGGGTTTGCCGCCTGTTCACCTCTCGCATGGTGACCTGGCCCGACGCCAGCAGCGCCCAGAACAGCATGGCAGCCGCCTCGGCGAACGCCAGCACGGTCCGGGTCTTGATCCGGCGCTTGAGCCTCGTGCAGCCGCTCGATGGTGGTGGTGGTCCGCCCTGACGTCCACTGCGCCGACGTCCACGGCGCTAACGTCTACTGCGGTGGGGGCAGGCCGAGCAAGGCGAATAGGCGGTTGCCTGCTTCCGCCAGGCTGGCGGCCATGGCCAAGCAGTGCAACCGCCACTTGCGTAAGCCGTGCCCGGCCAGGCCGTCGAGGATGACACGCCAAGCCGCCTCGTCTTGCGCCCATGCTCTTGACGGCCAAAAGCCCCTTTTGCCCGTCACGCCACGAACCAGAGACTACGCCGCCACCCGATCCCACCGCCTACGCCATCCTAACGCTTAGCAACACGCTATCCGGCCTGGCAAGGGCAGCGACCGCCTCCATGGCCAGCCGCCGGGTATGACTTGAATTGGCATGTTCCATCGGCAAGCAGCATCTGAGGAGATGGAGCCTCAATCCCGGGCGGGGCTAGAAGCCGCATGCCCCCGCCGCCGTCCGCAGAGTTGCTGCTGACGGGTAGGACGATGTGACCGACCTGCCCGTCAAGCGCATCGAAGCAAGCCCCGGTGTGCTCCTCCCCGTTCCCCACCGGCATGGCGACGGCCGAGCTTGACCGTCACTGCGGGCATGGCACCCGAGGTTAACGGCGCAGCTATGCCGCCCGTTGCTTGAGGTAGGCCTGCACAAAGCTCGGGAGATGGCTGCCAAGCCAATCGCCCATCTCCTGCTCCTCCTTCATGGACTGCTCCAGCACCGGGACATCCGCCGTGGCGCCGGCCGCCTCGGCCAGAGCGATCAGCACCTTGTAGGAGCCGATCTCGTAAGCCTTGAAGCCTATGGCCGCGAGGACGTTCTTCAGGATCTCGTCCCCCGCGCCCATGTGGGCGAAGCCGGCTACCGTGGCGACGGCGCCTGTCACCGCCTCCTTGGCGAGCGAAGCCTTGGTGCCGTGCTTGGCAAGCAAGTCGTCCAGCCGGGCAGCCTGGGTGGTCGAACGCTGCATTTCCTGCTGCATTTGCGCGTGCAGGTCGGGATAGGCCTCCATCCGGCCCAGCTCGTTCTTTACGGTGCCGATGGCCTGTGTCTCGACCGCGTGCTGGTTGCGCAGCCCCGTCAGGTAGATGTCCATCGTGCTGGTTGATCCGCTCATGTTGCTCTCCCGTTTGTCGCGTGTGCAAAACGTCGCATCAGCGCCCCGGATGCACACGCCCGCATCAGAAAGGATTGCACTTGCCAACCGAGGATGCCGCATCATCTGAAATGGCCGTTACCAACGGTTTTTCCTGCACTCCTGCGGTTTTGACGGGCACGCATCGGGGCGACCACGAGCTGTTTCAGGATCGTGAGTTCCAGGGTACAGGCGCCAGAGCCAATCGAAGATCGCCTTCAGCGCTGCGGTGGAGGCCGAGCGCATCACTCTTCAGCGGCCGCGCGCCGGGGCCAGTGCTTTACCCCAGAGATCGTCAGTATGCCCGCATCCAGGCGCCGCATGTCCCCGGCCGCGGGCAGGCTGCGGCGGGTCCGGTTCGCCCAGGCCCGGCCCACCCTCAAGGCGCATCGGCGCTGTTTGATCCGCGTCGCGGCTCGTCCGTGGCCGACGACGATGCCGCGTACGGCCAGCAGCCCGTCCAGCATGCGCAAGCTGGCGGGAAGCGGAGCTAGACGGCATAGGGCTGATGACCGCAGCCGGGACGCGACGGCCGCCGCCGCACCGCCGTCGAACCCCGCAGCAGGCCCGTTGCTCCCAAGCGGCCGTCCGCACATGGTGAAAAGCTGACAGGGAAGCCTCGCGCCGTGCACGACCGGTGTGCGCCCATGCTCGCCATCCTGCCTCGGCTGGCTCTGCCCGAAAGCGGCTGTTGGATTGTGCCACTGCAGCATGGGGAGCGGCGCTTCCACCCCGCAGGTCCCCGGATCAGGCGCCCCCCCCCCGCTTGCCGTCGCTGCCGGCTGATCCATCACCACAGAACGTTGGACACTGTCGCCTACGTTGCATTAGCCTCCGGCCAAGATGACCCGCGTAAGACGGGCAGTCGGAGGACACGTGATGAAACGACGCCAACTTCTGGCCGGCGCATCGGCGGCGACCGCCATGGCAGCGACGGCACCGGCCTTCGCCGATACCCTACCCCTCGGTAATCTCACCGGCTGGCGCTACCCGGACCCCCGGGTGGAGTCCCTGGACAAGCGTTTCCATGGCAAGGTGGGCAACACCGCGATCGAGCGCATCGCCACGGGATTCCTGTGGTGCGAAGGCCCGGTGTTCTTCCGCGCCACCGGCGAACTGGTCTGGAGCGACGTCGCCGGGAACCGGATGATGCGCTATGCGGAAGAAGATGGCCATGTCAGCGTGTTCCGCAGCCCGTCCAACTATGGCAACGGCAACACGGTCGACCGCGAGGGCCGGCTGCTGACCTGCGAGCAGGACACGCGCAGGGTGACCCGCACCGAGCCGGATGGCTCCATCACCGTGCTGATCGACAGCTACCAAGGCAAGAAGCTGAACTCGCCGAACGACATCGTGGTGGCATCGGACGGGGCGATCTGGTTCACCGACCCGGGCTATGGCATCGATGGCAACTACGAGGGCCACAAGGCGACGGCGGAACTGCCACGCAACGTCTATCGGCTCGACCCCCAATCGGGTGGCGCGACGGTTGTTGCGGACGATTTCGTCCGGCCGAACGGCTTGGCGTTCTCGCCCGATGAGAAGAAGCTATACATCATCGACAGCGGCATCACGCATGGCGGGCCTGCCCACATCCGCGTGTTCGACGTAAACGGCGGCCGGTTGGCGAACGGCAAGATCTTCGCCGACAACTTCGCGCCGGGCTTCACTGACGGAATGCGCACCGACACCGACGGCAATGTTTGGTGCAGCATGGGCTGGGCCGATGCGAAGGAGGACGGCGTGCGGTGCTATGCCCCGACCGGGGAGCTGATCGGCAAGATCCACCTTCCGGAAACCTGTGCCAACCTCTGCTTCGGCGGACGCAAGAAGAACCGGCTGTTCATGGCAGCAAGCACGTCCGTCTATGCGGTCTATGTCGACGCGGTGGGTGCCCTGGTTCCGTAGCGGGAAAAAGTCCCTGTGACCTTGTTGCAGGGACTCGCCCAGTGGCGCATGGGACAGGCCGGGCGTAGGAGGCTCCGTCCTGACCTGACCCTGGATGGCCTGGTCAGGGTGGCAGCCTCAGTCGGACCGTGGCAGCTTGGCTGGGGCATGGTGACGTTCCCCAATCCCTGCCGCGGCTTCCGCTTCCGGGCGAGGTGATCGGACACGCGGTGTGGCTGCATCACTGCGTCAGCGTGAGCCGGCGCGACCCAGAGACCACCCTCGCTGCCCGCGGCGTAATCATGCCTTGCGAGAGTATCCGTGAACGGGGCCTGCGCTTTGGCCGGCTGTTCGCCAACATGCTCCTGGTGCGCTTGCAACACGTGCCCGGCGTGCCCGTGACCGGCAAGCCCAACAGCGACGCGGCCGCAAATCGCGGCATCCTGCCCGCGTCGAGCAGGGGCAACTGCGCCCGCATCGCCGGTCCATTCAACAGCGCCGCCCGGGTGCCAAGCCGAACCTCATGAAGCCAGGTTCTCCCGCAACGTCCGGCCCTCGTAAGCCGTCCGGTAACGCCCTCGGCGGCGCAGCTCGGGCACCAGTTGATCGATGATGTTAAGCGGCACCACCCGCGGCCCGCCTTGCGAGATCGACATCATGAAGCCGCCTCGCTCGCCCGTCGCAAGGAAGCTCTCCTCCATCTCGTCCGCGACCTGGGCCGCCGTGCCCGCCCGGGTGATGTTGTAGCCCGTCGCCGCGCGCAGCCCCTCCGTCAGGAACTCGGTGCGCGTCATCTCCGCGTCCTCCCCATACTGCTTCGCCAGCAGGTGCACGAACCCGACCGGCGAGGCGTTCGCGGCCACGATCCGCTGCTGCAGCTCCGAAAGCGAGAACCGCTCCGGCAGGCTTGCCATGTCGAACCCTGTGTTGTGCGACAGCCACACCCCCACCGCCTCGATCGGCACCCGTGCGATCAGCGCCTCCTTCAGCGCCTCCGCCTCCGCCGTCGTCTCCGCCACCATCACCCGCGTGGACCACAGGATGCCGACCCCCTCCGGCTGCCGCCCCTCGGCCCGGATCGCTGCATCCAGGTCCTCCCGCTGCTTCACCATCAGCGGGACCGCCTTCGTCAACCCGAACACGTGGTCCGCCACGTGCGCCGCCGCCCGTGTTCCCCGGGGCGAGCCTCCGGCCTGCAGGATCACCGGATGCTTCTGCGGCGACGCCACCACGTTCAGCGGCCCCTTCACCTTGAACTGCGGCCCTTTATGGTAGATCGCCCGCACCTTCGCCGGGTCGGCCACCTGCCCGGTCGCGCGGTCCCACATGAACGCGTCCGCATCCACGCTGTCCCACAGCGCCCGGCACACATCGATGAACTCCTCAAGCCGGTCATACCGCGACCCGTGGTCGATCAGGTCGTCGTAGCCGTAGTTCGCGAAGTCCGACCGCCGCTGCGACGTGATCACGTTGAACGCCATGCGTCCGTTCGTCACATGGTCGAGCGAGTTCAGCAGCCGGGCGGTATAGAACGGGTGCATGAACGTGGACGCGTAGGTCAGGCCGAACCCCACATGGCTCGTCACCCGCGACATCAGCGCGATCCAGGGACTCATGTCGAAGCGAGGCCAGGCGACGCCGTACCGCACCGCGTCCTCGATCCCCCCCTGCCAGGTATCCGGGATGCCGGTGCCGTCGCCGAAGAAGATCATGTCGAGCCCGCCCCGCTCCGCCAGCCGCGCCAGGTCCTCGAACATGCCGATGTCGGGATGGTGCGGCCCCACCCAGGACCCTGGCTGCCGCCATTGGGTCTCGACCTGGGTCCAGGAGAAATCGAAGGCAAGGTGGATGTTCGGCACGATTGTATCCCTGAGTTCCGCAGTTGACGCGGCCCGCCGCGCGCCTGTGCGGCAGTTAGCGTGCCCCTATGCGTGATCCTAGGAAAGTGGTTTGTGCCCGCTGCCTAGACGAGCAGCCTCGCTGAACTATGGAATGCTCAATCCTGGGGCAAATGTTTTACCGTTGCATTGTAGGCGGTCAGTTCTGGTGTGCAGGCTGCCTCTTGTCCGCCATCCAGCACTTGTCGCAGCCCCAAGTCGCTTCTAGCCTCGGCCATCGGCGCCAGGGAGACATGGCGGGACATGTCGCATGACCAGCTCATTCAAACGGTGTTCGGCGGACTGGTGATCGGCTGCATCTACAGCCTGATTGCCCTCGGCATCTCGATGATCATCCGCGCCACCGACATCATGCACTTCGCCCAGGGTGAGCTGATGATGATCGGCGCCATGTCCGGCGTGTCCGCCGCCTACTTCCACGCCTTGCCGTTCCCGCTCGTGCTGCTGGCCGGCATCGCCTGTGGCGGCCTGCTCGGGACGTTGGTCGAACGGGTCATCTACCGCACCCTGCGCCGCCGGGGTGTGCCGCTCATCAACGTCGTCATCGCGACCCTCGGTGTCTCCACCCTGCTGATGAACGGCGGCCGCCTGGTCTGGGGCTCCGAGCCCATCGCCTACCCCCCGCTCTTTGGGTCCGGCGGTGTCGCGGTCGCTGGCTTCGTGCTGTCGCCGCAATCCCTTGGGATCATTGGGCTCAGCCTGGCCCTGATGTCTGGGCTGATCGCCTTCTTCCGCTTCACCCGCACCGGCGTCGCCATGCAGGCCGCAGCACAGGACCCGGTCGCCGCCCGGCTGATGGGCGTGAGCGTGGACCGCGCGACCACCCAGACCTTCGGACTCGCCGGCATGATGGCGGGCGCCGCCGGCGTGCTGCTCGGCTCGCTTTACTTCGCCTCGTTCAACATGGGTTTCACGACCGGCATCAAGGCATTCGTGGCGGCCACGCTCGGCGGTCTCGGCAGCATCCCGGGCGCCATGGTCGGCGGCCTGCTGTTCGGCCTCATCGAGACCTTCGCCGGCTCCTTCATCTCCACCTCCTACAAGGACGCGGTGGGCATGCTGGTCCTCATCCTCATCCTGCTGGTCATGCCCATGGGCCTGTTCGGCCGTGCGGGGCGCCAACTGTGACTGCCCAACCGTGACTGCCCAACTATGACCGCGACATGGGAGCGCGCCGCCCGCGCTGCTGCCGTCGCCGCACTCGCCGCGGTGCCGCTGCTGCAGTCGAACGGATACTGGCTGCATGTGTTCAGCATCGCCGTCATCGACGCGGTACTCGCCCTGGGCCTTCAGCTCCTGGTCGGCCGCGCCGGGCTGCTGTCGCTGGGACAGGGCGCCTTCTTCGGCATCGGCGCCTACGTCGCCGGCTGGGTTTCGCTCAACTGGGGCCAGCCCTTCCTCGCCGCCCTGCTGCTCGGCGGCGCCGGCGCGGCCCTCTGCAGCCTGCTGCTCATCCCGATCGTCCGCCTGCGCGGCGCAAGCCTCGGCGTCGCCACGCTCGGCTTCGGCATCATCGTCCACCTCGTCCTGCTGAACGAGGAGTGGCTGACGGGCGGCTCCATGGGCATGATGGGCATCCCGGCCCCCACCCTGCTCGGCTTCGACCTCGGCGGCGACCGCACCTTCTACTGGGTCTGCCTGGCTGTCATGCTCCTCACCTACCTGGCGCTCGCCCGGCTCGGCGGCTCCCGCTTCGGCCGCGCCCTCGCCGCCATCTGCCAGGACGAGGAGGCGGCCCAGGCCAGCGGCATCGTCGTCGCCCGCTACAAGCGCAAGTGCTTCCTCGTCGCCGCGTTCATCGCGGGCCTCGGGGGCGGCCTGTATGCCTACCAGTCGCGTTACCTCAGCCCCAACGACTTCACCTTCGCCAAGTCCATCGAGATCCTCACCATGGTCGTGATCGGCGGCCTCGGCAGCCTGCCCGGCGCCGTGCTCGGCGCCTTCATCGTCGCCGTGGCGCCGGAAGTCCTCCGCTCGTCCGGTGAACTCAGGATGATCCTGTTTGGGCTTGTCGTCGTCGTGCTGATGGGGGCCGGCAACCGCGGCCTCATCGGTCTTGGCCAGGCCGCGGTCACCGCCGCGCTATCCGCCCTGCGGCGCCTGCCGACCCGGACGGTCGCGCCATGACCCTGCTGCAGGCGAACGGGGTCACCCGGCGGTTCGGCGGCCTTACCGCAGTCGGCGACGTGAACCTCGATGTCGAGGCGGGTACCGTCCATGGCCTGATAGGCCCGAACGGTGCCGGCAAGACCACCCTGCTCAACATGCTCTCCGGCCACCTCGTTCCCACGTCCGGCAGCCTCCGCCTCGACGGCCGCGACATCACCCGCATGCGCCCGGCCGGCCGCGCCGCCGCCGGCATCCGGCGCACGTTCCAGAACCTCAAGCTGTTCCGCGAGATGACGGCGCTTGAGAACGTCATGGTCGGCTGCCACACCCGCTCCGGCGCGGAGATCGTCCAAGCCCTGCTCCGCACCCGCGCCCAACGGCGGGAGGAAGCCGGCATCGATGCGGCCGCCCGCGCCGCCTTGGCCTTCGTCGGCTTGCCGGACGCCGCCGACCAGCTTGCCGGCAGCCTGCCCTATGGCCATCAGCGCCTGCTGGAGATCGCCCGCGCCGTCGTCGCCGAACCCCGCCTCCTGCTGCTGGACGAGCCGGCTGCCGGCCTCAACGCGGCAGAGAGCCGCCGCCTCGTCGGCCTCATCCGCGCCATCCGCGGCCGCGGCATCACCGTCGTGCTCGTCGAGCATCACATGGATGTCGTCATGCCGACCTGCGACGCCATCACCGTCCTCCATCACGGCCGCAGGCTTGCCCAGGGCACGCCGTCGTTCATCCGCTCGCATCCAGAGGTCGTCCAAGCCTATCTCGGCGCCAGCGCCCGGCCCCGGCATCCCACGGGGGCCGTCGATGCTGCGGCTTGAGGGCGTCTCCGCCGCGTATGGCCCGGTCGTGGCGCTGCGCGACGTGACGGTCGAGGTCGGGATGGGGGAACTCGTCGCCCTCGTCGGCTCGAACGGCGCCGGCAAGTCCACCATCCTCAAGGCCATTTCCGGCCTGGTCCCCTGCGCTGCCGGCCGCATCCTGTTCGAGGGCAGGGACCTGGCCGGCCTCGACCCCGAGCGGATCGTGGAACTCGGCGTCACCCACGTCCCTGAAGGCCGTCGCATCTTCCCACGTCTGTCGGTCGAGCAGAACCTGGACATGGGCGCCTACACCGGGCGCGCCCATGGACGCCGGGCGGAGACGCGCGACCGGGTCTATGCCTTGTTCCCGCGCCTGCGCGAACGAAGGCGGCAGCCCGGCGGCGCACTCTCGGGCGGGGAGCAGCAGATGCTCGCGTTTGGCCGGGCAATGATGGCGCACCCCAAGCTGCTTATGCTCGACGAGCCGTCGCTTGGCCTGGCGCCCATCATGGTGGACGAGATCATGAGGGCCATCGCCCACTTCCGCGCCACCGGCGTCACGATCCTGCTGGTGGAGCAGAACGCGGAGTTGGCGCTCAGGGTCGCAACCCGCGGCTACGTGCTCGAGACCGGGCGCATCGTGCTGGACGGCGATGGCGCCGCCCTGCTCGCAGACCCGCAGGTCTGGGCAAGCTACCTGGGCGCGGAGCAGCCGGAGGAGGCCGGCGCCGTCCTCATGCCATCCTGAACTCCCGTCCAAGGCCAAGGAACACCGTGATGCGAACGCTCATCCACGCCCTGCCTGCCGCCCTGCTCGTTGCAGCGATCGTGCTGTCCGGCCCCGCCCGCGCCGCTGACCCGGCGCGGATCGGTGTGTTCGGCCCGCTGTCTGGCGACGCCGCCGCCATGGGCAACAGCGCCAAGGACGCCGTGGAGCTGGCGGTCAAGGAGCAGAACGCCGCCGGCGGCCTGCTCGGTGCTCCCGTCGAGACCATCTATGCCGACGACGCCGGAAAGCCCGAGGAGGCCGTGAACGTCGCCAAGCGTCTGGTCTCGCGCGACAACGCCCTCATCGTCCTCGGCAGCGTCTCCAGCCCAGCAAGCCTCGCCGCATCCCAGGTCATCCGGCAGCTCGAGACTCCACAGATCGTCATGGGCGGCACCGCCCAGAAGATCACCACCTCAGGCAACAAGTGGGTGTTTCGCTCCCCGGTGCCCGACACCAAGCTCGTCGCCGACCTGGTCGATTTCATCCACGAGAAGTTCCCCGACTACAAGAACTTCGCTTTCCTTTACGTCAACGACGACTTCGGCCGCGGCGGCTTCGATGCCTTCAAGGCAGCCGGCGAGAAGTACGGCTTCAAGATCGTTGACGAGGAGCGCTATGCCCGCGGCGACCTCGACTTCACCGCCCAGTTCGGCCGCATCAAGGCCAGCGGCAGCCAGGCCCTCATCGAATGGTCCCGCTACACCGAAGGCGCCCTGATCGCAAAGCAGTTCGTCCAGACCGGCATGAGCCTTCCCCGCTTCGGTTCCGACGGCGTCGCCACTCCCAAATACGTGGAGTTGGGTGGCCCGGCAGTGAACGGCGTTTACTACACCACCCACTTCTCCGAGGCGACCACCTCTGAAATCCCCGCCGCCCAGTCCTTCATCAAGGCCTACCGCGCCGCCTATGGCCGGGTGCCGGACGCCTACGCCGCCGAGGCTTACGACGCGACGAAGCTCGCGATGATGGCCGTAAAGGCCGCCGGCAAGCCGGACCGCGCCGCCGTCCGCGCCGCCCTGGCCACGCTGAGCTACGACAGCGTGCGCGGCCCCTTCAAGTTTGACGAGAGGGGCGACCCGCTGCTGGTTACCCATGTCGTCGTCATCGACGACGGCAAGGAGAAGAACGCCCGCGCGATCCCGGTTCAGCGCTGAGCAGCCGGCCGCGATCACACGGATTGGGAGCAGCAACCCCAAGCCCAACGCGCTCTACAGTGGGGCGGATGTGACTGGCAGGCTGGTCTTTCCCGCTGGCCACCTCGCCAGCGACTTCGATGCCGGCGTCCACCCTGCCGCCGGTCACGACGAGAATTTCCCCTTCTACGGCTTCAATAGTTGAGCATGTTCAGACTATGCCAAATCGGGGTCTAGCGAAAAGGGCCAGATCCGTGACTCAAGATGCCTGCTGGGCATGGGCCATGTGCCTGAGTCGTACGGCCTACTGTCACAAGGCGGCGTGGTGCATGGATCGGCGCTTAAACTCTGGACAGCTTTTGGACGATTTGCGCCGTTCGGCGTTACCGTCTGGTAAGCATAGACGATAGAATTTCGCAATGAACGGCCAAATTGCATCCATTGTGATGCGAACTACGCCGACTTTAAGCCCAAAAATGCTTCTGCCACTTTTTAAGCCAGTGAAACTGCTCGCCTTGATCCGTGCACCACGCCAACGTCCGAAGCATGTCCGCACCGCCTGACCCCGAACGGGGCTGGGGCGAGTGCACCCAGGCGCCTGGTCACGCACCATGCTGGCATGCGCGGGCCTCCGAAGTGACCCTTGCTCGCCTCCCAGATCGGCCGCACGGTCCCCCTCACACGAGCAAGCCGCCGCCATCCACCACCACCGTTTGCCCGGTGCTGTAGCCCTGGCGCATGAAATAGAGGTACGCCTCGGCGATCTCCTCCGGTTCGCCCACATGGCCGACGGGGAGTGATTGGGCCGCCCGCTGATACATGGCGTCCCGGTCGGCCTCCGCCATGCCGGCCCAGAGCGGCGTCTTCACGAAGCCCGGCACCACGAGGTTGACCCGGGTGGGCGCCAGCTCCACCGCCAGCGCGCGTGTCAGCCCCTCCATCGCCATGCAGATGCTGGCCCCAAGCGCCCAGCCTGACCGCGGCCGCCGCCCGGCGGTGCCGGAGGTGAACACGATCGAACCGCCCGGCCGGATGCTGGGGGCGGCATATTTGGCGGCGAAGAACGCCCCCCAGTACCGCACGGTGAAGAACCGCTGCGCCGCGGCCGGGTCGGTGTCGGCCAGGCTGCCAAGGGCCAGCGCCTCGCCCGCCGTGTAGGCGAGGTGGTCGAACGCGCCGATCCGGCCGAACAGCGCTTCGATGGAGGCGGCCTCGCTCAAATCCACCGCATGCCCCTCGGCGCCAGGCACCTGGGCCAATGCCGCATCCACCTTCGCCTGCTGGCTGGAGGCGATCACCACGGCCGCACCGTCCCGCGCGGCCGCCTGCGCGACCGCCAGGCCGATGCCCGAGCTGCCGCCCAGAACCACGATGCGCTTTCCATCCAACGTCATTGCCGCCTCTCCTCGCCACGCCCGCGGCCCTGCAGCAGGTCGCCGGGTCCACTTGCACATACGACGTTGCCCAGCGCCGCAGACCAGTCCGCGTCGGCAAGCCCGGGACGATCAGTCCTCCGCAGGCAGTTGCGCGTGATTTTTGCCGGCGGCGCGCACATCCCTGCCACTTCAGCTTCGCCCAAAATACGGGGCCACGCCCTTGGACCCGACCGGGGTTCCCGGAGGTGCACCGCGGAGCGGCGCGTACGGAGGATCGGTGCTGGGAGGGGCACTGTCAACTTGTAGGCAGAGGTCGCGGTGGCGCGCGACAGGGACGGCGCAACCACGGGCAGATCGTCCTTGCCGCGCGCTGTCGCAACCTCGATCTGACGAATTGACGGTGCTGTCGGCGGAGCCGAGATGAGCGCCCCGGCCCGAATATCAGAGCGCCGTGCCAGCCATCTGCCGCCGGCCCTGGTCCGGCAAGATACCGATGAAGCCCTCGACCGCCCTGACGAAGCCTGGCGTGTCCTGCAACTGCGGCACATGCGCCAAGCCCTGCATCTCGATCAGCTCCGCGTCCGGCAGCAGCGCCGCCAGCTCGCGCGCCATGGCGGGCGGCGTCGCCTCGTCCTCGGCGCCGACCAGGACCAGCACGGGGATGCCGAGCCGGCCCACCTGTCCCCGCAGGTCGAGCGCCGCCAGCGCCGCGCAGGCGTCGGCGAACACCGCGGGATCGGTGGCCAGGAAGCGCGTGCGCCGCTCGGCCATCAACCCCGGGTGGTCGGCCTGGAAGCCCGGCGCGAACAGCCGGCGCATGGCGGTATCGGCAATCGCGCCCAGCCCTCGGGCGCCAGCCGCCGACGCCATGCCGGTGAAGGCGGCGCGGCCCGGCTCCGAGAACGCTGCCCCCGTCCCCGCCAGCACCAGCCGGCTGACCAGGCCCGGATGCCGCAACGCCATCAGCAGCGCGACGAAGCTGCCATAGCCGTTGCCGATCACGATGGCCGGGGCATCCGCGGCGGCCACGGCCTCCGCCATGCGGTCCGCCACCGCCTCCAAACCCGGCCCAGCCGGCGGGGTGCCGCCAAAGCCCGGCAGGTCCGGCAGGATGACCCGGTGCGTGGCCGCCAGCGCCGATGCCAGCGGCGCGCAACTGCCGGCGTCGGCCAGCAGCGAGTGGAACAGCCACAGCGCCGGCCCCCTGCCTTGCACCTCCGCCGACACCGTGCCGAATGTCTCCGCCATCGCCTGCGCTCCCCTGTTGCGCCCTAATTGACGCCCAATCCGCCGGGCAGCAAGCTCCCGCCAGGCGCCGCAGAACGCCGGGGGAGGGCGCATGAGCAGCACAACAAGCGTGAACACCGGCGCGCGGCTGGACCGCCTGCCGCTGTCCCCCTTCCATCGCCGGGTGCTGCGGCTGGTGGGCCTGGGCATGTTCTTCGACGGCTTCGACATCTATCTCGGCGCGTCGGTGCTGGGCGCGACGCTGCGGTCGGGGTTCTCCACGCTGGGGGAGAACGCGGCGTTCGTGTCGGCGACGTTCTTCGGCATGATGCTGGGGTCGGCGCTGACGGGGTTCCTGGGGGACCGCTTCGGGCGGCGCTTCACCTACCAGGCGAACCTCGCGGTGTTCGGCGTGGCGGCGCTGCTGGCGGCGGTGGCGCCGAACATGACCGTGCTGATCCTGCTGCGCTTCGTCATGGGCGCGGGGCTGGGGGCGGAGAACGTGGTGGGCTACTCCACCATGACGGAGTTCGTGCCGCCGGGCAGCCGCGGGCGGTGGCTGGGGTTCGTCGCGGTGTTCGTGGTGACGGGCCTCCCCGTGTCGGCGCTGGTGGCGTGGGCGGTGGTGCCCCTGCTGGGGTGGCGGGCGATGTTCGTCGTCGGCGGGCTGGGGGCGCTGCTGGTGTGGCACAGCCGCAAGGCCCTGCCGGAAAGCCCGCGCTGGCTGGAGAGCGTCGGGCGCCGCACCGAGGCGGAGGCGCTGATGACCGCCATCGAGACCGAGGTCGCCGCCGGCCGCCCGCTGCCGCCGCCCCTGCTGCCCCCCGCTGGCCCGGCGCCGTCGCGTGCGCTGTCCACCCTGTTCGTGCCGCCGCTGCTGGGGCGGATGGTGCTGGGGTCGGTCAGCCTGATCGTCATCAACACGTTGGTGTACGGCTTCATCACCTGGCTGCCGACGTTCTTCGCCAAGCAGGGGCTGTCGGTTGCCACCTCGTTCGGCTACTCGCTGGTGATGGCGCTTGGTGCCCCGGTCGGCGCGGGCATCGGGGCGCTGACGGTGGATGGCTTGGGGCGGCGCCGGACCCTGGTGGGGGCGGCCGGGCTGTCCATCGTGTTCGGCGCGATCTACCCGTTCGTGCACGATCCCGTCCTGCTGCCCTTGGCCGGGCTAGCGCTGACGGTGCCGATCTACGTGCTGGTGGCGGTGCTGTTCGGCGTCTACATCCCCGAGCTGTTCCCGACCGAGGTGCGGCTGCGCGCGTCGGGCATCTGCAACACCTTCGGCCGCGGCGCCACGGTGCTGACGCCGTTCGCCGTCGTGCCGCTGTTCACCGCCTATGGCGTGGGCGGCGTGCTGGCGCTGATGATTGGGCTGCTGGTGCTGCTGATCGCCACGGTGCTGCTGCTGGGCGTGGAGCCGACCGGGCGGCGGCTGGAGGACGTGGCGGTGCTGGACGCCGCATTCCTGGACCCCGGGGCAAACGCCTACGGCGTGGGCCCCCTGCCTTCTCCCTCTCCCTCCGGGAGAGGGAGAAGGCAGGGGTGAGGGAAGCCGCGAGAGCCTGACCTATCCCGACAGAGGACGGAGCTTCTCTCCATCTCGGCAAAGCTCCGTCCTTGCAGCCTCCCTCACCCTGGCCTTGGTCCGCGCTGCGGCCCAAGCCCGGAGGGAGAGGGAGCAGCAGTCGGTGCCCCTGTAGCCTGACGGCGTAGCCGGTCCGCAGCTAGACGTTCGCCCGCCCGGCCCGATATGCCGGGTAGCCAAAGAGGACATCCGCATGACCTATCACTATGACGGCCGGCGCGAGGATGCGCGGCTGCTGACCGGGGCCGGGCGCTACACGTCGGACTGGAACCAGCCGGGCCAGCTTCATGCCGCGTTCTTGCGGTCTGATCATGCCCATGCGGCCATACGCTCCATCGATGTGGCGGCGGCGCTGGCGGCGCCCGGCGTCAAGGCAGTGCTGACCGGCGCGGACGCCGTGGCCGCAGGCTATGACCGTCCGCAGGCGCTGATGCCCTTCCAGGGGCGGGGCGGGGCGAGGCGCTGCGCCTGCCGCCCCGCCCGGCGCTGGCGCTGGACCGCGTGCGCTTCGTCGGGGAGCCGGTGGCGCTGATCGTCGCCACGACCGCTGCCGCGGCGCAGGACGCGGCCGAATTGGTCATGGTGGACTACGACGCCCTGCCCGCCGTGGCGGACGCCGCCGCCGCCCTGGCCCCGGGGGCGCCGCTGCTGCACCCGGAGGCGCCGGGCAACCTGTGCTTCGACTTCGACTATGGCGACGAGGCCGCGACCGAAGCCGCCTTCGCCGCCGCGGCCCACGTCGTGCGGCTGGACCTGGACAGCGCCCGCGTCGTCGGCAACCCCATGGAGCCGAAGTCCGCGCTCGCCCGCTGGGACGGCGACATCCTGGACCTGTGGACGGGCACCCAGGGCATGGTGGCGATGCGCGACAGCCTGGCCGCGCAGACCGGGCTGCCCCCCGAGCGCATCCGCATCCGCGCGCAGGACGTGGGCGGCGGCTTCGGCATCCGTGGCCCGGCCTATCCCGAGCACGCCGCCCTCGCCCTGGCCGCCCAACGCACCGGCCGCCCCGTGAAGTGGGTGGCGACGCGGACCGAGACCTTCCTCAGCGACTATCACGGCCGCGGCCTGCGGATGCATGCCGAGCTGGCGCTGGATGAGAACGGCCGCTTCCTGGCAATCCGGCACGAGTGGCTGTGCGACCAGGGCGCGTTCCCCGTGGCGACGGGACCGCTGATCAACACCCTGAACCCGGCCATGATGTGCACCGGCACCTACCGCATCCCCGCCGTGCATGGCCGGCACCGCCTGGCGCTGACCAACACCATCCCGATCACCGCCTACCGCGGCGCCGGTCGCCCCGACATGGCCTACGCCATCGAGCGCCTGGTGGACGAGGCGGCCCGGCAGACCGGCATCGACCGGCTGGACCTGCGCCGCCGCAACCTGGTGCCGCGCGACGCCTTTCCCTATCGCCTGCCCACCGGTGGGCCGATGGCGGCGGTGTACGACAGCGGCGACTACGCGGCCCTGCTGGACGCCGTGACGCGGGAGGCCGACTGGGCCGGGTTCGAGACGCGCCGGGCGGAGGCCGCCACCCGCGGCCGGCTGCGCGGCATCGGCTGCGCGGTGTTCGTCGAGCCTGCCGGCGGCGTGGCGCCCCGCGATGAAGTGCTGATCAGCTTCGGCGGCGACGGCGGCGTCACCGTGCATGCCGCCACCCACTCCTCGGGACAGGGGCACGAGACGGTGTTCCCCGAGATCGTCGCCCGCGTGCTGGGCCTGGACCCCGGCGCGATTACCTTGTCGGCCGGGGACCCCGACGGCCCCGCGGTGTTCGGCGGCGGCGCGTTCGCCTCACGCTCAATGCTGTCGCAGGGGGCGGCAAGCCACGTCGTCGCCCAGGCCGTAGTGGAGAAAGGCTTGGCCCTGGCGTCGGACGCGCTGGAAGCGGCGGCATCGGACATCGAATATGCCGCGGGCGAGTACCGCATCGCCGGCACCGACCGCGGCATCGGCCTGCTGGAGCTGGCCCGCCCGGCGGACGGCAGCACGCCCTTGGACACCATGCAGGCGTTGCCTGCCAGCCGCGCCTTCCCCAGCGGCGCGCATGTCGCCGAGGTCGAGGTCGATCCGGAGACCGGCATGGCCGAGATCATCCGCTACGTCGCGGTGGACGATTGCGGCGTGGTGCTGAACCACACCCTGCTGGAGGGGCAGATCCTGGGCGGCATCATGCAGGGGCTGGGCCAGGTGTTCGGCGAGGTCTGCGTCTATCAGGAGGACGGCCAGCTCCTGACGGCGAGCTTCATGGACTATGCCATGCCGCACGCGGACCTGCTGCGCCGGGTGACGATCCAGGACTTGTCGGTGCCGTCGCCCAACAACCCGCTGGGGGTGAAGGGCGCAGGCGAGGCCGGGACGACGGGGGCGCTGGCGACGGCGATGAACGCGGTGCTGGACGCGCTGCGTCCGGCTGGGGTGGAGCAGCTTGACATGCCAGCGTCGGCGCAACGGATCTGGCAGGCGTTGCAGCGGGCGGGATAGGCCTGCCTGCTCTGCAAGTTTGCAGCCTGGCGCTGGCGCATGGTTCCAAGGCGGGTCACACGTGAGGGGAAGCTGACCCACCCTCGATACCGCTGGCGAGTTCGGAATTGGACGTTTGTTCAGGACCTCATCGGCCTCGTGGACCCCGCTTCATCGGCATTGAGGACGGGTCTGCTCACCCTGCCGATGCGCGTCCTGGGCGGGTCGGGCGAATTCGCCAGCGCTATCGAGGGCAGGTCAACCTCACGACATGACCGTCCTCGCACCGCTTGTCGGATCGTGCGGCAGCCCCTTGGACCCAAGCAGCCGCCCACACGCGCGACGTGACCATGCGCCTTATCACGCCGTCGGATTAGCCGAGTATGTCGCTAATACCGCTTCGGTACCGGCGTCCACCTCCTGCATGACCACCTCATAGCCCCAAAGCGCGGCGGCATAGCGCAGCGTTCCTTCGGCATCCCCACGGGCGAGCAGCCTGCCCGGGCGGGTGCGGTGCTCAAGGATCAGCCGCCGGTCGCCGGACAGGTCCACGTCCTTGACCTGCACGTCCGAGTCGTTCAGTCCCGGGTCATACGACCGCGCCAGGCTGCGGCGGATGGCCCGGTATCCCTCGTCGTCGTGGATGGCGTCCACCAGCAGCGTCGGATCGGTGGTGTTGTCCAGCAGGCGGAACATGCGGAAGTCCCGGATGACCTTGGGCGACAGGTACTGCAGCACGAAGCTCTCGTCGCGGTAGTCCGCCCAGACCTGGCGCAACGTGCCGACCGGGTCCCCATTGCCGGCCACGTCGGGGAACCAGGCGCGGTCCTCCGGTGTGGGCGCCTCGCAGATGCGGGCGATGTCCGTCATCATGGCATACCCCAGGGCATAGGGATTGAAGTCCGGGCCGCCGGCAGGATGGTCGAAGCCCGGCTGCATGATGACGTTGCTGGTCGAGTGCAGCACCTCCAGGAACGCCGCGTCGTCGATCTGCCCGGTCTCATGCAGCCGGGTCATGATCCGCTGGTGGACCCAGGTGGCACAGCCCTCGTTCATCAGCTTCACCTGCGGCTGCGGGTAGAAGTACTGGGCGATCAGCCGGACGATGCGCACCACCTCGCGCTCCCAGGGTTCCAGCCGGGGCGAGGTCTTCTCCAGGAAATACAGCAGGTTCTCCTCCGGCAGCCCCAGGCGGCGCCGGCGCTCGGAGGCCTTGTCCATCCCGGGGGCGGGCTTGCCGAGCGGCAGGGTGCGCCACAGGTCGTCGTACACCCGTTCGGCATGCTCCAGCCGCTCGCGCTCGCGCTTCTCCTCCGTGTGCAGCACCGGGCGGCTCCCCCCGTGACGGTGCACGCCATGGCGCGACAGGCTGTGCGCCGCATCCAGCACGCGCTCGACGGCCGCGACGCCATGCCTGTCCTCGCACCGGGCAATGTAGCCCCGCGCGAACTCAAGGTAGTCGAGGATGGACGACGCTTCCGTCCATTGCCGGAACAGGCGGTTGGCGCGGAAGAAGTGGTTGTGGCCGAACGCCGCATGGGCGATCACCAACGCCTGCATCGTCGCCGTGTTCTCCTCCATCAGGTAGGAGATGCACGGGCTGGAGTTGATCACCACCTCATAGGCAAGGCTGGTGTAGCCGCGCCGGTAGCTGTGCTCGTGCTGCAGGAAGCGCTTGCCATACGACCAGTGCCGGTAGGTCAGCGGCATGCCGTGCGAGGTATACACGTCGAGCATCTGCTCGGACGTGATCACCTCAAGGCGGTTCGGATAGCAATCGAGGCCAAGCTCGTCGGTGGCGACGCGCTCGATGGCGTCGTAGCAGCGGCTCAGGGTGCCGAAGTTCCAGTCCGTGCCCTGGTACAGCAGGCCGCTCATGCCGCCGCCCGCCGTGCGAACAGGTCGCGGAACACCGGGAAGATGTCCCGCCGCTCCGCCACACGCTGCATGGCCAGGTTCGGGGCGCGTTCCGCGAGCGGTGCGTAGCCGCGCCACAGGTCGGTCCCGCTGCGGATCACCATCAGCGACTGGGCGATCTCGATGTAGGCGAAGTGCTGCACCACCGGCAGGATGTCGGCCTCCAGCATCGCCACGGCGCGTGGCGTGTCGCCGCCGGAGTTGTCGCCGTCGGACGCCTGCGCCGCGTAGATGTTCCAAGACTCCTTGGGGTAGCGCTCGCGCTGGATGCGGGTGAACTCGGCGAGCGCGGTGGACACCACCGTCCCGCCCGTGCGCGGGTCGGTGAAGAACGTGCCCTCGTCCACTTCCTCGGCAACCTCGGTATGCCGGATGAACACCAGGTCCACCCGCTTGTAGCGGCGCTCCAGGAACACATGCAGCAGCAGGAAGAACCGCTTGGCCAAATCCTTCATGGGTTCCGACATCGACCCCGACACGTCCATCAGGCAGAACATCACCGCACGGGCGGACGGCTTCGGCTGCGGCTGGAACCGGCGGTAGCGCATGTCGAGCGGATCGATCCAGGGCACCCGCGACAGCCTGCGCAGAGCCAGCTCCAGCTCGCCCCGCAGCATCCGCAGCCGGTCGGGGTCCTCCCCGGTCCGCTCCAGCAGGGCGATCTCCGCCTCCACCTCCCGCACTTCGGGCGGCTTGGGGCGGCGCAGCCCGATCCGCCGGGCCAGGGAATGGCGCATGGTGCGCGACAGGTCCACGCGGGACGGGGAGCCGTCCGTGGTGATGCCGGCGCGGCTCGGCGCCGTGGTTTCCGCCGCCACCACCTGGTTCTTCACCAGATCGGGCAACTCGAGATCCTCGAAGAACAGGTCGAGGAACTCGTCCCGCGTCAGCACGAAGCGGAAGCCGTCCTCCGCCTCGCCGCTGCCTTGTCCAGCCCCGGCGCCGCCCTGGCCGCCACCCTCCTGCGACCGCTTGATCCGGTCGCCGGTCGAGAACTCCTTGTTCCCGGACAGCACCAGGTGGCGCTCGCCCTTGGTGAACATCGTGTGGAACGACGGCTCGTGCAGCACGTCGGCCGGGATCGTCACGGCTTCCCCCTGGCCCAGCTCGCGCAGGGTGCTGTCGCGGATCGCCGCACGGGCCGCTTCCGAAATCGCCTCCCTGGCCCGCGTCAGCACGCGCTGCCGGTTCTCCAGGTTTTTGCCGTGCGGGTTGGGGCGTCTGTCGATGATGTCCAAGGGCGTCCTCAGGGCTTAAGCTGATTGCTTGATCCGCATATACCACTCGACCAGCCGCCGGACCTGGCGTTCGGTGTAGCCGCGCGACACCATGCGGGCAACGAAGTCGTGGTGCTTCTTCTCCGTGTCCCCGTCCTTCTTGGACCCGAAGCTGATCACCGGCAGCAGGTCCTCGACCTGGGAGAACATCCGCTTCTCGATCACCTCGCGTATCTTCTCATACGACGTCCACGACGGGTTGTGCCCACCATGCGCGGCCCGGCTGCGCAGCGCGAACTTCACCACCTCGTTGCGGAAGTCCTTCGGGTTGGCGATCCCGGCCGGCTTCTCGATCTTGGTCAGCTCGCCATTCAGCAGGTCGCGGCTCATCATCTGGCCCGTGTCGGGGTCCTTGAAGTCCTGGTCCTCGATCCAGGCGTCGGCATAGTCGAGGTAGCGGTCGAACAGGTTCTGGCCGTAGTCGCCATAGCTTTCCAGGTACGCCTTCTGGATCTCGTTGCCGATGAACTCGGCGTAGCGGGCGG
>CAXTFY010000027.1:18387-23674 GCA_964243265.1 uncultured Acetobacteraceae bacterium | reverse complement strand
CCTGCAACCGGATGTTGGTGGCGGAGACCACGCGCACGTCCACCTTGATCGGCTGTCGGCCGCCGATGCGCTCCACGGTCTGCTCCTGCAGGAAGCGCAGCAGCTTGACCTGCAACTGATGCGGCAGGTCGCCGATCTCATCCAGGAACAGCGTGCCCTTGCTGGCCAGCTCAATCTTGCCCAGCGTCTGCTTGACGGCGCCGGTGAAGGCGCCGCGCTCATGGCCGAACAGCTCGCTTTCCAGCAGCGCCTCCGGGATGGCACCGCAGTTGATCGCCACGAACGGCTGGCGGGCGCGCGGGCTGAGGTCGTGCAGCGCGCGGGCCAGCGCCTCCTTGCCCGTGCCGCTTTCCCCCAGCAGCAGCACCGCGACGTTGGCCGGCGCCAGCTTCTCCACGTCCCGGCACACCTTCAGCATGCCGGGGTCGGCGGCGACGATGCCCTTGATCGGCGAGGGCGGCGGGGCGTCCTGCACGCGGCGGTTCTCGTCCTGCAGGGTGTGCAGGCGCAGGCTGCGCGCGACGATGGTGCCGAGCATGCCGATGTCGATCGGCTTCTCGCAAAAATCATACGCCCCAGCGGCGATGGCACGCAGAGCATGGCTGCGGTCGCCATGGCTGGTGGCGACGATCACCTTGGTGTCGGGCAACTGCCGGGCCAGGCCGTCGAGGGTGGCAAACCCCTCGCTGACGCCGTCCGGGTCGGGCGGCAGGCCGAGGTCCATGATGGCGACCGACGGGTGCTCCTTCTGCGCCACTTGCAGCGCCTGGGCACGGTTGTGGGCGAACAGCACCTGGCAGGACGGGAACGCCCAGCGGTACTGGCTGCACAGGCCCATGTCGTCCTCGATGATCAGCAGCTTCGGCAGGCTCATGCCTGGTCCTCCGCACCCGCAAGCGAGGACGCGGCAGGGCTTGCGGCCACCTCGGCGATGTCGGCGCGCGGCAGGGTGATCCGCATCGTCGTGCCAGAGGCCCCGCGCTCGGTACTGCTAATTGCCTGCACGTCGCCCCCGCCCTCGCGCACCAGCTCGCGGGCCTGGAACGCGCCGATGCCGGAGCCATGCCGCTTGGAGGTGCCGAACGGCTTGAAAAGCTGGTCGCGCATGAACTCGACTGACATGCCTGGCCCGTTGTCCACGATATCGATCACAACCTGTCCCACTTCATGCCGCACACGGATCAGAACGGCCATTCCAGCCGACGCCTCGACAGCATTGTTCAACAAGTGTGTTACGGCAGTGTCAAAGCCGTCCGGCCCCATTGCGACCGTCGCGGTGGAGCCGTCATGCTCAAGCATCACAGGCGATTTGCGGACCCGCCCATACGTCGCGACCAACTCCTCAAGACGAGGCAGCGGGGCCAGGGCGGCAGGGGCACGGTCGGCGGACGGCTCATCGAGCCGGCGTAATAACAAGGTTATCTTTGTCACGGATGAACGTACCGTGTCCAGCATGTCCTGCTGGAACTCCGGATTGCTGATGTGGCGCTCGGCATTGGACAACAGCAGCGACAACTGGCTGGACACGTTCTTGATGTCATGGGCGACGAAGGCGAACCGCTTGCCGTAGTCGTGCAGTTGGCGGGTCTGCAACAGCACGCGGGTGGCCCGCTGCTCGGCCACGTAGGTTGCCACCTCGCGGCCGACGATCCGCAGCAGGTCGAACACCTCCTGGTCCAGCTTGAAGGGTGCGCGGGGCGGCGCGAGCAGGACGACGCCGGTCTGCACCAGGCCGTGCGCCAGCGGCACGCCGAGCCATGTGCGCCCAAGCTGTCCGACCGCGCCGCCGGACAGCGCCGGGTCCTTGTTCATGGCAACGATCCAGGCGCCGCCGCGCATGGCTGCGACCAGCGGGTGGTCGGCCGGCACTGCCGCGGCGGCCGGCATGTTCCAGGACCCCGCCCATTGAAACGACCCCTGGCCGGCGTCGCGCAGGAACAGCGCGCCGCCGGGGCTGTCCACCACGTCCGCCATCGCCTGGATCACCCGGGTGTGCAGCGCCGTCCGCCCCTCCGAGGCTGCGTCGGACAAGGTGTCGATGCAGGCCAGCCACTGCCGCTGATAGTCATACCGGGTGGAGAAGAAGTGCTGCACCACGACCCGGCGCAGCACCGACCGCGCCGACCCCGAGGTCGCCAGCACCCCCAACCCCATCAAGCCCGCGAACAGCAGGCTTACCTGGGCCAGCCAGCCCCAATCCGCGCCGAAGCGGCGGAACACCTCACCCGAGAGCGACAGCGCCAGCAGCACCGCGCCGCTGAGGATCAGCGTCGCGCTGTGGAACACCGCCGTGCGCGACAGTTGCAGCGTGCGCCGCCACCGCCGGTCCCGCGCGGCCGCGACCACCAGCAGGGGGGAGATCGTCAGCGTCGCCACCACTCGCGCGCTGGCCAACGCCCCGGACGATTCATGGAACAGCACCGTGTCGGCGCCCAGCAGCACATCAAAGCAGGCCAAGCCGCCCAGCAGCACGCAGGGCAGCGCCACATGCCAGCGGTTGGTGTCCGGCACGTTCAGGTACAGGTTCTCGATCAGCAGCAGCTCGCAAACGGCGATGGCCAGCCGGAGCACGATGCCGACCGACCACAACGAAGGCTGGCCAGCAGCCGGCGCCCAGTCCAACCATGCTGCAACGGCGGCAATCGGCAGCGCCGCCAGGCCAATCAGCATGAAGCTGCGGCCCGCCACGTCCCGGCCCGCTGCAGTCAAGCCCCCTGCAGCCAAGCCCGGCACATAGCGGCGATAGAGGTGCAGGACGAACCCGAACCACGCCAGCGCGCGCACCAAGTCCAATGCGCCGGGAACGCCGCTGTAGCCTGGCACCGGCGTCGCAGCCGACGCGCCAGACCAGGCCGCGGTCGCGGCGCAGCACCCAGCCAGCAACCAGCCGCTGCGCTGCGGCGCCTGCCAGGCGATCACGCAGCACAGCATGGAGTAGGCCACGGCGCAGACGGCGAACAGAAGCTGCTGGGAGGTCATCGCCCCCTCATTCACCTAGGAGCAGGGCGACGGCGCCCGGCTATCGCGAGCCTTCCTGGAACAGGATCACCCGCACCGTCGCGAACAGGATCGACAAGTCGAGCAGGATGCTGCGGTGCTTCACATAATACAGGTCATAGGACAGCTTGCCACGGGCATCCTCGACCGACGCGCCATAGGGGAAGTTGACCTGCGCCCACCCGGTCAGCCCCGGCTTCACCCGGGCGCGCTCGCGGTAGAACGGGATGACCTCTGCCAACTGCTCGACGAAGTGCGGACGCTCCGGCCGCGGCCCGATGAAGCTCATCTCCCCGCGCAGCACGTTGAACAGTTGCGGCAACTCGTCGATCCGCGTGCGCCGCATGAAGGAGCCGACGGTGGTGACCCGAGGGTCGCGCTGCTTGGCCCAGACGGGTCCGCGGGCCTCGGCGTCCACCTTCATGCTGCGGAACTTCAACACGGTGAACACCTTGCCGCCCAGCCCCACCCGCTCCTGGCGGTACAGCACGGGACCCGGGCTATCGAGGCGCACCAGCACTGCGACCAGCAGCATGAGCGGCAGCGTCAACGCCAGCAGCGCCAAGCTGGTGCAGATGTCGCCGAGCCGGTTGACCACCGCCTGGGCCCGGCCGGCGCCGGCCACGTCCAGCGAGGCCACCCAGCCAGCGTCCAAGTGCGCCACATCGACCCGCTTCAGGCACCGCTCCCAGAACTGCATCTCGCTCTCGACGGTGACGCCGGCGGTCCGGAACGCTGCCAGGGCGGCCGGCGTCAGGGCGCCGTAGGCCGCCTGCGACGCCACGAGGTCATGGATGCCGGCCCGCCGCATGGCCGCAGGCACGAGGCCAGCGCCCGCGATGTCCACGATCTCGATGAAGCCCTCCTGACCGCCGCGGACCGCCGTCGCCGTCGCCGACACCGATCCGATCGGACCCAGCACCGCGACCCGGCGGACGAACAGGTTGGACCGTACTGCCGCCAGAAACAGCAGCCGCGTGGCGAACAGCATCGCGACCCAGGTCACGACGATCTTCAACGGCCACAGGGCGTCGTAACCCAGCAGGAAGTCGGCGTTCAAGCCCAGGGCAAGGCTGACAGCCCAGGCCGCCGGAAAGGCCACGATCCCGCCCAGCGCAGTGTTGAGCAGCATCGAGCGGGTGCGCCGGAACACCTGCAGGCGATACAGCCCGGCTGCCGAGGCGCTCAGGCCGACCGTGAGCGACAGGATCAGCGCGTGGTTGACGACCGCAGGCTGCAGGGCTGCGCCGAACGGCTCCGCAGTCAGCAGCTCGCATGCCAGGCAGAACGACAGCGCCATCTCCAGCAGCCACAACGCGAGCATTTCCAGTGAGACCAGGCTTCCGGCTATTCGTGTCATCGTATCCTCGTGCGTGCATGCGCCGCAGTTCCACCATCGGATCCCAAGCCGCGCCAGCGAGGCCTGCAACCGGAGGATTTTAGAACGCTTAGCGAGTAATTTTTGGAATTGGGCACGGCGGCGGCGTCAGTAGGCTGGTTATAACGTGAGCGTCCCGACCTGTCTGTGGCAGCCGGGGGTTACAAACAAAATGTAGCAAATATATGTTCACGTCCGGTAAACCAGTCGCGGCATATCAGCCGTGTCTTGCCAGGGTGTCGAAGCCGCTGGGGGTGTGGCCGTGACGCAACGACGACCCGGTGGGAGTGGCGGACCGGCCGCAATCACGCCATGCTGCTTCGGCACTCTGGTTTATGCCGCAGGAGTGCAGTCGGATGTTGCATGGTTGATTTCCCGGCATGGGTGCCCGATACCGGCCTGCCTGGCGCCCGCCTTGACGCGCCGTTCCCAGGCCTGCCCCCAACCCAAGCCTTCCCAAGCTCAGGCTTGTCCATCAAAGGATGCTTTGTAGTGCCGAGCCGGATGTCGCCCGCCGTGTCTGGATTTGCCGGAAACGGCCCGTGGGCAGCAGGCCGCCGGGAAGCCCTGCATGCATGCCGCGCCGCCGCCTGCCAGGCAGGTGGCTGACGATGCCCCCAACCGACCACCTGATCGAGCGGGCTGCAGCGCTGCTGCAGAATGCCGCGGCGCGTAGCCCCGACCCTGCGGCGGGCATCGCCGTGCCGGTCGCGAGGGTCACGCAGGTCCCCCTGCCGCGGCCGGTGCCGCTGCCGCCTGCCATCCCAGCCGTCGTGGACGCGCCCGCCACCTTCGTGCAAAGCGAGTTGGAGCCGCCGCCGCTGCCGGACGGGGTGGTTGGGGCGATCCCGCTGCCGCAGGAGCCACATCCGGCAACGATCCAGCCATCAACGATCCAACCTGCAACGACCC
>CAXTFY010000027.1:14766-18287 GCA_964243265.1 uncultured Acetobacteraceae bacterium | reverse complement strand
CAACGATCCAACCTGCAACGACCCAGCTTGCAGCGGCCAAGCCGGCGCCGACCCACTCGGCCCAACCGCCGATCAGCCTCGATGTGCTGCAAACGGCGGGCATGGTCGTCGCCCGCACGGCGCGCACCCGCATCTCCGAGGAGTACCGGATCGTGCTCGGCCGCGTGCTGCGCGCGTTGCGTGAGGAGCACGGCGCCGCGGGAGCGTCCAGCATGGGCGCGCCAAGCATGGGGGCCTCCAACCTGGTGATGGTCACCAGCGCCCGCCCCGGCGAGGGCAAAAGCTTCACCTCGCTCAACCTGGCGGGCAGCATCGCGCAGCACACCAACGAGAACGTCCTGCTCGTTGACCTCGATGCCAAGCTTCGCCCGGTGAGCGTGCTGCTTGGCGCGCAGGACGGACCGGGGTTCTACGACCTCGTCGCCAACCCGGCCCTGCGGCCCGAAGCGGCGGTCCGCACCACGGCGATCTCGAACCTGCTGTTCCTGCCGGTCGGCCGGCGTTCTGCCGACACCCCCGGCACGATGTCCGGCCATCCCATCACGACCACCATCATGCAGCTCGCCCGGCTGTATCCCAAGCATGTCATCGTGCTGGACGCCGCGCCCTGCCTGTCCACCAGCGACCCGCACACCGTCGCGCCGTTCGTCGGCCAGGTCGTCATGGTGATCGAGGCCGAGCGGACCCAGCGCGCCGAAGTCGAGGCGGCGCTGGAGCTGGTGCGGGTCTGCCCGACCATCACCATGCTGCTGAACAAGGTGCGCCTGACCACCAGCCACACCTTCGGCGCCTATGATTATTACGGGAATTACAGCTAGTGCCGCATTGCCGTCCCGCGCTTCGCCCTCCCCCCCTGGGTTGCCGCCACGCCGCAGCGTCGGCCCTGGTCGCGGTGGGCCTGGTGCAGGCCGCGCCGGGCCAGGCACAGTCGGTGCTGCCGGCGACCGGGCTGGACACCGGCGCGGTCGGCGACCTGCGCGGGGCGCTGGAGGCCTACCTGCCCAACCCGCCGGTCCGCACGACGGAGCGCAACTGGCAGGTCTCCCCCTCGATCGGCGTCGATGTCGGCCTGACGGACAACGCGTACCGGATCAACTCGCCGCGCCGGGCCGACGCGTTCACGCTGATTTCCCCCGGCATCCAGGTCACCGGGGAGACGGCGCACATCCAGGCCAACGCCTCCTACACCCCGACGTTCGGCATCTACGCCCAGAACCCAAGTCAAGACAGGTCGGAGCAGTCCGGCCAGGCGGGGGCGCTGATCACCTTCGTGCCGGACACGCTGTTCCTGGACCTGCGGGGCAGCGTGTCCGAGTCGTCGGTCACCGGCGGCTTCGGCGTGCCGGGCAACCAGGGCTTCAACAATAACAACAACAACCAGACCACCTCGGTCACGCTGGCCGCGACCCCCTATGTGCAGCACCGGTTCGGCGGCTGGGGCACGGCCCTGGCCGGCTTCTCCATCGCCCAGACGTTCCAGAACATACCGAGCGGGGAGAATGGGGTGTTCGTCACCCCAACCGTCAACAGCGCCGGAGTTGCTGGAAACGCCGGGGCGTTCGGCGCCAACCAGGCGTTCTATGGCAGCAGCGGCAACCTGACGACGGAGCGGGAGCGCGCATCGTTCACCACGGGCGAGAACTTCGGCCGCATCAACGACCAGGTGGTGATCGAGGCCACCCAGTACAACGGCACCGGCAGCTACAGCGGCGCCTTCCGCAACGAGGTCAGCAGCACGACCGGCTATGCCGTCACCCGGGCGTTCACGGCGCTGGGCACCATCGGCTACCAGGACCTGCACTACGCCGGGGTGCCGCCCTACAATGTCAACCAGGGCGAATACAACGTCGGCGGGCGCTACGCCCCCAACCCGAACCTGTCGCTGACGCTGACGTATGGGCGCAAGGACGGGTTCAACGACTTCGCCGCCGACGGCCACTGGTCGCCCGGCGCGCGGACCTCGGTTTACGTGCGCTACAGCACCGGGCTGACCACGGACTCCGAGCAGTTGCAGGACGTGCTGGCCACCACGAACGTCGGCCCGAACGGGTTGCTGACCGACCGGGTGACGGGTGCGCCGGTGTCGGGGACCAGCAACGGCTTCTTCGGCACGCAGAACAACCTGTTCGAGTTGCGCACCTTCTCCATCACCGCGGTGTACAGCCTGGACCGCGATTCGTTCACCGCGAGCTTCGTGAACGAGAACCGCACCACGGTCGGCGCCGCCATCACCAGCACGGGCACGGGCGTCGTCCCGGCGGGCACCAACACCAGCGGCGCCTATGGCACCCTAAGCTGGGGGCACCAGTTGTCGGAGCGGCTGAGCAGTACGGCCAGCCTGTCGTATGGGGTGAACAACAACGGGGCGGTGCTCGGCGTCGGTTCGGGGTCGCAGACATCCATCGCGGCTTCGGCCTCGCTGAACTATACCTTCACCCCGACGCTGACCGGGCGGGCGCTGTATACGTTCACCAACGTGTCCGGCTCGAGCGGCTTCAACAACCTGACCACCAACCAGCTTGGCCAGCTTGGCCAGACGGGGAACTACACCGAGAACGCCTTCCTCGTCGGCCTGCGCAAGAGCTTCTGAACGGCGGGACCGTGTACGAAACCTTCTACAACCTGACGGCGATGCCGTTCCAGTTGACGCCCGACAGCCGGTTCTTTTTCGGCAGCAAGGGGCACAGCCGCGCCATCGCCCACCTGAACTACGGCCTGGCCCAGGGCGAGGGCTTCATCGTCATCACCGGGGAGGTCGGCGCGGGCAAGACCACGCTGGTCGAGTGGCTGCGCTCGCAAATGGACCCCGGCGCCTACACCATCGCCCGCATCAGCACGACGCAGGTGTCGGAGGGCGACCTGTTCCGCCTGGCGATGGCCGGGTTCGGCCTGACCGACGAGGGCACGGGGAAGGCCGGGCTGCTGCACCGCTTCGAGGACGTGCTGCGCCAGCACCAGGCGGTGGGCAAGCGTTGCCTGCTGATCGTGGACGAGGCGCAGAACCTGTCGATGCCGGCGCTGGAGGAGCTGCGGATGCTGTCCAACATCACCGTGGACGGCCGCACCAGCCTGCAGACGATCCTGCTGGGCCAGCCGCAGTTCCGCCGCATCCTCGCCAGCCCGAACATGGACCAGCTCCGCCAGCGGGTGCTGACCAGCTATCACCTGGGACCGCTGACCCAGGAGGAGACGCGCGCCTACATCGAGCACCGGCTGCATGCGGTCGGCTGGTCCGGCGACCCGCACTGGTCGGACGAGGCGTTTGCGTGCGTGTACGACCACACCGGCGGCATCCCGCGGCGGATCAACCGGCTTTGCTCGCGGGTGCTGCTGTATGGCGTGCTGGAGGAGACGCACGACATCACCGGCGCGGTGGTGGAAGCGACGGCGCTGGAGCTGTCGGCGGACCTGGATGGCGAGCGGGGCGACGGCGTGGACGCGGCCCGCCCTGCCGCTGCGGCTTCAGTGGGCCATAACGGCGAGCTGCATGCGCGGGTGGAGGCGTTGGAAAAGAAGGTGTC
>CAXTFY010000027.1:0-14666 GCA_964243265.1 uncultured Acetobacteraceae bacterium | reverse complement strand
CATCCCGTGCCGGGTCGAGGCGAACATGGACCACATCCTGCAGGCGTTCGACCGCGCCGCGATCAAGGGCACGTTCTTCACCCTGGGCTGGATCGCCGACCGCCACCCCGGCGTGGTGCGCGCCATCGTCGCCGCCGGGCACGAGCTGGCCAGCCACGGCTACGGCCACGCCCGCGCGGACGGCCAGACGCCCGAGGCGTTCCGCGACGACGTGCGCCGGGCCAAGGCCACCCTGGAGGATCTGGGCGGCGTCCCCGTCCAGGGCTACCGCGCCCCCACCTTCTCCATCGGGCCGCGCAACCCCTGGGCGTTCGACGTGCTGGCGGAGGAGGGCTACCGCTACAGCAGCAGCGTCTTCCCGGTGCGGCATGACCTGTATGGCGCGCCGGACGCGCCGCGCTTCCCCTACAAGCCCGCGGCCGGCCCGCTGCTGGAAATCCCGATGACGACCCTGCGGCTGGGCGGCCGCAACCTGCCCTGCGCCGGCGGCGGCTACTTCCGGCTGACGCCCTATGCGTTGTTCCGCCTGGCGCTGCGCCGCTTCAACCGGGCGGAGCAGGCGGCGGGCGTGTTCTACTTCCACCCTTGGGAGATCGACCCGGCGCAGCCGCGCGTCGCCGCCCCGCGCATGTCGCGCTTCCGCCACTACGTGAACATCGCCGCCATGCCGGGCCGGCTGGAACGGCTGTTGCGCGACTTCGCCTGGGACCGCATGGACCGGGTGTTCGCCCCCGCCCTGGCCGTCCCGTAATCCCATGCCGGTGAAGGTTCGCCCGCTGGACGCCGGGATGGCGCCGGCCTGGGACCGGTTCGTGGCGGGGACGCCGACCGGCACCTTCTTCCACCGCTCGGCCTGGGCCGGGATGTTCCGCGATGCCTTCGGCCATACGCCGCATTATGTCGCCGCCGAGCAGGATGGCGCCATCACCGGCGTGCTGCCGCTGGTCCACGTGAAGACGATGCTGTTCGGCAACAGCCTGATGTCCAGCCCGTTCTGCGTCTATGGCGGCCCGTTGGCGGCCGACCGCGCCTCCGCCATGGCGCTGCAGGCGCACGCCGCCGCGCTGATGGGCCAGACCGGCGCCACGTCGGCGGAGTTCCGGTTCCTGCACCCCCTCCCCGAGGGCTGGCTGCCCGAGGACGAGTGGCAGACCCGCGACGGCCTGTATGCCACCTTCCGCAAGCCGATCACCGCCGACGACGACGCCAACATGAAGGCCATCCCCCGCAAGCAGCGCGCCATGGTCCGCAAGGGGATTGACCGCGGCCTGACCTCGGTCGTCACCGACACGGTGGACGGGCTGCACGCGATCTATGCCCAAAGCGTCCGCAACCTGGGCACGCCCGTGTTCAGCCGCCGCTACTTCCGGCTGCTGGCCGAGGTGTTCCGCGGGGAGATGGACGTCGTGACCGTCCTGGACGCCGGCACCCCAATCAGCGCGGTGCTGAACTTCTACGACCGGGACGAGGTGCTGCCATACTATGGCGGCGGCACGGCGGCGGCGCGGAGCAGCTACTCGAACGACTTCATGTACTGGGACGTGATGCGCCGGGCGGCGGCGCGGGGCTGCCGGCTGTTCGACTTCGGCCGGAGCAAGGTCGGCACCGGGGCATTCTCGTTCAAGAAAAACTGGGGGTTCGAGCCGGCGCCCCTGCATTACCGCTACCGCCTGCAGCCCGGCGCCGGCATCCCGGACCACAATCCGCTGAACCCGAAGTACCGGCTGTTCATCGCCGCCTGGAAGCGCCTGCCGGTGCCGGTTGCCAACCTGATCGGGCCGCACCTGGTCCGCGGCATCGGCTGATCCTGGCTTTGCGCTGCCGCAACGGGGTCCGGCGTGCTATGCAGCGGTGATGTCCGCAACGACCTCCCTGTCCAGCCTACGCGCCACGTTCGCGCCCATAGCCGGGGTGCTGGCGGTCGGCGTCGCCGCGCTGGGCGCCCTGTTCTTCCCAGAGGTGCAGGCGGCGGTGTCGGTGTGGCTGGCGTCCACCGCGTACGGTCACTGCTTCCTGATCCTGCCGATGGCGCTGTACCTGGCCTGGGACCGCCGGGAGGCGCTGGCCGGCCTGCAGGCGCAGCCCAGCCTGCGGTTCGCCCTGCTGGCCGTGCCGGTCGCCGGCGCCTGGTTCGCGGCAGAGCGCCTGGGCATCATGGAGGGCCGGCAGATCGCCGCCGTGGCCGGGCTGGAGGTGCTGTTCCTCGCGGTGCTGGGATGGCGGCTGTTCCGCACCTTGGCGGGGCCGCTGCTCTACCTGTTCTTCCTGGTGCCGTTCGGGGCATTCATCACGCCGGCGCTGCAGGGCTTCACCGCCGGGTTCATCCGCGTCGGCCTGCGGGTGCTCGGCATCCCGGCCTACATCACCAACCTGACCATCGAGATCTCCGCCGGCACGTTCTACGTGGCCGAGGCCTGCGCCGGCCTGCGCTTCCTGATCGCGGCCGTGGCATTCGGCGTGTTCTACGCCCTGCTGAACTACCGCAGCCCGGGCCGGCGCGCGGCGTTCATCGCGGCGTCCATCGTCGTACCCATCCTGGCCAACGGCGTCCGTGCGCTGGGGATCGTCGTGCTCGGCAACATCCTGGGCAGTGCGGAGGCGGCGGCGGCCGACCACATCATCTATGGCTGGGGGTTCTTCTCGGTCGTCATGCTGCTGCTGGTGGTCGGGGGCATGCCGTGGCGGGAGGCGCCCGCACTGCCCCGTCCCGGGACCGCACGCCGGCTGGGCAGCACCGGGCCGCTCTGGCCGGCGCTGGCGGCGTGCGTGCTGTGCGCGGCAGGGCCGGCGATGGCGGGGCTGCTGAGCCGCGGCATGGCACCGGGCCAGTTTGCGGCCGCGCCGATGCTGGCGCCGCCGCCGGGCTGCTCGGCCGGGGCGGCAGGGCCGGCGGTGACGGATCAGGCTGTGCTGCGCTACCAGTGCGGCGCGGGGGGCTTCAATGTGACGGTGTCCGTCTTCCCGGCCCGCTCCACGCCCGACCAACTCGCGCGGGAGCGTGGGCGGCTGACCATCCCAGCGGCGGCCGAGGACACCGAAACGATGTCCCTGGTCACCGCCGATCCAGACAACGGCCAATGGTCCCTGGTGGAGAGCAAGACGCCGGACCGCTTGGTTGCCTTTGCCATCTGGGTCGGTGGGGCGCCGGCGCGGGGCGGCCTGGCGGGGCGGCTGCACCAGGCGGTCGATAGCCTGATCGGCCCAAGCTTCGCGCCCGTTCTGATCACGGCGGCGCCCGATGCGCCCGGCCGGATCGGCGCGGCCGAACGGGCACGGCTCGTTGCCCTGCTGCGTGGGTTCGTCGATGCGCAGCACGGGCTGACCGAACAGGTGCGCAGGGTATCCACTACGCAGTAACAATTAGGCCGGAACGATCACGCCTGGATGAATGAACCCGGGGGCGATCCGGTCCAGGATGGGCGTCACAAAGGCGGCCAGGTCGCCACCGGGGTAAAGGTGGCCCATGATCCCCGCGGCCTCGGCGGCCTGTAGGTCGGTCGGCTGATCCCCGACCAGGGCGCACCGGGCCGGGTCCAGGCCCCAGGCGTGCAGCAGGTCCAGGATCATGCCAGGCTCGGGCTTCCGCCACGGGCTGGCCTGGCGGTACTCGGGCCGCGTGGCGTCCAGATGGAACGGACAGTAGCGGACGTCGTCGATGGTTCCGCCGGCCTGCAACGCCTCGTCCAGCATCCAGCGGTGCAGGGCCTGCACGTCGGCCTCGTCATACAGGCCGCGGGCCACGCCGGACTGGTTGGTGACCAGGAACACGTGGCAGCCCCGCCGGTGCGCCAGGCGGATCGCGTCCAGGGCGCCCGGCATCCACTCGAACCGCTCCCGCGTGCCGACGTAGCCATGATCCACGTTGCACACGCCGTCACGGTCCAGGAACAGCGCCGGTCGCATCAGGCGGCGCGGCACCTCCACGCCGGCGCGGGCCAGATCGTCCGGCACGCCGATGTCGATGAACCAGCCGTCGCCGGCCGTCCCGCGCAGCCGTCCCTGCCCGGCCAATCCCGGCAGCACATCGCGCTCCAGCGAGCAGTTGGGGCCGACGTGCTCCAGGATGCGGCGGTCGAGCAGGTAGACTCCGCCGTTGATGGTCCCGGCTACGCCTGCCGTCCCGCGCTCGCGGAAGGCCGACACCTGGTCGCCATGGGTCTCGACCACGCCGTAGCGCGAGGCGTCGTCCACCCGGCGCAGCATCAGCCGGCCCAGCACCTCCGGACCACCCGGGGCTGCCAGGGCAGCCGGCAGGTCGCAATCGAACAGGGAATCGCCGTTCAGCAGCAGGAAACGCTCATGCAGGTGGTCCCGCGCATGGTGCAGCGCGCCGCCGGTGCCGGCCTGGAAGGGCTCCTGGCTGAGGCTGATTGTCACCGGGCGCGGCAGCAGCGATTGCAGGTCCTGCAGCCCGGCCTGCACAACGGCCGACAGGTGGCCGGTCAGCAGCAGGATGTCGGTCACCCCGTAACGCACGACCTCCCGCAGCAGCCATGCCAGGAACGGACGTCCGGCCACGGGCAGCATCGGCTTCGGCGTGTCCGCCGTCAGCGGTCCCAGGCGGGTGCCGAGACCACCGACCAGGACGGCGCACTGCCGGATGGCCGGCATCAACCGTTTCCGGCCATGGCCGTTGTGACGGCCTGCCGTGGTCCCGCCGTTCGCCGGGGAGTGCCGGCGGCAGGGGTTTGTTCGATGCGGTGCATGTGTCCCGTCCTGCTCGGCGTCGGGCACTCGGCGAACCTGCTCGGCCGCCCGCACCCCCGACCTGGTCGCCGCTTACAGGCCCAGGAGCGCCTTCGCAAGCCAGGCAAGCCCTAGCCAAAGCGTGGCCGACAGCCCCGCAATGACGGGAAGGCAAACGATGACCGGCAAAGGCTGATTGGCGGCGGTCGGGTAGGCCCGGCCCAGTTCCAGCGGCTGCGATGACATGCGGATCTCCTCGATAAGGAGACCAGTCTCACACCACGAGATTAAGCCTTTGCTACCAGATCAGACCGAGGCGCTCTGCTTCAGCAGCCGTACGAGCAGGCCGCTGTAGCACACGAAGGGCAGCGCGACGGCCGCGGCGAACAGGCCGAGACGAAGCACCCGCCGGGCCAGCGGCGCCGCCACCGTCAGCATCGACACGCCGCCCACGACGGGGAATCCCAGGTCGCGAAGGTCATCGATGGAGTGGAACGACTGGTCAAGCTGCGCCAGTAGCAATGCCAGCCCGGCGCCTGCCGCAAGGCCGCCGGCCAGCACGCCGGTCAGCAGCAGGGCACGCTTTGGCGCAATCGGGTTTTGCGGCACCTGCGGCGGGTCGATGATCTGGATACGCGCCTTGTCGCTTTCCGCATCGGCGGCAGTGGAGATACGCATGGACTCGCGCCGGGCTACCAGGTCGTCATAGTTCTTGCGAACGACATCGTAGTCACGGTTGACGTTGGCGTAGTCCGCCTGCAACTGCGGCGCACTGCGGGCGATGGTCTCCAGCCGGTCGCGGTCCTTGGTCGCATCGTTGACCTGCCGGGTGAGCGAGGCGATGACGGACTCATTATCGACGACCCGGGTCTTCAAGGCTTCGTACACCGGGTTCGACGCCGACCGGCTGCGCGGTCCGGTTCGGTTGTCGCCCGGGCTGGGCGTGGAGTCGTCGCCACTCGCATGCAACGAGGCGACCAACTGGCGCTGGCTGATCACGTCTGGATTGGCCTCGGTATAACGCAGGCGCAGCTCCCGCAGGGTGCGCTCAGCCTCCCGCAGCCGGCTGACGCCGCCGGTTGCCGCATCGGTCTCGGTGACGATGGCTGAGGGCGTGCCTGACAACTCACGCGTTAGGGTGTCGCGCTTCGACACGGCATCCTGCAACTGGCCCGTCAGGTCGCGCACCTGCCCCTGGGCGGCCTCGAGCCGCGACGCGCCGCCATCGGCGCCGGGCAGCACGTCCACGTACTTGGCGCGGAACTCCGCCCGCTTCCGCTCGGCGTCACGCAGTTGCTGCTCATACTGACTGATCTGCTGGTTCAGGAACTTGCCGGCATTCTCCAGGTCGTTCCGGTTGCCGCCGGTCTTGCTCTCCACGAACGTGGTCAGCATGGACCGCACCACGTCATAGGCGAGCTGCGGCGACTTGTTGCGATAGGCGATGGTGAACAGGTTGCGCGTCTGCGGCGTGATGCGGATATCGGTCGCCAGCCGCTCCACCATGCTCTCCCGGTCGGACGGACCCGCGATCGCCAGCTCCAGCGACGTCTTGGAGATAAGCTTCTCCAGGTTTGGCCGGCTCAGCAGCGTCCGTTGCAGCACGTCAAGCTGCTGCGCTGAGGCATTGTCGATCGCCAGGCCGCGCAGCAGCGGCGTCAGCACCACGTCGGCATCGACATAAAGCCGCGCGCTGGATTCGTAGGAGTTGGGGATGGTGAACGTATATGCCCATCCGGCGGCGCACACCGCCCAGGTGAACAGCACCGCCCACCAGCGGTAGCGCCAGGCGGCGTTGAGCTGCCGGCGCAGCAGGAGCATCATCATCGTCATCGCGCGGCGCCCCTAATACCAGCTTTGCGGGATGATCAAGGTGTCGCCCGGCAGCATCGCCACGTTCTGGTCGATATCGCCGTCCTTCAGCAGGTCGCTGAGCCGCACCTTGATGGTTTGCCGCTTGCCGCCGATCTCGCGCACGATGATCGAGCTGTTGCCGGCGGCGTAGCGGGTCAGGCCCTTGGTCTGGATCATCACGTCCAGCACCGTCATCTGGTCGCGGTAGGGGATGGCCAGTGGCTCCGATGCCTCGCCGATCACCCGGATTTGCCGGTCCAGCGGGCCGACGAAGCCGCTGACGATGACGGACACGTTCGGCTCCTTCACATACTGCTTCAGCCGCGTCTCGATGTCCTTGGACAGCGCGGTCGGCGTCTTGCCGGCGGCGGCGATGTCGGGGATCAGCGGCATGGAGATGCGGCCATCCGGGCGCACCTGCAGGCTCGGCACGCTGAGCTGCGGCGCCTGATAGACGAACACGCTGAGGGTGTCGCCAGGGCCAATCAAGTAGGGCGAGTTGGCCGCCGAACCCCGCGGCGCCACCAGGTTCGGGTTCGGCCCGGTCGGCCCGCAGCCCGACAGCATGGCCAGCAAGGCGAGGAATGGCAGAAGGATGCTGCGGGTCATGTCTGTCCCAGTCCGGTCGAAATTCAGCCCCGGCCGACGGCAAGGGATGGTAGGCGCGGAAGGAGTTGAACCCCCGACCTCTGCCATGTGATGGCAGCGCTCTGCCACTGAGCTACACGCCTCTATCCTTCGCCGGAGCAGCACATACCACCTCGCGCCTCCCCGGGTAAAGCAGCCGCGAAGCTTGCCTGCGTAGCAAAAGTCAGACTCGCGCCAGAATTCTGCCAGGGCGGAGCGCCGACAGCGTCTCCCGCAAGCCGTCCGCCAGCATCGTCCGCGCCTGCGTCCCAAGCACCGCGCACGCACGGTCGGGAGCGCCGACCGACCGTGCGATGTCGCCCGCCCGCGCCGGCCCACGGCGCATGACCGGCGTGCGCCCGCTCAGCTTGCCGATCAGGTGCGCCATGTCCTGCACCGACGTCTCGCGTCCCGTGCAGACGTTCAGCACGTGCGCGCCGGGATCGTCCGCCAGCAGCCGCATTGCCGCCATCAGGTGCGCCACGACATCCTGCACGAACACGAAGTCCCGGGTCTGCCGGCCGTCGCCGTGCAGCGTGATGGGCCGCCCCTGGGCAATAGCGTCGGCGAAGATGGAGATGACGCCGCTGTACGGCGACGCCGGGTCCTGCCGCGGGCCATAGACGTTGAAGAACCGCAGGCCAGCCGAGGGCACGCCATGCACCAGGAAGCCAACCCGCGCATGCAGCTCGGAGCCCAGCTTGTCCGCGCCATAGGCCGTGCGCGGCGCCGGCGCCGCATCCTCCCGCGCAATGCCCTCAAGGTTGCCATAGACCGCGGCCGACGACGCATAGACCACCGGCAGGCGGCCCGCAGCCCGCGCCGCATCGAGCACCGCAACCGTCGCGCCCTGGTTCACCTGGTGCGTGCCGATCCAGTCCTCGTTGGCCCGCGCGACCGAGGCGATGGCGGCCAGGTGGAAGCAGCCTGCCGCCCCCGCCATCACCCGGCGCACGGCAGCCGGGTCGCGCGCATCGCCGCGTACCACCTCGCACCGCCGGTCCAGGTTCTCCATCCGGCCGGTCGAGAAGTCGTCCAGCACGCGGACGCGGTGGCCCTGCGCCAGCAAGGCGTCGGCAAGGTGCGAGCCGATGAAGCCAGCGCCGCCAGTGATCACATAGGTCATCGTCTCAGGTTCCGGAGCCACTCCGCCGATGACGCCGCCACCATCCGGCGGGGTCATTCGACGGTGACGCTTTTGGCGAGGTTGCGGGGCTGGTCCACATCGGTGCCGCGCAGGACGGCGGTATGGTAGGCCAGCATCTGCACCGCGATCGCATACAGGATGGGCGCCACGAAGGGATGGACGGCCGGCAGCTCCACAACCTCCGCCGCGATGCCGCGCAGCTTGGCGCAGCCGGCGGCGTCGCTCAGCACCACGACCTGGCCGCCGCGCGCCCCGGCCTCCTGCACGTTGGACGCCGTCTTCTCGAACAGCGGGCCGGACGGCGCGATGGCCAGGATCGGCACCTGGCGGTCGATCAGCGCGATGGGGCCATGCTTCATCTCGCCCGCGGCGTAGCCCTCGGCGTGGATGTAGCACAGCTCCTTCAGCTTCAGCGCCGCCTCCAGCGCGATGGCGTGGCAGGTGCCGCGGCCCAGGCACAGCACGTCGCGCGCCTCGGTCATGCGGGTGGCCAGGCGGCGGATCGGATCGACGTTGGCCAGCACCTCCGCCGCGCGGGACGGCAGCTCCAGCAGGGCGGCGACCAGCTCGGCCTCGCGCGCCGCGCTGATCGTCGCGCGGGCGCGGGCGGCGCCGATAGCCAGGCAGGCCAGCACGGTCAGTTGCGCCGTGAACGCCTTGGTGCTGGCCACGCCGATCTCCGGGCCGGCGACCGTCTCCAGCACCACGTCGCTCTCGCGGGCCATGGTGCTTTCCGCCACGTTCAGCACCGACAGGACGTGCTGGCCGGCGCCGCGCATGAACCGCAGGGCGGCCAGCGTGTCGGCAGTCTCGCCGCTTTGGCTGACCAGCAGGCCGACGCCGCCCCGGGGCAGCGGCGGGGCGCGATACCGCAGCTCGCTGGCGAAATCGATGTCGGACGGCAGCCGCGCCAGCTCCTCCAGCCAATGCCGGCCCGTTAGCCCGGCCAAGTAGGTGCTGCCGCAGGCCGCGATGGTCATGCGCGGCACGTCCGCCCAGGCGAATGGCATGTCCGGCAGCGTGACGGCGCGGGTCGCCGGGTCCAGCATCCGCGCGAGCGTCTGGCCGATGGCGGCCGGGTGCTCATGCAGCTCCTTCTCCATGAAGTGGCGGTAGCCGTCCTTGCCGACCACGGCGCCGGTCTGCACCGTCAGCCGCACGGGGCGCGTGACCGGCTGCCCCGCAGGGCCGAAGAACGCCGCGCCGTCCCGCGTCAGCACGGTCCAATCGCCGTCCTGCATATAGGCGATGCGGCGGGTCAGCGGCGCCAGGGCCAGGCTGTCGCTGCCCAGATACATCGCGTTGTCGCCGAAACCCACCGCCAGCGGCGCACCGTGCTGGGCGCCCACCATCAGCTCAGGGTGCCCGGCGAACACCAGCGCCAGGGCGTAGGCGCCCTCCAGCCGGCGGAACGCCTCGCGCGCCGCCTCCACAGGCTGCATTCCCTGCCGCAGGTTCAGGTCCACGAGTTGCGCGACCGTCTCGGTGTCGGTCTCGGTCTCGAACACCTGGCCTTCGGCCTCAAGCTCGGCGCGCAGCTCCGCATGGTTCTCGATGATGCCGTTGTGGACGACGCTGACGCGCGGCGTGCCGTGCGGGTGGGCGTTGCGCTGCGTCGGTGCGCCGTGCGTGGCCCAGCGGGTGTGGCCGATGCCGGTCCAGCCGGACAACGGGTCCAGCCGCAACACCTCCGCCAGGTTCACCAGCTTGCCCGGCGCGCGGCGGCGGTCGATGCCGCCGCCCACCAAGGTCGCGATGCCCGCGCTGTCATAGCCGCGGTATTCCAGGCGCCGCAGCGCTTCCAACAGCAGGGGAGCCGCAGGCTCCGACCCGATCACGCCAACAATGCCGCACATGCCGAACCCTCACTCAAGCCTGTTCCGCGTTCCCGCCGATAAAGCGCAGCTTTACGGCAGCACGTGGGCAAACCATGATCCGGCTCATAGTTTAGCAGAGGCTAACCTCGTCTAATGCTATAGAGTGTCGGAAAAGTTTACACGTTTGTTGTCACCCTGTTTCGCCGCAGCCGGCGAATCACGACCCCGGCATCGTGCCGCAGCAGCGCCGCCAGCCCGCGGGGCTGCCGCGGGTCGGCCAGCAGCACGCCGATCCGCTGACGCCGCCGGCTGGCCCAAAGCTGCTTGTAGGGGTCGTCGCCGCGGCCGAAGTCCAGTTCCGCCACCCCTTCCTCCAGCAACCCGCGGATCATGTGCGCGGTCAGCACCGTGCCGGGCGACAGCGCCCGCCAGGCGTCGTCATGCGCCAGCTTCAGCACTGTCGCCATGCCGTCCGTCACGATCCAGTACTGCGCCGCGACCGGCTGCCCCGCCACCCGCATCACCCCCAGCCGCAGCACGCCGGCCGCGGCGGCGCGCGCCAGCAGGGCGGCGTTGAAGCCCGGCGCCGGCTCCGGCTGCTTCCAGCTTCGTGAGTAAACCTCCTCATAGGCGGCCAGGGCGGCGGGCAGGGCGTCGCCGGACTGGACGACCTCGATGCCGACCCGTGCGTCGCGTTCGCAGGCGCGGGTCCTGCGCCGTACCGTCTCCCGCAGCGACCCCGGCCGGCCGAGCAAGTACGCGTCCCAGCCCACGCCCAGGACCGGCTGGCTCCAATTGCCGAAGTGGTGGAACCGCCGGGTCATCACGCCGCCGGACCGCAGGCCGGCCAGCAGAGGCGGCAAGCCCGGCCACTCCGCATCCAGCGCCTCCAGCGTGGCGGTGGGCCAGGCCCGACACGCATGGGCGGCTGCGGCGCCGGCGGCATGCAGCGCGGCACCGGTGGCGCCGGGCGCGGCGAGCGGCTGGAACAGGCAGGTGTAGGCCGTCGTCAGGCTGCCCAGCCGCCGCCCAGGCCCGGCCAGCATCGGCAGCAGCAGCAGTGGCCGGCCGGCGTCCCGCACCAGCCAGAACAGCGGGCGCGATCCCGGGGGCAGCGCCGCCGCGGCCGTCGCGTCGAACCAGGCGCGCCGCGATTGGAAGCCCGGGCCGGCGTCGAACAGCGGGTCCCATTCGGCGCCGCACTCCGCCAGACTGCCGGCCTCGGCCAGGACCACCCCCGTCATCGCCGCACCCCCGTCACCGCCGCGCAGCCGTCATCGCCGCAGGGCATAGTACGCCAGGCCAACCCACTCGTGCACGGCGAAGTAGGAGCGCATCCAGTTGCCGGCGGAGGGCAGCAGGTCCGTCCAGGCCAGCCGTGGCCTGGGATCGGCGTAGGTCGGGCTGGGCACCGCATCGATCCCGGCATGGCGGAACGCCACCAGCGCCCGGCGCATGTGCCAGTCGTGGGTCACGACGAACACCCGGCTGATGCCGGCGGCCTTCAGCAGCGGCGCGCTGAAGGCTGCGTTCTCCCAGGTGTCGCGCGACAGCGGCTCGACCCAGCGGACCCGGGCGGCGAAATCGTCGCGGGCGGACCGGGCCATCAACTCGCCGACGGGAGCGACGCCGGTCTCGACGATGCCGCCGGTCATCAGCATCGGCAGCCCGGTGCGGCGTTGCAGCGCGGCGCCGGCCTGCACGCGCTGCAGGCTCAAGGCGCCGACCGTCGCGTTCGGCACGCCCCCCTGATAGCCGGCCGTGCGCTGCACGTCGCCGCCGAGCACCACGATGGCGCCCGGCGCCGGCCCGGCTACGTCGCCGACGGGCACGTCCAGCGCCGCGAGCAGGGCCGTGCCGACCGGTCCCAGGCTGAGCAGCAGCAGGCCCGCCAGCGCCACCCCGGCCAGCAGGCGCTGCCGCAGCACGAGAAGCAGCAGCGCCAGCAGCGCCAGCCCTGGCGGCGGCAGCAGGAGTTGGCTCAGGACGGCGACCACGGAGACCCCTTTGCTGCGGCGCTGGATGGGAGGCCCGGGGATCGCGGCCTGCGGCAAGCGTGCGGCTACCATCGGGGACGCCGTGCGGCTATGACGGGAGCATAACGATGTCCCCGATCCTTGTCACCGCCGCACGCCCCAGCCTGGATGCCGCCGGATTAGGGGTGCTGGGCCGGCTGTGGCAGGGCTTCCAGGACGCGGCAGGGGCGTCGGCCTTCCAGCGATGGGACTGGGTCGGCTGCCTGGCGGCCGAGCGCTACCCCGACCCGGTGCTGATGCAGGCGCACCGAGGGGAGGCGCTGGCCGGGCTGGCGCTGTTCAACCGCCGGGGCGGCCGGCTGTGGCTGCACGAGGGCGGCGACCCCGTGCTGGACGGCGTGTTCATCGAGCATAACGGGCCGCTCGTGCTGCCGGGTCCGGGGCGTGACGCGGTGCTGGATGCGATGCTGCGGCAGGCTGGCCGGGGCCGGCAGGTCGTGCTGTCCGGCGTGGATGGCGCCGTCGCCGCGGCGGCGGGCCGGGTGGGCGGGGTACATGGCCGGCAGGACCGGGTGGCGCCATGCGTCAGCTTCGGCGCGATCCCGGCCGGGACGGACTACTTGGCCGGCCTGAGCGCCAACACCCGCCATCAGCTTCGCCGGTCGGCACGGGCCTATGGCGACCTGGCCCTGGACCGGGCGGGCACGGAGCCGCAGGCGCTGCATTACCTGGATGGGCTGATCGCCCTGCACCAGGCCAGTTGGCAGGCCCGCGGCAAGCCCGGCGCCTTCGCCGCGCCCGCGGTACGCCGCTTCCACCAGGCGATGCTGGGCCGCGGCGTCGCGACCGGCACCGTGGACCTGCTGCGGGTCCGCACCGGGGCGGCGGTGGTGGGGTACTTATATAACTTGCGCGGCGCCGGGCGGGTCTGCGCCTACCAGAGCGGCTTCGACTACGCCGCCGCGCCGCGCCACGGCAAGCCGGGCCTGACCTGCCATCACTTGGCCATCGAGGCTGCCCGGGCGGACGGGGCGGCCTGCTATGACTTCCTGGGCGGGGCGGACCGCTACAAGCAAAGCCTCGCCAACGCACGGCAGACGCTGCATTGGCTTCGCATGGCCTCGCCCTGGCATCCCCGGGTCTGGCTGGGCCGGCTGCGTGGAATGCTTAATTAAGCGGCAGGCGGCAACCTTGGGCGCGTGCAACGGGGCCGACGAACGCTGCCTCAAAAGTGTTCACGCGGGCGTGACCGGATGGCACACTAATTGCACTAGCGTATCCAGCCGTACCAAGCCGGCCTAATCTTGGGGAGACACGCTACAATGGCATCCGCTCAGAACTGGCTGCGGGGCGCAGGCCTCGCCGTGGCCGCCACAGCTGCCGTCCTGCTGGCGCCGGGCGCACGAGCGCAGGACAACGGACCCGTCAAGGTCGGCATCCTGCACAGCCTGTCCGGCACCATGGCGATCAGCGAGACCACGCTGAAGGACGTGATGCTCATGCTGATCGACGAGCAGAACAAGCGCGGCGGCGTGCTGGGGCGCAAGCTGGAGGCCGTGGTGGTCGATCCCGCGTCCAACTGGCCGCTGTTTGCCGAGAAGGCGCGCGAGCTGATCACCGTGCAGCACGTCGCCGCGGTGTTCGGCTGCTGGACCAGCGTGTCGCGCAAGTCGGTGCTGCCGGTGTTCGAGGAGACCGGCAATATCCTGTTCTACCCCGTGCAGTACGAGGGCGAGGAGAGCAGCAAGAACGTGTTCTACACCGGCGCCGCGCCCAATCAGCAGGCGATCCCGGCGGTGGACTACCTGATGAAGGAGGAAAAGGTGCAGCGCTGGGTGCTGGCCGGCACCGACTACGTGTATCCGCGCACGACCAACAAGATCCTGGAGGCGTACCTGAAGCTGAAGGGCGTGAAGCAGGAGGACATCCTGATCAACTACACGCCGTTCGGGCACAGCGACTGGCAGACCATCGTGGCCGACATCAAGAAGTTCGGCAGCGCGGGGAAGAAGACCGCCGTGGTCAGCACCATCAACGGCGACGCCAACGTGCCGTTCTACAAGGAGCTGGGCAACCAGGGGATCAAGGCGACCGACATCCCGGTAGTGGCGTTCTCGGTCGGCGAGGAGGAGCTGGCAGGCATAGACACCAAGCCGCTGGTCGGCCATCTCGCGGCCTGGAACTACTTCATGAGCGTGGACAACCCCGACAACAAGGCGTTCATCGCGCGCTGGCAGGCCTACACCAAGAACCCGAAGCGTGTGACGAACGACCCGATGGAGGCGCACGTGATCGGCTTCGCCATGTGGGTGAAGGCGGTGGAGAAGGCCGGCACGTTCGAGCCGGCGAAGGTGATTGACGCCATGATCGGCGTGGCCGTCCCCAACCTGTCCGGTGGGCTGTCGGCGATGATGCCGAACCATCACATCACTAAGCCCGTGCTGATCGGTGAAATCCAGGACAACGGCCAGTTCAACATCGTGTCGCAAACGCCGGGCTTGATCGTGGCGCAGGAGTGGTCGCCGTATCTGGAAGGCTCGCGCGACCTGATCGCCGATT
>CAXTFY010000026.1:0-24171 GCA_964243265.1 uncultured Acetobacteraceae bacterium | reverse complement strand
AATTGCAGCCTATGCCGCCCTGGATTGCCACGCCGAAGCCGGCTCGCAATGACGGAGCTTTGTGGTGGCGGGGCTTTGCGGTGACGATGCCTTGCGGGAACGGGGGTGATTGGGCGCAGCATCGCAAGGGTCTGAACGAAGCGCCCTTGGCGCTATGCCGTCGATTCGGTCCGCACCTCGTCCAGGGTCACCAGCCTGCCATCGCGCTCGAAGTGCCAAAAGGTCCAGCCGTTGCAGCTTGGCACGTTCTGCACCGCGGCGCCGACCTGGTGGATGCTGCCGCGCAGGCCGCCTGACAGCAACGTTCCGTCCGCGGAGACGGTGGCCCGAACCCGGCGTTGCTTGTCCATAAGCTGCGTTCCCAGCGGCACCAGGCCACGCTCGACCAGGCTGCCGAATGGAACCCGCACGGCCTCCCGCTTGTTCGGCGACGCGGTCATGCCGTCCAGCGACGCCGGCCGCTCGCGGCGGACCCGGCCAATCGCGGCCTCCACGTAGGCCGGATGGCGTTCCATGCCGATGAAGTGCCGGTGCAGCCGCTTGGCCACCACGGCCGTCGTGCCGGTGCCCAGGAACGGGTCTAGCACGACGTCACCCGGCGAGGTGCTGGCCATCAGGACCCGGTGCAGCAGGGCCTCTGGCTTCTGCGTCGGATGCAGCTTCAGGCCGTGCTGGTTGCGCAGGCGCTCCTGCCCCGTGCACAGCGGCAGGAACCAGTCGCTGCGCATCTGCAGGTCGTCGTTCAGCGCCTTCATTGCCTGGTAGTTGAACCGATAGCGGCTGTCCCGGCCGCGCGCCGCCCAGATCAGCGTCTCATGCGCGTTGGTGAAGCGCCGGCCGCGAAAGTTCGGCATCGGGTTGGCCTTGCGCCAGACCACGTCGTTGAGGATCCAGAACCCCAGGTCCTGCAGGATGGCGCCGATGCGGAAGATGTTGTGGTAGGCGCCGATCACCCACAGCGTGCCGTCCTTGCGCAGCAGGCGCCGGCATTCGCCCAGCCATTCCCGGGTGAAGCGGTCGTAGGATGCGAAGTCGCTGAACCGGTCCCAGTCGTCATCGACGCCATCGACCAGGCTGTCATCCGGCCGCCGCAACTCGCCGCGGAGCTGCAGGTTATACGGCGGGTCGGCGAAGACGCAGTGGACCGAGGCCGGCGGCAGCATGCCCATCAGCGGAATGCAGTCGCCGAGTTGCACTTGGTTCAGCGGCAGTTCCCTCGCGATGTCCACCATGCCTCGTCACTGTTGCGCCATCTTTAACACGCCGTCCCCGGAACGTGGGTGCACCATGCCGATGCGCCGGAAGCCGCGTCAATCTGCCGGGGCCATCAGGCGGCGCACGGTACCGAAGCCGACGCGGTGATGCGGGCACGGACCGAGCGCCAGCAGCGCCGCGCGATGGGTTGCGGTGCCATACCCGGCGTTCGTCGCCCAACCGTATCCGGGATGCCGTCGGTCGAGTCGCAGCATCGCCCGGTCACGGATCACCTTTGCCACGATCGACGCGGCGGCGATGGAGAGCGACAGCGAATCGCCGCCGATGCAGCACGTGACGGAGCAGGGCAGGGAGGGTGCTTGGTTGCCGTCCACCAGTGCCAGGTCCGGCGCCGCGGGCAGGCGCAGGACGGCGCGGCGCATCGCCAGCAGGGAGGCCCGCAGGATGTTCAGCCGCGCGATCTCCGCCACCGACGCCGCGCCGACCGCGATCTCGGCACTGCTCGCGCGCAAGGCGGCATAGGCCGATTCGCGGGCGGCGGCGCTCAGCTTCTTCGAGTCGTCCAGCAATGCGGCCAGCGCGTCGGGCACACCGTCGGTAAACACGACGGCCGCGGCCACTACAGGTCCGGCCAGCGGTCCGCGGCCGGCCTCGTCCACCCCTGCTACCCTGCCGCCGTGCTGCGCCTCACGCGTGAAATCCGGCCTCATGCCGGCCAGGCTACCACAATGGCCTGGACGCCCGGTACCTGGTAGCTCGGCGCTACAGCAGCGACAACTGCTCCGCAGCCGGGGCAGGCCGCCGGAACTGCGTGACGTCCAAGCCGTCCCGGCCCTGGAAGCCAAGCTGCCGCAGCGCACGGCCGAAGCGTTGCGCCAACAGGTCGGCGTAATCCCCGGCTCCGCTGAACCGCTGCCCGAAGCGGCTGTCGTTGAGGTCGCCGGCCCGGGTCTGGCGAATCAACGCCAGCACGCGCCGCGCCCGGTCGGGCACGTGTTCCTGCAGCCAGGCGGTAAACACGTCCCGCAACTCGTGCGGCAGGCGCAGCAGCACGTATCCTGCATGCTGCGCCCCGTGCCGCCGGGCCGCCTGCAGGATGCCCTCCAGCTCCATGTCGTTCAGCCCGGGGATCATCGGCGCTGCCAGGACGCCCGCGGGGACGCCGGCGGCGGCAAGCTCGGCGATGGCCTGCAGGCGACGCGCCGGGGTGGCGGCGCGCGGCTCCATGCGCCGGGCCAGGGCGGGGTCGAGCGTCGTGACCGACAGCCAGACGCGCACCAGCCCGCGCTCCGCCATCCGCCGCAGGATGTCCAGGTCGCGCAGCACCCCGGCCGACTTGGTGACGATGCTGACGGGATGGCCGAACCGCTCCAGCACCTCCAGCACCGAGCGGGTCAGCCGCAGCGTGCGGTCCACCGGCTGGTAGGGATCGGTGTTGGAGCCGAGCACCATGGGCCGGGCCACATAGCCCGGGCGGCGCAGCTCGCGCTCCAGCAGGGCGGCCACATCCGGCTTGAAGACGATCTGCGTCTCGAACTCCAGGCCTGGCGAGTAGCCGAGGTAGGCGTGGCTCGGCCGGGCATAGCAGTAAACGCAGCCATGCTCGCATCCGCGATACGGGTTGACGGCGCGGTCGAAGCCCAGGTCTGGGCTGTCGTTCCAACTGATGGCGCTCTTCGAGGCGTCGCGCACCAGGACCGTGGGCAGCGGCGGCAGATCGGTGCCCAGGAACTCCCATCCGTCCGCGACCGGCGTGGTGCCGAGCCGGTCGTAGCGGGCCTGCGGATTGATCGTTGCCCCGCGCCCTGGCCGGGCCAGCCCGGGCGGCGTGTCAACGGGTTCCGGCTCCGGCCGGTCGCTATCGGCGAAGGCGGCGAGCGCGTCTTCGTCCCAAGCGCTGCGAGACAACTCACGGGCGGCGGTTGAACCGAGGGTTGAACCATCGGGCATGGGGGCGTTCCCTGTGCGTTCCGAAGTGGACGCTACATAGGCACACCCACACTGTCAAGAACACACACGGAACATCACAGGTTAATCGCATGTGGCATAAGGACGCTGCTTGCTCCCGCTCCCTCTAGGAGAGGGCCGGGGTTAGGGAAGCGGCATGGGCCTAATCTGGCTGCTAACGGACAAAGGCTGCTCTCAGGCGCTAAATTTGTCGCCTGCGGCCTCCTTCACCCCAACCCTCTCCCGGAGGGAGCGGGAGTCGGGGCGGTTCTTGCGTCATGTAAGGTCGCCCTGTACACCCTATTTTGCTCCGGCGAGCGCTACTCGGCCGCCCGCAGGTGCTCCTGCAGCCGTGGCATCAGCTCAACCAGGTTGCAGGGGCGGTGGCGGCTGTCCAACTGCCAGCGCAGGATGTCGTCCCAGGCATCCTTCACCGCGCCCGTGCTGCCCGGCAGCGCGAATAAGTAGGTCCCGCCGGCAACCCCGGCCATGGCGCGCGACTGCATCGTCGAGGTGCCGATCTTCTGGTAGCTCAGCATGCGGAACAACTCGCCGAACCCCTCGATCCGCTTCTCGACGACGCGGTCGAAGGCCTCGGGCGTGACGTCCCGGCCCGTCACGCCCGTGCCGCCCGTGGTAATCACGGCGTCGATGGCCGGGTCGGCGATCCAGGCGCGCAACCGGGCCTCGATCAGCGCCGCCTCGTCGCGTTCGATGGCCCGGGCGCCGACGTGGTGCCCCGCGTCCGTGATGCGCGCCGCCAGGATGTCGCCCGAGCGGTCGCTGGCCGCCGTGCGGGTGTCGGATACTGTCAGCACCGCAAGGGTGACCGGGATGAAGGCCCGGGAAGGGTCAATCTGCGACATCGCTGCCTCCGCTGCTCACTACGGATGTGGGGTCAGTGGATTTGCGCCACCAGGCCCCGTGGCATGTCATGCCCCGGCACCCACTCCTCGAACTGCGGCCAGGCTCCGGCGGCCATCTCGTCCAGGCTCGGCGCCGGCAGGCCGAGCTGCAACGCATACAGCCAGGTGTAGGTCAGCGCCTGCGGGATGTAGGCCCGCGTCTCGGCGTTCGGCACGCTCTCGATGAACAGCAGCGGGTCGTCCAGGTGCCGGATGTCGCCGGCCCACCGCGCGAAGCCGCCGGGTCCGGCGTTGTAGCTGGCCAGCAGGCGGATCAGGTCGTTGCCGATGCTGTCATACCGCGCCAGGCGCAGCAGGTAGCGCTGGCCCAGGTCGAGGTTGGTCGCGGGGTCGCCCAGCCTGACCCGCCGGGGCACCTCGGCGCTGTCTTGCTGCACCGCTTCGGCAGTGATGGGCATGATCTGCATCAGGCCCTGCGCGCCGGCGCGGGAAACGGCTTTGGGGTCGAAGTTCGACTCGATCCGCACCAGCGCATACATCAGCGCCGGGTCGATGCGGAAGCCGCCGGTTGGACGGAAGCCGGGGGTGGGAAGCCGGATGGCTGCGCCTGCCCCGGCGGTCTGCACCAGGGGGGCCAACTGGGCCGTCAGCGCGTTCAGGCCGGCCGCCTGCGCGATCAACAGGATGGAGCGGGTGAAGCCGGCGCGGTCCTGCATCGCCGCCCAGACTTGGCGCAACTCGGCCTCTGCGCGCGCGGGCTCGCCGACCTGCAGCAGGCCGAAGGCGCGGCGTCCGCCGGGCAGCGCCGCGATGGCTTCGACATCGGCTTCCCCGAGCGTGCCGGCGGTGACGGGCTTGGGCGTGCCGAGGCCGAGGGCGCGCCGTGCGATCAGACCGTAGAACGCGCGGGGGTTTTCGGCCGCCCGCCGCATCCAAGGAGAGTAGCCGGCGAGGTTGTGGCAGCGCATTTCCGCCCGCGCCGCCCAGAACGCCGCGGCGGACCGGCGGTTGGAGTTGGTCAAGGGCGCATGATAGGCGGCGGCGAACATCGACCGCGCCTGGTCGGCCCGGTTCAGCCGCCAGGCTGCAAGGCCGGCGATGTAGGGGGCCAGCCCGATCTCGCCACCGGCCTGGCGATTGGCGGCTTCGGCCAGGTCATAAGCCTCGGTGTCCCGCCCTTGGGTGAACAGGACCTGCGCGACCTCCGCCCGCAGCACCGCGCCATACAGCCGGTCCAGGCCGGGGGTGCGGGCGATCAGGCGAACGGCCCGGTCTGCCCGGCCGGCGCGGGCCGGCTCCATCACGCTGCGGTCCAGCACGGGATTGTGGAGCAACATCGGGCCGTTCAGGTCGCCGTCCTCCGGCGGCGTCAGCACGGCGGACGGCGCCGGCGGCGGCGGAGCTGGCAGGGCGCCGCCCCTCGGTGATCGCGCCACCAGCAGGCTGTACAGGGCTGGCGCGTCCGGCAGGTCTGGGTAGTGCGCCAGCCAAGCGCCAAGCTGGTCGGCCGACGCCGCGGCGCCAGCCCTGGTCAGCCGGTCGGCGAGCAGGTGGCCAACCAGCAGGGTGTCCGACAGCAGCGCGGTCTCGCCCGCCGCAGCCGGGTCGGCCCGGCGCTGCATGGCAAAGATCGTGCGGATGCGGGCGGCCTCGCTGGGCGGCAACGGCTGCGGCAGGGCGACGCCGGACGCCCCCACCAGTGACACCCGGGGCATCGCCATCGCCACATCCTCGACCACGTCGCGCGCATGGACGACCGACGCCGCAGCGCCGGCGAGGATCGCGGCCCCGGCAATTAAGGCCCGGGCGGCGGAAAGACGGGAAAGCACGCGGCCAATCCCTTGCATGGGCGGGCTGCTACACTTTCTGCCCCCCAGGCACAAGCAAAGCATCGGCGTCGGCCGATAACCATCCTGCGATGCTTTGAACCCTAGCGTACTTAATCAATGCTCTGCCGCAATTCGATGAGGTCGGCCCATAGGTCGCGTTTGGCTGCCGGAGTCCGCATCCATTGTTCCTGCGGCAGCATCGGAAGCGCTTGCACGGCGGTGGCGCCGTCGGGCATCGGCACCGTCAGCCAACGCCCGCGCAGCCGCCGGATGCCGTCCGTGGTTCCGGCCAACGCCCTGGCCGGGGCAGCCCCCAGCAGCACCATCCGGCGCGGCTGCATCAGCACCAGGGCGCGCATGAGGAATGGCAGGCAGGCCTGCACCTCCGCGTCGGTCGGCGCGCGGCTGCCGGGCGGGCGCCACGGGACGAGGTGGGTCAGCAGGACCCCGGACCGGTCCAGCCCGATGCTTGCCAGCACGCGGTCCATAAGGGCGCCGGCCGCGCCGGAAAACGCCACGCCCGCACGGTCATCATCGGCCGCGGGCGCCTCCGCCACCAGCACCAGCCCGGCGGCCGGGTTGCCATCTGCGCGGACGGTGCTGGTTGCCGTGTCGCGCAACGGGCAGCCGTCGAAGGCGGCCAGAGCGGCCTGCAACTCGGACAGGGAGCCTGCGGCGGCGGCCAGCGCCTGTGCGCGGGCGGCTGCGCCGGCGCCGGCCGGCAAGGCGGATGGCCGGGCGGCAGCGGCTCCGGCGTGAGGAGGCGTTATTGGAGCAGGCAGCGCAGGCGCCGGGGCGGCTGGAGCGGCGGCAGGCGCCGGTCGCGCGGCGAAGCGGTCGAGCGGCAGGTCGGCCAGCGCCTCGTCAGCGCCCCACTCGACCAGGAGCCGCAGGGCCGCCAAGTCGTCCATTACCGTATTCCGCGCAGTTGTGGCATGGATGCGAAAATGTGGCGCGGGGCGGTTTTGCACAACCCGGCGGAAGCCCCACCTATGGGGCACCGGCGGCCGACGCCGCACAGAACATGATGCCAGGGCGCCCCAGCGTGGCGGGCGCACCTTGGACGGAGGATACCATGGCTGAAGATGCCGCTTCGCGTGAGGCGATGGAGTTTGATGTGGTCATCGTGGGCGCCGGCCCGGCCGGGCTGTCTGCGGCGATCCGGCTGAAGCAGTTGGCGCCCGAGGCGGGCATCTGCGTGGTGGAGAAGGGCGGCGAGGTCGGCGCGCACATCCTGTCTGGCTGCGTGATCGAGCCGCGCGCCCTGGAGGAGCTGCTGCCGGACTGGCGGGACCTTGGCGCCCCGCTGAACACCGCGGCGACGGATGACCGCTTCCTGTTCCTGACGGAGACGCGCGCCATCAAGCTGCCGAACCCGCCGCAGATGAACAACCATGGCAACTATATCGTGAGCCTGGGCGAGGTCTGCCGTTGGCTGGGCACCCAGGCGGAGGCGCTGGGGGTGGAGATCTATCCGGGCTTCGCCGCTGCCGAGGTGCTGATCGAGGACGGCCAGGTCGTCGGCGTCGCCACTGGCGACATGGGCATCGAGAAGTCGGGCGGGCATGGCCCCAACTACCAGCCCGGCATGGAGCTGCGCGCGCCCTACACCCTGTTCGCCGAGGGCTGCCGCGGCTCGCTTAGCAAGCAGGTGACGGCGCGGTTCGGCCTGCGCGACGGCCGCGACCCGCAGACCTATGCCATCGGGATCAAGGAACTGTGGGAAATCCCGGCCGCCAACCATAAGCCTGGCCTGGTGGAGCACGCCGTGGGCTGGCCGCTGGACAGCCGCACCTATGGCGGGTCCTGGCTGTATCACTTCGGCGACAACCTGGTGTCGTATGGCTTCGTCGTCGGGCTGGACTATAGCAATCCCTGGCTGTCGCCGTTTGATGAGATGCAGCGCTTCAAGACACACCCGGCCATGCGCAAGCACTTCGAGGGCGGGCGGCGCATCAGCTACGGCGCGCGTGCGCTGAGCGAGGGCGGGTTCCAGAGCATCCCCAAGCTGACGTTCCCCGGCGGCGCGCTGATCGGCGACACCGCCGGGTTCCTGAACGTGCCGAAAATCAAGGGCACCCATGCCGCGATGAAGTCCGGCATGCTGGCCGCCGAGGCGGTCGCCGATGCGCTGGCGAATGGTCGCCCTGCGGAGCCCGCCAGCTATGAGCAGCGCTTCCGCGATTCCTGGCTGTTCACGGAGCTGAAGGGCGAGCGCAACATCCGTCCGGCCTTCGCCAAGTTCGGCCTGTATGGCGGCATCGCCTACTCAGCGATGGACACCTTCCTGTTGCGCGGCAAGGCGCCGTGGACGTTCCGCCACGCCCATGCCGACCACGAGAGCCTGCGCCCTGCCAGCGCCGCAGCCCGCATCGCCTACCCGAAGCCGGACGGCACGCTGACCTTCGACCGCCTGTCCTCGGTGTTCATCAGCAACACCAACCACGAGGAGAACCAGCCGCCGCACCTGCACCTGAAGGACCCCGGGCGCTGGGAGGGCATCAACTGGGACCGCTTTGCCAGCCCGGAAAGCCGTTACTGCCCGGCGGGGGTGTATGAGGCCGTCGAGACCGAGGGTGGCCATCACCGGTTGCAGATCAACGCGCAGAACTGCGTCCACTGCAAGACCTGCGACATCAAGGACCCCACCCAGAACATCGACTGGGCGGTGCCGGAGGGCAGCGGCGGCCCGAACTACCCGGCTGGCATGTAGCCGATGCGCCGCCTTGTCTTGCTGGCCTGCACCGTCCTGTTTGGTGCCGGCGCCGCCGATTACGGGCCTGATCCAGCCGACGGCGTCTCCCACTTCGTTGGCACTGGCGCCTACGCCGACTTCCTCACGGGCCGCTTCGCCGCGCAGCAGTCCGACCTCGGCGTGGCCGCCGACCGGCTGGAGGCGGCGTTGACCCTGGAACCCGGCGTGCCGGAACTGGCGGGGCAGGCCTTCCTGGCGGCGCTGCTCGATGCCCGGCCGGACGCCGCGCGCCTGGCGTCCAGCCTGCCGAACGACCCGATCGCACGGCTGGACGTGGCCGACCGCGAGGCCAAGTCGGGCAACTGGAACGCCGCGCGAATGGCGTTCGACAACCTGCCGCAGCAGGGGCTGACCCAGGTGCTGCGCCCGTTGCTGGTGGCCTGGGCGGAGCAGGGGGCCGGCCAGTCGGCCACCGCCCTCGCGTCGATGCAGGCCGCCATCGACGCCGGGCGTTTCCGGCCGGTGATGACCCTGCACGCCGGCCTGATCGCCGACTTGGGCGGGCGCGCCGGGGAGGCCGGGCGGCTGTATGAGGCGGCGCGGCGCGAGTACGGCGTTATGAACATCCGGCTGGGTCAGATCCTGGCGAGCTGGCACGCCCGGCGCGGCGACATGGCGGCGGCGGAGAGCACCGTGGCGGAGATGGCGGCAGCGAACGTGGATGTCTCGATGGCTCGGCAGGCGCTGCTGGCCGATGCCGCGAAGCCAGCCGTCCGCAATGCGGCGGATGGGCTGGCGGAGGTTTACCTCGCCATGGCCGCCACCCTGCGGCAGCAGAACGCCCCCGACCTGGCGCTGGTGGTGCTGCGCCTGGCGCTGGACGTTCGCCCGGACTTCACCGCCGCGCGGCTGCTGCTGTCGGATATGCAGGACACGGCGAAGCAGACGGCGGGCGCGCTGGACACCTTGCAGGCGGTTGCTGCCGACGATCCCCTGGTGACCGTCGTGCAGTTGCGCCGGGCCGGGCTGCTGGAGGAGCTGGACCAGACTGACGCCGCAGCCAGTCTGCTGAACGAGCTGGCGGCGCAGCACCCGAACCAGCCGGAGCCGCTGGCGGCGTTGGGGGACCTGCTGCGCCGCCACAACCGGTTCGCCGAGGCCATTGCGGTGTATGACCGCGCCGTTGCCCGCCTTGGCACGCCCACACGTGGTAACTGGCCGCTGTTCTATGCCCGTGGCATTGCGCTGGAGCGCGATGGCAAGTGGGACCGGGCGGAGGCGGACTTCCGCTATGCGCTGGAGCTGTCGCCGGACCAGCCGGGGGTGTTGAACTATCTTGGTTATGCCTGGGCCGAGCGGGGCGAGCACCTGGACCAGGCGCGCACCCTGATCGAGCGTGCGTTGGAGCAGGACCCGAACGATGGGTCGATCATCGACAGCCTGGGTTGGGTGCTGCTGCTGCAGGGCGACAAGGAAGGCGCGCTGGCCCGGCTGCAACGTGCGGTCGAGCTGATGCCGGAGGACAGCACCGTCAACGGTCACCTGGGCGATGCGCTGCAGGCGGTCGGTCGCAACCGGGAAGCGGAGTTCGAGTGGCGTCGCGCCCTGACGTTCCAGCCGGAGCCGGCCGAGGCCACCCGGATCGAGGCCAAGCTGCGCACTTTGCCTGATGCTGGGGCGCCTGATGCTGGGGCGCCTGCTGCCAGGGTGCCCGACGCAGGGGGGCCTGATGCTGGGAAGCCTGATGCCGTGGGGTCTGATGCCGGGGGGGGCAGCCCGGCATCCTCGCCGTAGCGGCCGATGGACGCGGAGCTGGCTCCGGCCAAGGTCAACCTGTTCCTCCATGTCGTCGGACGGCGGGACAATGGCTACCATGAGTTGGACAGCCTGGTGGTGTTCCCCGGCGCGGCGGACCGGTTGGCGGCAGCGCCTGCTGGCGACCTGAGCCTTCAGGTGACCGGGCCTTTTGCGGCGGGGCTAGGGGGCGGACCGGACAATCTGGTGCTGCGGGCGGCGCGGGCGTTGGCCGAGGAGTCCGGCGGCGGCGGGGCGCGGCTGGTGCTGGAGAAATATCTGCCCGTTGCCAGCGGCATCGGCGGCGGGTCGGCCGACGCCGCGGCGGCGCTCCGGTTGCTGGCCAGGCTTTGGGGCCTGTCGGTTCCGGACCGGGCGCTGCTGGCCATCGCCCTGCGGCTGGGGGCGGACGTGCCGGTTTGCCTGGCCTCCGGTCCGGCGCGCATGGCCGGCCTCGGCGACCGGCTCGGCCCGGCGCCGGGACTGCCGCCCTTTGGCATGGTGCTGGCAAATCCCCGCGTCGGCGTGTCCACGCCCGAGGTGTTCCGCGCCCGCACCGGCCCGTTCTCCGCCCCGGCGCACCTGCCGCAGACTTGGTCCGGCGTGGAGGCGATGGCGGACGGGCTTCGCGGCCTGTCCAACGACCTGGAGGCCCCGGCGCTGCAGCTTTGCCCGCCGATTGCCGACGTGCTCGCCTGGCTGCGTGCCCAGCCCGGGTGCCTGCTGGCGCGGATGAGCGGCTCTGGCGCAACCTGCTTCGGGCTGTTCGCGCCGGGCGAGGCACCCCTGGCGGCGGCGCGGGCGGTGCCGTTGGGTTGGTGGGCCTGGGGCGGGGGCTTTACGGAGGGGGCGCGCACCGCCTAATGAGCATGGCGGCCGGCGCTGGGGCGTCGCCAAGCGGTAAGGCTGCGGACTTTGAATCCGCCATGCGAAGGTTCGAATCCTTCCGCCCCAACCCATCCTTGCCGGTAGCACCCATGTTCATCCCCATCGCCCCCGGCATCAGCTTCGACCCGCGTGAGATCGAGGAGAGCTTCATCCGCGCCTCCGGCCCCGGGGGGCAGAACGTCAACAAGGTGTCCAGTGCGGTCCAGGTCCGCCTGGACCTGCGCCGCCCCGGCACCCTGCCGGAGGGGCTGCGCGCCCGGGCGGAGATGCTGGGTGGCCGGCGGGTGACGAGCGACGGCGTGCTGGTCATCACCGCGCAGCAGCACCGCTCCCAGGACCGCAACCGGCAGGATGCGCAGGACCGCATCGTGGCGCTGCTGCGTGAGGCGGCGGTGCTGCCGGTGTTCCGGCGCGACACCAAGCCGACCAAGGCGTCCCGGCGCCGCCGGGTGGAGGCGAAGGTGCAGCGCGGCGAGATCAAACGGCTGCGCGGCGCACCGGTGACGGATTAGGCGGGTGCCGATGCGGGCCTGAGACCCTCGCCCTCACGCAACGGAGTCTTAAACCCTCAGGCGCAATGTGGCGACGGGCGATACAGCCCCATCGCAACCCTAAACACCCCCGCATTCCGAAGGTTTGAACCCATGTCTGTCTCAAGCGTATCATCATCCCCGGCCCATGCCCCCGTGGCAGCAGCGCCCAAGCCTCCGGCGCCGGCGGTGCCGACAAAGGTTGACCATGACGGCGACCACCACGGCAGCGGCTCGCGCGGGAGTGCTGGCTTGCTGAACAAGAAGGCCTGAACGCCGTCCGTCCGACAACGGCCGATGGCGGAGGCCATCGGTCCCGGTCGCCGAGCAAGTCCGAGACCGTGTTCCGGGATCAGTAGGCGACCAAGTCCTTGATGCCATCGAACACGCCTTGAGACAGCACCTTCTTTACCACTAGATCGGCAGGCGTGACGTAGGGGCGGCCGGCGACGATGGCCTTGGCGCGCACGTCGCCGACGCCGGGCAGGGTGCGTTGCAGGTCGGCGGCGCTGGCGCTGTTGATGTTCGCCAGCGCAATCCGGTCCCTGATGCCGGACAACACCCCGGCGGTCAGCACCTTCTTCTTTGTCAGGTCCTGTATGTCGGTGTAGGGCCGGCCGGCGATGATGGCCTTGGCGCGGACCGGGCCGATGCCGGGCAGGTCATCCAACTGCGCCTCGGTCGCTGAGTTGACGTCGATGCGACTGCCTGATGTCGCGGCGTGAGAGGCGGCGGTAGGGGAGGGGGCAGGCGTGACCACCGGTGCGGTTGGGCGGGTCGGGGCGACTGGCGGACGGCTTGGCTGTGGGGCTTGCGCCCAGACCGGCCCGGCAAGGACCGCCATGAGGGCGAGGGCGATAAAGCGGCGAAGACTCGGCATGGCGCAACTCCGTTGTCGGTCTGCCTCTGTATCAAATGCCGGCCGTGCCGCAAGCGTCACGACCAGCGCACCTCCGGCGGCAGGCTCATGAGGATGGCGTCCACGTTGCCGCCCGTCTTCAGGCCGAACAGGGTGCCGCGGTCGTGCAGCAGGTTGAACTCGACGTAGCGGCCCCGGCGCAGCAACTGGTGGTCGCGTTCGGCTGGGGTCCAAGGCTCCCGCATGCGGCGGCGGACAATGGCGGTGTAGCTGTCGCGGAAGGCGCGGCCGACATCCTGGGTGAAGGCGAGGTCCTTGCCGGCGTCGCCGCTGAACAGGTGGTCGTAGAAGATGCCGCCGGCCCCGCGCGGCTCGTTGCGGTGCGGCAGGAAGAAGTAGCGGTCGCACCATGCCTTGTACTCCGGGTAGTAGGCCGGGTCGTGCCGGTCGCAGGCGGCGCGGAAGGCTGCATGGAACGTGGCTGCGTCCTCGACCGCCTCCGGAGCCTCCAGCCGCATCGGCGTCAGGTCGCCGCCGCCGCCGAACCAGCCCCGTGTTGTCACCAGCATCCGCGTGTTCATGTGCGCCGCTGGAACCCGCGGGTTCTGCGGGTGCGCGACGACGCTGATGCCGGACGCCCAGAACCGCGGGTCCTGCGCGGCGCCGGGGATGGACGCGCGGAACTCCGGGCTGAACTCACCCCAGACGGTGGAGATGTTGACGCCGACCTTCTCGAACACCCGGCCCTGCATGACGCTGATGACGCCGCCGCCGCCGTCCTCCCCGCTATCGGTCGGACGCGACCAGGGCTTCTGGACGAAACGCCCTGCTGGACGGTCCCTCAGCGGGCCGTCCTGTTCGTCCTCGATCGCCTCGAACCCGGCGCAGATCTGGTCGCGCAACGCCTCGAACCAGGCCCGGGCCGTCGGCTTCAACACCTGATGCGGCGGCGGGCCGGGCGCGTCCGAAGGGTGAGCCAAGTCTTGCATTTCAGGCTCTTGCGTCAAATCGATACCCTCCAATTTACTGGTGCAGAGTAGCCGCGCCAGCGCCTGTGTTGCAGGGGCTTGATGCGGCGTTTATGAGATGCGGGATCGGGGCACGGCCAGCGGCGGTGCCCCAGCGGCATAGCAGGGGAATCCATGTCCGACATAGCCCACGGCGCAGTACGTGAAGCGATATCAACGGTTGGCAACCCCGACCCGACCAAGCGCGACTTCCTGAAGCTGCTGACCGGCAGCGCCGTTGCCATCGGCGTTGGCGCCATCGTCTGGCCCTTCATCGACAGCATGGCGCCGGCCAAGGACGTGCTGGCGCTATCCAGCATCGAGGTGGACCTGAGCCCGATCCCCGAGGGGTCCGGCATCACCGTTGTCTGGCAGGGTAAGCCGGTGTTCATCCGCCACCGCACGGCAGAAGAGGTCAAGACCGTATCCGCTGTGCCGGAGAAGGACCTGATCGATCCGGCCCCCGAGGCGTCCCGCGTCAAGGCCGGCAAGGAGCCGTGGCTGGTCGCCATTGGCATCTGCACCCACTTGGGCTGCGTGCCGTTGGGCAACAAGCCGAGCGATCCACGCGGCGACTTCGGCGGCTGGTTCTGCCCCTGCCATGGCAGCCAGTACGATGTATCGGGCCGCGTCCGCCACGGTCCGGCGCCGGCCAACCTGGCGCTGCCGCAATACGCATTCACCAGTGACACTAAAGTCAAGATCGGCTGAGGAGAAACAGCATGGCCGGCCTACATAAGTCCGAGTACGAAAACCCAGTCGTCAACTGGATTGATACCCGTCTTCCTGTCTTCACGATGATGCAGAAGGAATACGGGTCGTTCCCGACGCCGAAGAACTTCAACTACTTTTGGAACTTCGGCGCGCTGGCGATGATCAGCCTGGCGATCATGATCGCCACCGGCATCTTCCTGGCGATGAACTATACCGCCCATACCAGCCTCGCCTTCGACAGCGTCGAGCGCATCATGCGCGACGTGAACTACGGCTGGCTGCTGCGCTATATCCATGCCAACGGCGCGTCGATGTTCTTTATCGTCGTGTATATCCATATCTTCCGAGCGCTTTATTACGGATCATACAAGGCGCCGCGTGAGCTGCTGTTCATGCTCGGCGTGGTCATCCTGTTGCTGATGATGGCAACGGCGTTCATGGGATACGTGTTGCCATGGGGCCAGATGTCCTATTGGGGTGCGACCGTCATCACCGGGCTGTTCTCGGCCATTCCCGTGGTGGGCACTAGCATCCAGACCTGGCTGCTTGGCGGCCCCAGCGTCGATAACGCTACGCTGAACCGCTTCTTCAGCCTGCACTACCTGATGCCGTTCATGATCACCGGCGTGGTGTTCCTGCACATCGTGGCGTTGCACATCACCGGCTCCAATAACCCGCTGGGCATCGACGTGAAGTCGCCGCAGGACACGCTGCCGTTCCACCCGTATTACACGGCGAAGGACAGCATCGGCATCTGCGTTTATCTTCTGGTGTTCGCCGGGCTGGTGTTCTTTGCGCCGAACTTCCTGAACCATCCGGACAACTACATCCCCGCCAACCCGCTTGTGACTCCGGCGCATATCGTGCCCGAGTGGTACTTCCTGCCGTTCTATGCCATCCTGCGGTCAGTGCCGAACAAGCTTGGCGGCGTGATCCTGATGTTCAGCGCCATCGCGGTGCTGTTCGTCCTACCGTGGCTTGATACCTCGCCGGTTCGCAGCACGCGGTTCCGGCCGATGTACAAGCCGTTCCTGGCGCTGTTCGTCGTGTCGTTCTTTGCGCTTGGCTACGTCGGCGGCAAGCCGCCCGAAGGCCTCAACGTCGTGATCGGCCAAGTCGCGACGGCTTACTACTTCCTGCACTTCCTGGTGGTCCTGCCGGTCCTTGGCAAGATCGAGCGTCCGCTGCCGCTGCCGGAGAGCATCGCGCGGCCGATCATCCGGCGTGGCGACAACTTCCCCGGTGGCGGTGGCGGTCCGCTGCCTCAGGGCGCTGCGGCTAAGCCGATGGAGAAGCCGTGATGCGTTTTGGCCTCAAGCTTGCCGGGCTGCTGCTTGCAGCAGCCCCGGTGCTTGCTTCGCCGGTTCTTGCCCAGGGGCATGAGGCAGTTGACGCGCCGAAGCAACCCTGGAGCTTCAATGGGCCGTTTGGCACCTTCGACCGGGCGTCGCAGCAGCGTGGCTTCCAGGTTTACAAGGAGGTTTGCTCGAACTGTCACTCCATGAAGGAGATGTACTACCGTAACCTCACCGGCATCGGCTTGAACGAGGAGCAGATCAAGGCGATTGCCGGGTCGGTCGAGGTGCCCGGCGGCACTGACGATAGCGGTCAGCCGGTGGAACGTCCTGCGGTTCCCTCTGACCATTTCCGCTCGCCGTTCGCCAATGACAAGGCGGCGCGGGCGGCCAACGGCGGCGCACTGCCGCCGGATCAGTCGCTCATCATCAAGGCGCGTGAGCATGGGCCGGACTATGTTCATGCGTTGCTGAACGGCTATCGCGACGCCCCGCCGGACGTGAAGGTGGGTGACGGCCAGTACTACAACTTATACTTCCCTGGTCGCCAGCTTGCCATGCCGCCGCCTCTGCACGACGGGGCGGTTACCTACGCCGATGGCACCCCGGCCACGGTGGATCAGATGTCACGCGATGTCGTGCAGTTCCTGACCTGGACCAGCAATCCGGACATGGAGCCGCGCAAGCAGATGGGCGTCAAGGTCGTGCTATTCCTTACACTGATGACCGGTCTGGTGTATGGTGTGAAGAAGAAGGTCTGGAAGGACGTTCACTAGCGTCCACCGGCTTTCATAGGCTAACCCCTCCGCCGCGCGGCTCACTCCGCGCGGCGGCTTTGTTTTCAGGGAACACGATGGTTGATACGATTACGCCGGTCATCGGCATCATCGGTGGTTCCGGCCTGTACGACATCGCCGGGCTGGACCAGAAAGAGTGGCGCCAAGTAGTAACCCCGTGGGGTGAGCCGTCCGACGAGTTGCTGTTCGGTATGCTGAACGGTGTGCGTTGCGTGTTCCTGCCACGCCATGGGCGGGGCCACCGCCTGTCGCCGACGCATCTCAACTATCGCGCCAACATCGATGCCCTGAAACGGGCAGGCGTGACGGACGTGCTGTCCCTCTCCGCCGTCGGCAGCTTGAAGGAGGAACTGCCGCCGGGGCACTTCGTCATCGTGGACCAGTTCATCGACCGCAGCTTCGCGCGGGAGAAAAGCTTCTTCGGGGAGGGCTGCGTTGCCCATGTCTCCGTTGCCGATCCCGTATGCCCCCGCATTGGTGACGTGGTGGAGGCGCAGGCTCTGGCGTTGGGTGTCCCGATCACGCGGGGTGGGGTCTACTTGGTCATGGAGGGGCCGCAGTTCTCGACACGGGCGGAAAGCAACCTGTATCGAAGCTGGGGATGCAGCGTTATTGGCATGACGAACATGCCGGAGGCGAAGCTCGCCCGGGAAGCTGAGCTTTGCTACGCCACTGTCGCGATGGTGACGGATTACGACTGCTGGCACGATGGCCATGACGCGGTCAGCGTTGAATCGGTCATCAAGGTTATGGGCGAGAATGCCGAACGGGCCCGTGACCTGGTTCGCGCTGTTGTCCCGGTGCTCGGCGTACCCCGTAGTCCCTGCCCGGCCGGATGCGACCGCGCCTTGGAATACGCCATCATCACCGATCCTGGACACCGTGATCCCAGCCTGATGCGCCGGTTGGATGCGGTTGCCGGCCGGGTCCTGGCACCGGTCGCGTAGGCCCGGTTGCCATGGCGGAGATCGTGAACCTGCGGCGGGTCAAGAAGCGGTTGGCGCGGGACGCCGCGGCAAACGATGCAGCCGCCGCACGGACCCTGCATGGCCGCACCATGGCCGAGCGCCGAGCTGGCACCGACGCACGCTCGATGCTCGACCGCGCCTTGGATCGGGCGAAGTTGGAGCCGTCAGACCGGGACGGCGAAGACCCGGAATGACTCAGCCAGCAGTTCGTAGATCGGCCGCTTGAAGGCGACGGCTAGGCCCGGCAATTCGTCCAGCATGGCCCAGCGCCAGGCGTCGAACTCGGGATGTGGGTCGAGGTCAAGCCGTACGTCGCTGTCCTGCCCGGTGAAGCGCAATGCAAACCATCGCTGCCGCTGCCCACGGTAGCGACCGCCCAAGGTGCGGCCCAGCAGGTCCGGCGGCAGGTCGTATGTGAGCCAGTCCGGATGCTCGCCGATGATGATAGCCTTGCTGGTGCCGATTTCTTCGGCGAGTTCGCGCAGCACCGCTTCGGCCGGGTCCTCGTCGGCATCGATGCCGCCCTGCGGCAGCTGCCATCCACCGGCGAAACCCTCGGCGTTCGGCATGTCGGCCCGGCGGGCGACAAACACTCTGCCCTCGGCGTTGAACAACGCTGCGCCGACGTTCTGCCGGTAGGGCAGGCTGCCCGTTGCGGTGCTCATTGGACCCACATCATGCCAATGGCCATTGCATCACCTTTGCCGCCTGTCACTGCCGATCGCGCCTGTAGCATGGCGATCCGGGGATGCAGCAACCGCATTTCCAACCTCGCACCGCTTGGACTGCCGCGCCGCAAGCGGTCATTGCGGCAGCAGACGTGAAGATGAAGGGTGGCGGGCGAGGCAAGGCGTTCGAACTGAATGGCGGTCGGGATCACGGGGCTGCGCTGGCCGTTGCCGGGGCAGTGACCGCCAGCGCACTCACCGGCGTCAGCACGACGCCACGCGTCTCCAAGTCCCGTGTCCATGCGGCGACGCGCTCCAACATCATCGGCCGCAGGCGGCCAACCAGGCCGATGGCGGAGCCGTGGTCCCGTGCGATGCGCTCCAACTCGGCCAGTTTCGCCTCGATCTCGGCACGCGCGGAGGAGTCGTCCAGCACAAGATCGACCGTGCATCCGGCGAGTCCGTCCAGCAGGGGCGTTGGATGACCGGCACCGGACGGGCGAGGATCCAGGTAAAGCAAGCCACGTCCGGCGAGTTCATCGAGCACGGCATGGAAGCTGCTGGTCTGCGCCGCGAACCGCTCCCCGCGCAGCCCGTCCGAGGCGCCGGTCGCGCCTACGTATCCCTGGATGCGTCCAAGCACTGCGTCCAAGCGGGCACGGTTGTCCGCTGGCTCCGCCCCAGTCAATAGGGATTGGGGGCCGGCATCGTCGAACGGAAAGCCATTGGACTCCATTGGGATCGAGGCCAGCAACTCATGCCCAGCCAGCCGTGCCGCCGCGAGCAGGGCGCTGGGGTCCCGCCCATAGGCGGAGACCGCGAGCGTCACCGCGCCTGGCAACTTGATTGCAGTACGGCTGTCCGCCTCCGACCCACCGAGCCCGACGATCACCAGGCCGATCCGCGGACGGCCATCCGCAGGCGGCGCCGGACGGGCATACACCAACCGCGACATCCGCCCGTCGGCGGCGATGCGCGGCAATGACCCCGCATCGTGCCCATGCGTGGCCTCGAGCAACGCGGGGTCAGGAGGAGCGATATGCCCATCCCAACCGATTGGCGCCAGCTTGACCTCAGCGACCATTGCCCGAACCGGGTGAACCGGCGGACCGAGCACCTGCAGAACGACAGCTCCCACCGCCGAAATACCCAATACGGCACCCCAGAACCAGCCTAGGGCGCGCAGCGCCGGCTGTTTTGGATCGCCGATGGCAGGGCCTACTGTGCGGCGCGGCGCTGCGACGCCATCGCGCGCACGACGACCAGGGATTCCTGCAACTGGAAGTCCGTGTCGGGCTTGGCGGCGTCGAATGCCGGAAAGCCCTCTGGCGGCAGCTTCGGGATTTCCTTTGCCACTGCCGGCAAGTCTGGGCGGGCCGGCGGGCTGGCCGGCTGCGCCGTCCCGCCTTGGTTGCGTAGTGCCCGGTTCAGGTCCGCCTCACGCTCCGGCCCGAAGTGCGGGCCGTCGGTGCGGGACGCCGCGACCTCGATGTCCGGCGTGATGCCCAGGCCCTGGATGCTGCGCCCGGACGGCGTGTAGTAGCGTGCCGTCGTCAGCCGCATCGCGCCATTGCCCGGCAGCGGCATCACCGTCTGCACTGACCCCTTGCCGAAGCTGCGGGTGCCGACCAGCACCGCGCGCCGCTGGTCCTGCAGCGCCCCGGCGACGATTTCCGACGCCGACGCCGAGCCGCCATTGATCAGCACCACGACGGGGAGGCCCTGGGCGATGTCGCCAGGCTTGGCGCTCCAACGCTGGCTCTCCTCGGGGTGGCGTGAGCGGGTGGAGACGATCTCGCCCTGGTCGAGGAAATCGTCGGACACCGCGACCGCCTGGTCCAGCAGGCCGCCGGGGTTGTTGCGCAGGTCGAGCACGACACCCTTGAGGTTGCCGCCGGCCTTGGCCCGCAGGTCCTGCATCGCCTTGCGCAGGCCGGGATCGGTCTGCTCATTGAAGCTGGTCAGGCGGATGTAGGCCACGTCGCCCTCCAGGTGCGAGCGCACGACCTGGATCTTGACGACCTCGCGCGTCATCGCGACCTCGATGGGCGTGTCGATGCCTTCGCGCTTGATGGTCAGCTTGATTTGGCTGCCGGCGGGGCCGCGCATCTTATCGACCGCCTCGTTCAGCGACAGTCCCTGCACGGTCTGCCCGTCCAGGGCGGTGATCAGGTCGCCGGCCTTCATGCCGGCCCGGGCGGCGGGGGTGTCATCGATCGGGCTGACCACCTTGATGATGCCGTTCTCCGAGGTGACCTCCAGCCCCAGGCCGCCGAACTCGCCGCGGGTCTGCACCTGCATGTCGCGGAACGACTTGGCGTTCATGTAGCTGCTGTGGGGGTCCAGCCCGGTCAGCATGCCGTTGATTGCATTCTCGATCAGGTCGCGGTCATTGACGGGTTCGACGTACTCGGCGCGCACCCGCTCGAACACGTCGCCGAACAGGGTCAGCAGCCGATAGGTCTCCGCCCGGTTGTTGTCCTGCGCCACGGCACGAGCGATGGGCCAACTGACGCCGAACTGCTGCTCCAGCAACCCGGACGCAGGGCCAGCCGCGATGCCAGCCGCAAAGGCGGCACCCAGAAGCAAGCCGGTGCGAAATTTCATGCCCATCATCCCTTTGCGCCCAGAGCAGGGCGCCGTGACCACGCGACCACCCGCGGGGTGCCCATCATGCGACAATAACGCCAATTCTGTGCAAATGGCTATCCATGTGCGCGGAGGAAGGGGGCGGGGTTCACAGGTTGGCCATCCCGGCGCAATTCCATGTAAAGCGATGGCCGTGCCCCGCCGCCGCGCGGGTCCCAGCCCGGCATGACGCCCACCGGCTCGCCATTCCAGACCGCCATGCCGACCTGCACAGCCAAGCGTTCAAAGCCGGACAGCACGAAGTGGTAGCCGCCGCCGCAATCCAGGATCAGCAGCACGCCGAAGCTGCGGAACGGCCCGCTGTAGGCGACCCGGCCCGTGCAGGGCGCCAGCACATGCGCGGCCGGGGGCGAGCGGATTGAGATGCCGCTGGATGGCCCGGCGTCGGTGATGTCGCCCCAGCCCCGCACCACCTGGCCGGCGACGGGCGCATTGGCGGGCGCGGCGGCGGGGCCGGTGGCCCATGCGGCGGCGGGGATGTCCTGCTTCTCGACAAGCCCAGGTCCGGCCTGGCGCGCGAGGGCCTCCTGGCGGCGGCGGGCCTCGGTCGCCGCGGCCTCCTGCCGCTGCTTGTCGGCGCGGGCGAGGTCCTCACGCGCCCGCGCCTCGGCACGGGCACGTTCCACGGCCATGCTCACCAGGGCGGCGCGGAGACTGTCGGCCCGGGCGGCGTCGGCCGCGGCGCGGCGGGCCATCTCGGCGGCGGCGTCCTCCGCGTGCAGCCGCCCGGCGCGGGCCGCCTCCAACTGACGGTCCAACTCTGCGGCCTGGTTGGCCTGCTGTTCCTGAGCCGCTTGCAGCCGGGGCAGGCTGGCGGCCGCCGCCTGCGCCGCCTCCTGCGCCGCCGCGGTCTCGGCACGGTAGGCGCGGGCCTCCTCGGCCAGGTGGCGGGCCAGGCCGTGCAATATGCCCAGGCCGCGCATCGCCTCACCGGGCTGGGCCGGCACGGCGAGCAGCGTCTCGACAGGGAACAGCCCCAGGCGCTCCATCAACGGCAGCAACGGCGCCAACTCGGCGGCCCGCTCCGCCAGGCGCTGCTCGGCCTCATGCTGGCGTGCCGTCAGCGCCTCCACCTGTGCGGCGGCCTCGGCGGCCTCGGTTTCGGTGCGGCGCAGTTGCGCCCCGGCGGCGATACGCAGGTTGGCCAGCCGCCGCTCCTCGGCCTCGGCGGTACGGACCTGGGCCGCGGTGGGAGCTGCGGACTCCGGCGCAGACGACGCCGGGCGCGCACCGCCGCCCGACGCCGCAAGCGTCAGCAGGAGGAGGCTAAGCCGGCGCGGGCGCCGCATCGGAATACGCCATCGGCCGCAGCAACAGGGACTGCCCGGTCATCTCCAGTGGCTGCGGCAGGCCCATCAGGGCGAGCAGGGTCGGCGCCAGGTCGGCCAGGCGGCCGTCATGCAGCTCCGCCATCCGGCCGTCCAGCATGGCCGACAGCATCACCGGCACCGGATTGGTGGTGTGGGAGGTATGCGGGCCGCCCGTTGCGGGATCGCGCATCGTCTCGCAGTTGCCGTGGTCGGCGGTGACCAGCAACGCGCCGCCGGCCGCGCTCACGGCATCCACGATGCGGCCGAGGGCAGCGTCCACCGTCTCCACGGCGCGCGCGGCGGCAAGCAGGTTGCCGGTGTGGCCAACCATGTCGGGGTTGGCGAAGTTCAGCACAATCAGGTCGTAGACTCCGCCGTTGATCGCATCCACGGCGCGGTCGGTCAGCTCCGGTGCCGACATCTCCGGCTGCAAGTCGTAGGTGGCGACTTTGGGGGATGGCACCATGATGCGGTCCTCGCCGGGGTAGGCGACCTCCTGCCCACCATTCATGAAATAGGTGACGTGTGGGTACTTCTCGGTTTCGGCAAGGCGCAACTGCCGGCGGCCGGCCTCGGACACGACCTCGCCCAGGATGTGGCCCATGTGCTGCGGCGCGAAAACCGCCTGCATGAGGGGCGCCAGGGCGTCGCTGTAGCGGGTCAACCCGACCGCGGCGGCAAGGCGGACCGGGCGGGGCCGGGTGAAGCTGCTGAACCCTGGGTCGAGCATGGCGCCCAGCAGCTCCCGCACCCGGTCGGCGCGGAAGTTGAAGCACAGCACGGCGTCGCCGTCCCGGACCCCCTGGTATCCACCGACGACGGCGGGGACGACGAACTCGTCGGTCACGCCGCGGGCATAGGCGTCGTCCATCACGCTGTCGGCGTCGGCGAAGCTGTTGCCGCGGCCCTCCATGATGGCGAGGTAGGCGCGCTCCACCCGGTCCCAGCGGTTGTCGCGGTCCATGGCGTAGTAGCGTCCACTGACGGTGGCGATGCGGACGCCTTCGGGCAGGGCGGCCTGCAGGCGCGTCAGGTCCTGCGCGCCGGACCGGGGCGGGGTGTCGCGGCCGTCGGTGAAGGCGTGCACGCGGACCGGGATGCGCGCGTCGGCCAGGATGCGCGCCAGGGAGGCGGCGTGGTCCTGGTGCGCGTGCACGCCGCCGGGCGACACCAGGCCCATCAGGTGACAGACGCCGCCGGAGCCACGCAGGGCCTCGATCAGCGCCAGTATGGCCGGGGCCTGCGCCAGGCTGCCGTCCTGGATGGCGAGGCCGATGCGCGGCAGCTCCTGCATCACCACGCGGCCGGCGCCGATGTTGAGGTGGCCGACCTCCGAGTTGCCCATCTGCCCCGGCGGCAGCCCGACATCCAGGCCATCGGTGCGCAGGAAGGCGTGCGGCCCCTGCATCAGCGCGTCGAACGACGGGGTGTCGGCCTGCGCGACCGCGTTGTCGGCCACGTCGTCCCGCCAGCCCCAGCCGTCGAGGATCACCAGCATGACGGGACGGCGGGGTGGGACGGGGGGCATTCCAGTTGGTCCTTGTTGCAACAATACGCGTGAATGTTGGTATGGCGGCGCATCACGGGATGGGCAAGGCGTTCCGCCCGGCATGGCCGGCGCCGATGCGGCTGTTCCCCCATCAGGGGCGGCCGGAGCGGTGGTAGGGGTGGCCGGACAGGATCGACTGCGCCCGGTAGAGCTGCTCGGCCAGCAGCACACGAACCAGCAGGTGCGGCCAGGTCATCGGCCCCAGCGACAGCAGGTGGTCGGCCCGCGCCAGCACGGAGGCGTCCAGGCCATCCGCCCCGCCGATCACGAAGCAGACCGGGCGCGCGAGGCCCAGCCAGCGTTCCAGCAGCCGGGCCAGCCCTTCGCTGCCGGGTGCTGCGGCGCCGAGGTCCAGTGCGACGGCCAGCGCACCGGGCGGCAGCCCGGCGAGCAGGCTGGCCGCCTCGCGCCGCTTCGCCTCGGCCGGCGCGCCGCTGCCCTCGGCGGCCTCGACCACCTCCAGCCGTGGCCGCAGCCGGGCGTTGTAGCGGTCGAACAACACCTGCTCCGGCCCTGGCCGCAGCCGGCCGATGGCGACCAGGCGCATCATGCCGGAGCTGCGCCAGGGCACGCCTCGGTGGAGGAGGGTGC
>CAXTFY010000025.1:0-25125 GCA_964243265.1 uncultured Acetobacteraceae bacterium | reverse complement strand
TGCAGGTCGTGGCCGTGAACCTCACCGGCTCCTTCCTGTGCGCCCGCGCCGCCTTTGCGCTCATGCGGCGGCAGCGGCCCGGCGGCGGGCGGATCGTCAACAACGGCTCGGTCTCCGCCCACGCGCCGCGCCCGGGATCGGTCGCCTACACCAGCACCAAGCACGCCATTACCGGGCTGACCCGCTCGCTATCGCTGGATGGCCGCCCGTTCAACATCGCCTGTGGCCAGATCGACGTCGGCAACGCCGCCACGGAGATGACCGAGCGCATGACCACCGCCGGGGTGCCCCAGGCCGACGGCTCCACCCGGCTTGAGCCGACGATGGACGTGAAGAACGTCGCCGATACCCTGGTGCTGATGGCGGGGATGCCGCTGGACGCCAACATCCAGTTCGTCACGGTGATGGCGACGGCGATGCCGTTTATTGGCCGTGGTTAAACGGAGCTATGGTTAGACGGGGGCCGTGATCAAGTGGGGGCCGTGGTGAGGCGGGATTGACCGTCGCGCACGCGCATGCCGCGTTCCCGACCACTTCCGGCGGGTTCCACAGCAGCGCGTCCAGGATGGACAGGTCCGGCACGAAGGCCGCGCCGGGGGTGGAGCAGGCGAACGGCCGGGCCTGGGCGAAATGCAGCCCGATGCCGCGCCGGGCAAACTCCGCCGGATCGAACGGCGCCCGGCCGCCGGCAGGGTTGACGTAACCCGTAGCGCAGCGCGCCGCAGATGGCGGGCGCCCAATCGCCGGGTCCCATCGCGACGGGTCCCCTTGCAGCGGGCAGGTCCAGCCCCAGGCGGGACAGCACGGAATACCGGAACGGCAGGCCGATGGTGCGGCAAACCGCCGTCAGCCCCCCGCACGTGCGATTGCCAGCCGCATCAGCGCACGGGCCTGGGCGCCTGGCTGTGCGCCCGGTTGGGCACCATCATCGCGAGCCGGCTTCGGCGCGGCAATCTAGCCGCGGCGGTGCTTGAGCGTGCGGCCGCCGGGTTGCCGCGCCGCAAGCGCGGCCTGCAACGACGGTCGTATAAAGACAGGTGACGCACGCCCTACCTCCGGCCGCCATGCAGGACGCGGCACATCTCGGCCGCCGCTGCCCCGGTGATTGCGGGTCCGACCGGCAGCAGCACGGCATGGGCCACGAACTCGGCCGCAGCCAGGCACCCGGCGGCACGCGGGTCCAGCGCGTCCGGCGCCCGTGCCGGCCAGCCCGCGCCCCACAGCCGGGCCAGCGCGGCATTGCGCCACTCCATGACGACCGCAACAGCGCCGCCATGGTTCGACACCTGCATCCCGGCCAGCCCGTTGCGGTAGATCTCGCGCAGCCGTGCGGCATGGGCGGCGGCGGCCCCGGCGGTCTCCAGCGACAGCAGCGCCATGGCTGCCTGCGCCTCCGAAAGGCGGCCGTTGGCGGTACGGGTCACGGCGACCGGGCGGCCCGCGCCGTAGCTGCTGCGGATGTTGCGCAGTCGCGCCGCCAGGCCGGCATCCCCGGTCAGGATGCAGGCTGCCCCGGCGTCATCGCCGTGGCCCGGCAACGTCATCAGCCCCACGCCGCGCCGGCCCTCGCCCTCGCCAAAGGAGTCATCGCACACTAAAGCCAGCCCGCGCCCGGCTGCCAGCGCCGCCACCTCATTGGACGCATCCTCCAGCCCAGCCGCGCCATCGCTGGCTTCGCACAGGCTCAAGATCGCCGAGGTGTCCGGCCCAATGCCGGCCCGCGCCGTGGCAGCCGTCATGCCGCCGGCCACGGAGACGTCGCAGAACCGTGGTTGCAGCCCGGCCCACGCCACCGACTGCGCGCACCGCCGCGGCGCCAGCGCCGACAACGCCACCGAGCCGGCCAGGCCCGACGCCTCGATCACCATGACCAGCGCGAGCGCCGGGTTGGTGACGGCAATCGCGTGGCCTACGCCGCGCAGGTCGGCCACCCGCGCCTCCAGCGCCTGCGCCAGCGGGCCGTGGTTGGTGTAGTACCGCCGGGCCAGGATGCCGTCGAGCATCGCCTCCACCCGGTCCCAACTGGGGCGGTGATCCGGCCGCACCGGGCTATGCGGCGCCATCGGCCCATGCCGCGTCATGCGGCCAACTCCCGCAGCAACCACACCACTGCGGCGATGTCATCCAGCCCGACATGGTGGCCGCACGGCAGCAGCATGTGCCGCCCCGCCATCGCCGCCGTCCCCGGCAGGAACGCCGGGACGTGCGGGTAGGCCATCGGGCGCAGGTGCAGCGGCGGGTCGTAGTAGGCGCGCGCCAGCACGCCAGCCGCGTTCAGCCGGGCCAGGGTCTCGGCGGCGGTCAGCGGCCAGGCGGGAGTCAACTCGACCAGGATGTTCTTGAAGCTGCACGGGTAGCGCTCGTCGAAGGGCACCAGGCGCAGGCCGGGCAGCGGGGCCAGCAGGTGGCGGTAGGCGACATAGCGCTCGCGGTTGCGGCGCACCTGGTCGTCCAGGTCGTCGAGGCTGGCGAGCGCCATCGCGGCATGGAAGCGGTTCAGCCGCAGGTCCATGCCGTCCGCCGCCGAGCCGTCGCGCAGGGCGGCCAGGCGGGTGGCCAACGTGGCGTTGCCGGTGGTGACGTAACCGCCCTCGTAGCCGTTCAGCAGCTTGCTGGCGTGCAGGGAGAAGCATTCGGCATCGCCGAAGCTGCCGACCTTGCCCTCCTCGACGCCCTCATAGGCGGACTCCACGCTGTCGAACAGCAACGGCAACCCTTCCTCCTGCGCCAGCGCTGCGATCCCGGTTACGCCGCAGGTGTTCACGACGGGGTGCACGGCCAGCAGCAGGCCGACATCCGGGTGCAGCCCCGCGCGCATCGTCGCCGCGCTGCACGCCAGGGTGGCGGCGCCCACCTCGCAGAAGCGGGGCCGCAGCCCGGCCCAGGCCGCCACGTCCGCCATGCGGCGGTATGTCAGGGAGGGCATCAGCACGTCGGTCCGGCCCGGCAAGGCCAGCGCGCGCATCGACAGGACCAGTCCCCAGAATCCGTTGCACAACGCCACGCAATGCGCCGCTTGGTGGAACGCCGCCAGCCGTGCCTCCAAGGTTGCCACCACGGGCAGCCCGGCATAGGCGTCGCGGGCATGGCGCATGACCCTGTCGCGGCCGGGGTGCACCAGGTTGGAAGTCGATAGCGGCGCGGGGGCGCCGCGGCTGCTCATCGCCGCACCAGGGTGGCGTCGTAACGATAATGCGCGGCGAAGAACTCCGGCGGCATGGGACGTGTCGCAACCTGCCAGCCTGGCCCGGCCAGGGCGGTGATCTCCGCCTCGTCGCGCCAGACGCCCAGATCAGACTCCGGCGCCCGCAGGTTCGGCCTGGTCCGCTTCGGCGTCCGGCCAGTGCGCCGGCCTGCGTCGCTGCCTGCGCCGTAGAACCTGCCCGCTCGCGCAGGGTCTGGCAGGTTGCCGAGCAGCACGCAGCCGATCCGGGGGAACCTGTGCTGCAATCCGCGCAGCATACGCGCCGCGGTATCGTCCGGCAGGTAGGAGAAGCTGCCATAGCACACTGCCTTGGTGAAGCGGCTAGGGTCCGCTGCCGTCTCCACCCAATCCGCGACATCGGCCACCACGTACTGGCGCGATGGCGTGGCGAAGTACTCCTGCGCGACGCCAATCAGGTACTCCGACGCATCGACGCCGATCCCTCCGGCACAGCGTTCGAACAGCCGGTCCGACAACGCGCCATTGCCGCAGGCAAGGTCCAGCAACATGTCGTCTGGGCCAAGCCCAAGCGACGCAATCACCGCAGCTACAATCAGGTCGATTTGCGTCTCCGGCACCGGGCGGCCATAGACGATGCGCCGGACCCGTTCCCAGAAGTCTGTCCGCGGCCCTGTCCTGGCATGAATATCATAATTGATCCATCTCGCAAAGGATATCATAGTTTATAATCCTAGCCGACTAAATTGTGAGATGTAGAGAAATTTTGTTTCATGTTAGGTGACTGCCCTGGATGGGACCGGGCGATCTCAGCCAGCGCGTTGCGGACCCGGCCGATCCCGTCCCGGGTGAGGTCCTGCCAGAGTGGCTACCCGGCGCAGCGCCGGGCCAAGTCGTCAGTGACGGGCGGCGGCTGCCGTGGGCAGTCCCGATGGGCCGGCTGGCCATGGCAGCCCGGTCCCCACCAACGCAGGGTGCTGATGCCCTGCTGGGCCAGGGTCGCAGCGTCGGGGTCCACAGCCCGCCCCCGCGGCAGCAGGACGTTCAACGTGGACGAGACCCAGCCCCCAGCGAAGCCAGGGTCGAAGCCGGGCGCCGCCGCGTAGGCGCCGGCCATAGCACCGCGCCGCGGCGGCCCAACGCCCGCGCGCATCCCGTCAGGTGTCCAGCCCGGCCAGGCCCACCCCGGCGTAGCCCCAGGCGAACAGGATGCCCTGGGCCAACAGCGCATCCAGTTGCCTGACGAAGCTGGGGTTGGACACGCGCAGCACGTGGCCGTGCAGCCCGGCGGGCTAAAGGCCATGAAGCGGCGGTTCTGGACCTCAAGGGTGCAGTTGGCGTCCTCCCCGACGGGGGCGACGACGTTCGTGGGGGCGGGGTCGATGGGGTCTGGGGGCGGGGTCGGTGCGGAGTTGGGCCATTTTGGCAGGTCCTCTGGCGGTTCCGGCAGGTTACGGGCGGAGGGATGAAGGGCTGGTGAATGGCGGCGTTTGCGGTTCGTTCATTCCGATGCGGTAAACCGATGCCTTCTCTCTCCGGGAAACAGCCGGGTGAGGGGGGGTCTTACGGCGCAGACGCTGGCCCGGATGAGGTGCGCCGTTGGGGCAGGGGGGGTGCCTCATTCCGTAGCGGAGATCCCCTCACCCCGGCCCTCTCCCGAGGGGAGAGGGGGAAGCGGCAAAGGAGATGCGGATGGCACGACAGGCGGCATTGCAGGCCCAAACGCTGTTTCGGCGTGGCGCCGGGCTGCACGGGGCGGGACGGCTGGGGCCGGCGGTGGCGGCCTATCAGGCCACGGTGCTGCTGGCGCCGGACCATGCCGCCGCCCTCAACAACCTTGCCGCGGCGCTGGGTGCGCTGGGCCGCCATCCGGAGGCCGTCGCCGCCTGGGAGCGCCTGGCCCGCCTGCAGCCCAGCGACGCCAGCACCGCAGCCGGCCTGGGCGCGGCCCTGCTGGCGGCTGGACGCCCTGTCGAAGCCCTGCCGTCGCTGGCCGCCGCCGCCATGCGCCATCCCGCCGACCCGCGGCTGCCCCGCCTGCTGGCCCGCGTGCTGCTGGCGTTGCAGCTGCCGGGTCCGGCCATCGGCGCGCTGTATGCCGCGCTGGAACTGCGTCCGGATGACGCCGGGCTGCTGTTCGAGTTGGCGGCGGCGCTGCTCGGCCACGGCCAGGCCGCGGAAGCCCTGCCGCACGCGCAATCCGCCGCCCGCCTGCACCCCTCCGCCCCGCATGCCACCAATCTGTGCTGCATCCTGATCGACCTCGGCCGTCATGCGGAGGCGCTGGCTGCCGCCGACGGCTGCCTGCGCGCCCATCCCGGCTGTGCGGAGGCGCTGGTCAACCGCTCCATTGCCCTTGAAGCCATGGGCTGCCTCGATGCGGCGGCGGCGGCGGCCCGCGACGCCCTGGCCGCGGCGCCGGGCAACGCGGCCGTGCAGCACCACCTGGCCGCGACGCTGCTGGCCGCGGGGCACCTGACGCCGGAGGCTTGGGGACTGTATGAGGCCCGGCTGCGCCTGCCTGGCGTTCGCGCCTTGCCGAGCGACCTGCGCTGGGACGGCGGCCCGCTGCACGGGCGCACCCTGCTGCTCCATGCCGAGCAGGGATTGGGCGATACCCTGCAGTTTGCCCGCTATGTGCCCCAGGTCGCGGCGACCTGCGGCGGCCGGGTGCTATTGGCGGTGCAGCCGGCGCTGGTGCGGCTGCTGCAGGGAACGCCGGGGGCGGACGCGGTGGTTGCGGCCGGCGGGGCGCTGCCGCCGTTCGACGTGATGCTGCCACTGCTCAGCCTGCCCGGCGTATGCGGCACGACGGCCAACGGCATCCCGCCGCCGCTGCCGTTCGTCCCACGCAGGCCGAGGGCGCCGGGTCCGCTGCGGGTGGGCCTGGCGTGGGCGGGGGGTGCGGCGTTTGCCGATGACCGCCACCGCTCCCTGCCATCCATGGCCATGGCGGCGCTGGACGGCCTACCCGGCGTGCGGTTCTTCGGCCTGCAGATGGCGGCGGACGCGATGCCGGCGGGGCTGGCGGTGCAGGACCTGATGGCAGGGGTGCAGGACTTCGCCGACACGGCGGATCGAATGGCCGGGCTGGACCTGGTGGTCGCCGCCGATACCGCGGTGGCGCACCTGGCGGCGGGCCTTGGTCTCCCGGTCTGGCTGCTGTCGCGCCACCGCGGCTGCTGGCGCTGGGGGCACGGGCGGGCGGACAGCCCCTGGTATCCGACGCTGCGCATCTTTCGCCAGCCGCGGCCCGGCGACTGGGGCGCGGTGCTGCAAAGCGTGCGGGCGGCGCTGGCCTGCCTTGCCGAAACGGACTGTGCTATGGGGCGTTAGCGTGCCCGAAGGAGATGACGATGGAACCGATGAAGCCAATGGCGCCGATGAAGCCCATGCAACCGATGAAGCCGATGGCCAGCACGCCGGCATGGTGGCCGCAGGACTTGGGATCGCCGTCCACCAGCGGCTCGCAGAACAGCCTGCATTATGCGTTCTTCCCGGATAAGCGGCGGCTGGCAATCCAGCGCGACGGCAAGGTGACGACCTATGACACGGCTGACCATCAGATCGGCGGCGTGTCGCAGCAGCAGAGCGGGCAGCAGAGCCTGGCCTTCACCAGCCAGCATGGCACGGTCGATCTGGACCAGTTGAAGCAGGTCTGATCCCAAGCGGATGTAGGACCCTGGCGTTGCGGATCACGACGGTGGGCGGCGAGGAACTGCACCCGCACATCCCGGCGCTGGCCCGGCTGCGCCAGGCTGTGTTCCGTGACTGGCCATACTTGTATGAGGGCACCGAGGCATATGAAGCCGGCTATTTGGCCCTGTATGCCCGGTCTGCCCATGCTGCGCTGGTGATAGCCTGGGACGGCGCGGAGCCAGTCGGCTTCGCCACTTGCCTTCCGCTGGCAGATGAAATGCCGAATGTCGTGGGGCCATTCCGCGCGGCAGGTCTCGATCCGGCGGAGTGGTTCTACTTTGGCGAGTCGGTGCTGTTGCGTCCGTACCGTGGCCAGGGTGCCGGGGTGCAGTTCTTTGAAAAGCGTGAAGCCCAGGCCCGGTCCTGCAACGCTCGTCACGCCGCGTTCTGCGCGGTTCAGCGTCCCGCCGGGCACCCGGCGCGTCCGGCTGATGCGGCGACGCTGGAGGGGTTTTGGCGTAATCGCGGCTACGCGCCGCAGCCAACCTTGACCTGCACGATGCGCTGGCGGGACTTAGGGGACGAGGACGATAGCGACCACCCGATGCAGTTCTGGACCAAGACGTTGTGATTGGGTTGCCATGACCCTTCGATTGGGCGTGCTGCACTATCCCGTCACCCGCATCGCCAGCTTGGCTGAGTATGCCGTCAAGCTGGACCACTTGGTGGGCGAGGGTGCGGCAGGCGGCGGCGAATTGCTGCTGATGCCTGAGTATGCCTGCATGGAGGTGGCAGCCGCCTACCCCGCCGCCGGTCGCGGCCTGGACGCCGGGGCCGAGCGGGACGCGGTCTGCGCCGTGTCCGCCGAGATTGTCGCAATCATGCGCGCCGCGGCGTCGAGACACCGGGTTTGGCTTGCGCCTGGCACCCTGCCGCAGCGCATGGGCCAGGATGTGGTCAACCGTGCCCCGCTGATCCGCCCGGACGGCGCGATCGCCTTCCAGGACAAGCAGGTGATGACCCGGTTCGAGGCCGAGCGATGGGGCATACGCGGCGGCGCCCCGGCCGGCGTGTTCGAGACGCCCTGGGGCCGCATTGGCATCGCCATCTGCTACGACGTTGAGTTTCCCGGCGTCGTGCGTGCGCAAACCGAGGCTGGCGCCTGGCTGCTGCTGGCGCCGAGTTGCACCGACACCGCACATGGCTACAGCCGTGTCCGCGTGTCCGCCCGGGCCAGGGCCATCGAGAACCAGTGTTTCGTCGCCGTGTCCCCGACGGTGGGCGTGGCGCCGTGGCTGGCGACCTTGGATATGAACCAGGGCCTCGTCGGGGTGTATGGCCCGGCGGACCGCGGCTTCCCGGACGATGGCGTGATCGTCGAGGGTGATGGGCACGGCTGGGTGTGGGCCGACCTGGACCCGGCCCGGCTGGACGTGGTGCGGCGGGACGGGGCAGTGCGGAACTATGCGGATTGGCCGCCGGACGGGCGCGGGCCGCCCGCCAGCGTGAAAGGGTTCGAGACATGACCGACGCCGAGGCGCTGGTGCGCGCCTACTACGACGCCTTCAACGCAGGGGATGTTGCGGCGTTGCTGGCCCTGCTGACCGAGGACGTGGAGCATGGCATCAACCAGGGCGGGCGGGAGGTGGGCCGCGACGCCTTTGGCCGCTTCATGGTGGGCATGGATGCCTGCTACCGGGAGCGCCTGACCGACCTGGTGGTGCTGACGGAGCCGACCGGCACCCGCGCTGCGGCGGAGTTCACGGTGCACGGCGCCTATGTCGAGACTGCGCCGGGACTGCCAGCGGCCAGGGGGCAGACGTATGTGCTGCCGGCTGGGGCGTTCTTTACCTTGCGGGACGGCCGGGTGGCGCGGATCGACAACTTCTACAATCTGTCGGACTGGCTCCGCCAAGTGAGCTGACTCGCCGTTTTCGGCAGCGACGGCATTCGCACATCGGGAGTGACGCCAGCAGCCGGCCGGTAAGCGACGCCGGGCTGCCCGAATTGGCGCTGACGCATTACGCCCACCCTGGGGGGGCGCACCGAGCCGCAGCAGAACCCGCTGGGCTTGCTGGCTTGGTCGAATTGGGGCCATCGCCCGCCTAAGCGACCGCAACTGCCACGGCTGGTGGCCAGAACCACGACGATGCGCACGGGATAAGATGGTTCGCCGCCATGGTGGAAGGATGCGCCCTGGTATGCAGAACTACTAACGCTGGTTGGATGCAGTAGCGGAGGAAGAAGGGGCAGAGCCGGCGATTGACGGCGCAGCAGGCCGGGTGAACATGCAGCATGGATGATTTCGTTACCATTCTGTGGACCATCGCAGCGCTGATCCTTACGGGATGGATTTTTGGCGTTGCCGCGTTCGTCCAGGCGCGCCGGGCTCGGGCTGAGATCCGGGAGTTGCGGGACATCGTCGCCCGCCTGGCGGTAGTGCCGGCGCCACCACAGGCCGCGCCGCCAAAGCCGCAACAGGCTCCGCCGGTTCCTGCCGCGGAAGTCCCGGTGGCGCAGCCCGTCGCCCGCCCGCAGCCCGCGCCGCCCCGGCCCCGCATCGACATCGAGCAACTGCTGGCCCAGCGGTGGGGCGTGTGGCTCGGCGCCGCCGCGCTGCTGCTGGCGGGTGTGTTCCTGGTGCGGTTCGCGGCAGAGCAGGGGCTGTTCGGCCCGGGGCCGCGCTGCTTCTTGGCAGCGCTGCTCGGCACGGCGCTGGTTGGTGGCGCGGAGCTGCTGCGGCGGCGTCAGGGGCATGGCGCCGCCAGGCCCAACGCCCTGCCCGGCGCCATGGCGGATCAGGTGCCGTCCGCCCTGGCCGCGGGCGGCGTCGCGGCCTGGTTGACGGCGGGCTATGCCGCGGGTCCGCTGTATGGGCTGGTCGGCAGCCTGGCGGCGTTCGTCTTGATGGCCGGCGCGGCCTGCGGCGGGCTGGCGCTGTCGCTGCGCTTCGGGCCGCTGGTGGCGGCGGTCGGCCTGGCCGGGGCATTCGGCACGCCGCTGCTGGTGGGGTCGGCTGGTGACTCTATGCCCGGGCTGTTCGGCTACTTGCTGCTGGTGTCGGCGGCGGCGTGGGCGGTGGTGCGGTTCTCGGCTTGGACCTGGCTGGGCTGGGCGGCGGGCGCAGCTGGGGCCGCATGGGTGCTGGCTTTCGCGTTGGACGGCGGCGGCCCCGATGCCTGGGCGCCCGCGTTGTTCGTCCCTGCCGCGGCGGCGCTGACCCTGGCGCTGCTGCCCGGCGCCGCGCTGGACCACCCGGCGGGCCGCCGCCTGTCCTGGGCGCCGTTCCTGTTGCTGGGCCTGGCCGGGCTGCTGCTCGCCATCCGCACCGGGGATGCGACGGCACGCATGGGCGTGTTCCTGCTCGCCCCTGTCGCCGTCGCCAAGGGCTGGGCCGAGCCGCGCCTGGCCCGCCTGCCGCAGCTTGCGGCGCTGCTGTTCCTGCTGATTGTGCTGACCTGGGCGCTGCCGTCCTGGCAACCCACGGGGGAAACCCTCAGCATCGAGGGTGCGGTGCAGGCCATCCTGCCCGGGGCCTGGGCGCCGGACGCCATCCTGCCGCTGCTGGAAACGGCCGCCGCCATGGCCGCCTGGTTCGCCGCCGCCGGGCTGTTCCTGGAACGGCGCGCGCTGCGTCCGCTGCCTTGGGCGGCGCTGGTGGCCGGGGTTCCCGTCCTGACGCTGGGCGTGACCTACGCGCAGGTGGGCCGGTTCCAGCCGGTCGCCGCCTGGGCTGCGGTCGCGGTGGCGCTGGCGGCTGGCCTGGCCGGCGCGGCGGCGCTGGCCCGGCAGGAGGGATCGCTGCAACGGGCCGGCGTCCATGCGGCGGGGTGCGTGGCCGCGCTGGCGCTCGGCTGCGCCATGCTGCTGGGCGACCAGTGGCTGACGCTCGCGCTGTCGCTGCTGCTGCCGGCGCTGGCGTGGATCGAGGGCGCGGCAGGGCTGCCGATGCGCCGGGTCGCCATGGCGGTGGCGGTGCTGGTGCTGGCGCGGCTGGTGCTGAACCCCTTTGTGCTGGCCTATGACGTCGGAAGCTGGCCGGTGTTGAACGGGCTGCTGCCCGCCTATGCCGTCCCGGCGGCGAGCTTTGCCCTGGCGGCGGGCCTGTTCCGGCGGCGGGCGGACGACCTGGTCGTGGCGGTGCTGGAGGCGGGCGCCCTGGCCTTCACCGCGCTGCTGGTCGTGCTGGAAATCCACCACGGCGCCACCGCCGGCCACCTGCGGGCGTTCGATCCCGACTTCGCCGAGACAGCCGGGCAGGTTGATGCCTTGGGGCTGCTGGCGCTTGGGGTCATGTGGCTGGACGCGCGTCGGCCGCGGCGGGTGATGGCGACGGGTGGGCGGATCATCGGCGGTTTGGCGCTGGCCGGCGGCGTGGGGCTGCTGGTGCTCAACCCCGGCGTGACCGGCGCGGCGGTGGGCGCGTCGCCGGTGCTGAACGCGCTGTTGCCGGCCTATGCGGTGCCGGCGCTGCTGGCCGTGGTGGCGCTGCGGATGGGCTGGGGGCCACGCCGGCGGCTGGCGGCCTACGTGCTGGCGGCGGCCTTCGCGTGGACGACGCTGGAGGTCCGGCAGGCGTTCCATCCCGGGGCGGTGTCCTTCTTCGATGCAGCGGCCGGGGATGCGCCGGCCGGGGATGCGGAGGTCTGGGCGTACTCGGGGGCATGGCTGCTGCTGGGCGCGGCGCTGATGGCGGCGGCACTGCGGACCGGGCAACGGGCGCTGCGGCTGGCGGCGCTGGGGCTGGTTGGGCTGGTGACGGCCAAGGTGTTCCTGTGGGACATGGCGGGGCTGACGGGCCTGTGGCGGGTGCTGTCCTTCCTGGGATTGGGATTGAGCCTGATCGGTCTGGGCGCGTTCTACCGCCGCTTCGTCCTGCCCGCGCCGGATGCGGCGGCGTGAGAGGGGCGCCGACGCCGCCTGGCTGCTCCGTCTCCCTCCGGCGGAGGGACGGGGGGAGGGAAGCGGCAAGGGCCGATCTCCGCCGGATTGGAGGAAGGTCCGCTCCCTTGCTGGCAAAGCCTGGTCCTTTCGGCCTCCCTCACCCCGGTCCTCTCCCGGAGGGAGAGAGGGAGCAGGCGGGCCGATAGCGGCCTTTTGTTACAATGATCAGGCCCGGGTAGGACGTGGGACGGCACGGGGCGGCGGCGTAACAAGTCGTGCGCCCGTTCATGCTTCTCGAGCGGCGCTTCGTGGAGAAACCAATGCACAAGCCTTTTGTCCTCGCCGCCGCCGCCCTGCTGGGCAGCGTCTCCCTGGCTGCCGCTCAGCCGTCCCCGCCGCCGCCGGCGGCCTCCGACGCTCCGGCCCAGCCGCAGCAGCCGGGCGAGGGGATGCGTGAGCGGATGCGCGAACCCGGCATGATGCGCGAAGCCTACATGCGCGGCATGATGCAGCAGAATAGTCCCCGCGCCGCGCGCTTCCGCTTCGAGAAGGACGGCGCCAGGGTCAGCATCGCATGCGCCAACAACGAGACGACGCGCGCCTGCGTGGACGCAGCCGGCGTGCTGATCGACAAGCTGGCGGCCCAGCCGACGCGCTAGGCTTCGATGCGCTAGGCTTCCACGGCGGGGCCGGTCGGTCCCGCCGTCCCCTTACCGATGTCCTCCGCTGCCCACCCTGCCACGCGGCGCGCATTGCCGGCCCAGGTATAGTCCTGCCGCACCAGTTCCGCCCGGGCCGCGGAGCCCAGCCGGTCGCGCAGCGCCGGATCGGCAGACAGCCGCTGGACGGCCCGCCACAGCGCGCCGGGATCGGCCGGGTTGAACAGCAGCGCCGTCGTTTCGTGATGCAGGATCTCGCGGATGTTCGGCTGGTCCGGCGCGACGATGGCGCGTCCGGCGGCCATGTAGTCGAAGATCTTCAGCGGCGAGGCGTAGGCCACCACCTTGGGCTGCAACGCGATGTCGAACCCGGCCACTGCCGCCGGCACCAGCGCGTGCTCGACGATCCCCGTGAAGCGAACCCGGTCGGCCAGGCCCAGCTCGGCCGCCAGCGCCTCCAGGCCAGGCCGGGCCGGGCCGTCGCCGACCAGCACCAGCCGCAGCGGCGCCGGGTCGGACGCCATCTGGCGGATCAGCGCATCCATGCCGTGCCAGTCCCGCACGAAACCGACGAAGCCCAGCGTCACCGTCGTCTCCGCCCGCGCCGGCTGCTCCGGAAAGCGGTCCAGCACGATGCCGTTCGGCACCACGCGCAGCCGGTCCCTCGGCACCCCGGCCGCAGCGATCACGTCCGCCAGCACCTGCGTCACCGGCAGCACCCGGGTTGCCGACCGCCACACCAGGCGTTCCAGCGCATGGGCCAGGCGTTGCAGCCGCAGCGTGCCGTGCTGCGTGCGCTCCGCCGCCAGCGGCGAGTTGACCTCCAGGTAGAACGGCAGCCCCGTCCGCCGCGCCAGCCAGGTCCCAGCCAGGAACAGCAGGTTGCAGCGTTCATAGAGCAGGTCCGGCTTGAAATCCCGGCAGGCGCGGGCCAGGCGGCGATAGGCCGGGACGTTGTAGGCCAGCTCCGCCGCTTCCCCGGCGGCGCCGGGCAGCAGGCGGCGCAGGCGGGCGACGGTGCTGCTCTCGCCGCCGAAATCCGAGGGCTGGTAGAAGCTTGGCCCCACCACCAGCACCTCGTGCCCCTGCGTGCGCAGGGCGCCCACCAGTTCCTCGATATGGACGCTCTGGCCGTCGCGGGACTGAATGCGGTGGCTGTACAGGATACGCATGGCTCAGCCCCCGGCTGGCGTCAGCGTCCATGGTGTTTTCTGGGGTGCTTCCTGGCGCGTTCCCGGCTCGCAGAACAGCGGCACCCCGTTGACCAGGCGCACGTCGGGCAGCAGCCCCATCTCGGTCCGCAATGCCCGGAACAGCGCGCCGTGCGCCACCACCAGCACCGGCGCCGGCCGTTCCAGGGCGCGGTTCATGGCGCCCACCGCCCGCACCCGCAGGTCGGCGAACGTCTCGGCGCCCTCCGGCGTCATCGTGCCGGCGATCCAGTCGGTGAACCAGCCCGCCATCGGCTGGCCCTCCTGCGAGCCGAAGCTGACCTCGCGCAGGCCCTCCTCGACCTCGACCGGCAGCCCGAGCGGCTCGGCGACGATCCGCGCGGTGTCGTAGGCGCGCGACAGCGGGCTGGCGACGATGCTGCGGATGCCGCGGGTCCGCAGCAGGCCCGCCGCGGTGCGCGCCTGCGCCAGCCCGACGTCGTTGAGCGGTACGTCGATGTTGCCCTGGGACAGCTCGCGTGCGTTCCAGTCGGTCTCACCGTGGCGCAGGTACCAGAATGCGCGCGACGTGAGCATCAGGCGGCCAGGCCTTCCTGGGCGATCATGCGCTGGACGGCCGGGCGGGCCATCATGCGCTCGAAGTGCGCGGCGAGGTTGGGCGGCAGTTGCATACCAAACTTCTTGGCGCCCCAGAACGACACGTAGAACACCGCGCTGTCGGCCATGCTGTACGACCCGGCGATCCACGGCTTGCCGGCAAGCTGGCTGTCCAGGATGGCATAGCCCTTCTCGATGATCTCGCGCCCCTGCGCCTTGACTTGGTCGTGCTCGGCCTCGTTGGGGCTGAAGAAGCCGGGGCGGAACAGGCGGGTGAAACCCTGCATGTGGATGGTCGATACGGCGTAGTCCATCGCCTGCGCCCCGGCCAGCTCCGCCTCGGGGTCCGAGGGCAGCAGCCCGGCCTCGGGGTTGGTCCGCGCGAGGTAGTCGGCGATGACCGGGAACTCGGTGACGACCGAGCCGTCATCCCGCTGCAGCGTCGGCACCTTGCCCTTGGGGTTCAGGTCGATGAACGGCGGGCGCCGGTTCTCGCCGCCGCGGGTGTCCAGCTTCACCGCCTCATACGGCTTGCCGATCTCCTCCAGCACGACGTGGATGCCCATCGAGCAGGCGCCGGGCGCGTAGTAGAGCTTCATGGCGTGGGAACTCCTCATGTTGTTCAGCAAGCCCGCTGCCTGCCTGCTCCCTCTCCCCCGGGAGAGGGCCGGGGTGAGGGAGGCCAGGAGGGCCTAATCTGCCCTGGAATGACATCCGCTCCCGACACGGCAGGGGTTAGCTCTTGCCGCCTCCCTCACCCCGACCCTCTCCGGGGGGAGAGGGAGCTAACGCGGTCCTTGTTCCGTTTGCAATTTTCCTGATCGTTCAGCGTGATAGTTCAATCGAACAGGCTGCTGACCGAGCTTTCGTCGGAGATGCGCTGCATCGCCTCGGCCAGGATGGGGGCGATGGTGAACTGGCGCAGGTTCTCCGCCACCCGCACCGCCTCGGTGGCGAGGATGCTGTCGGTGATGGTCATGCTCTCGATGGCCGACGATGCGATGCGCGCCACAGCACCCCCGGACAGCACGCCGTGCGTCACGTATACGCTGGTCGACTTGGCGCCGCCGGCCGCCAGCGCCAGCGCCGCGTTGCACAGCGTGCCGCCGCTGTCGCAGATGTCGTCCACCAGGATGCAGTCCTTGCCGCGCACGTCGCCGATGACGTTCATCACCTCGGACATGCCGGCGCGGTCCCGCCGCTTGTCGATGATCGCCAGGTCGCAGTTGAGCCGCGTCGCGATGGCCCGCGCCCGCACCACGCCGCCCACGTCGGGCGAGACGATCATCAGCGGCCGACCGGCGAACCGCTGCTTGATGTCGCGGCTGAACAGGGGCGCGGCGAACAGGTTATCGACGGGGATGTCGAAGAAGCCCTGGATCTGCCCGGCATGCAGGTCCAGCGTCAGCACCCGGTTGGCCCCGGCCTCGGTGATCAGGTTGGCGACCAGCTTGGCGCTGATCGGCGTGCGCGGCCCGGCCTTGCGGTCCTGCCGGGCATAGCCGAAGTACGGGATCACCGCCGTCACCCGCCGGGCCGAGGCGCGGCGCAGGGCATCCAGCGTGATCAGCAGCTCCATCAGGTTGTCGTTGGCCGGGTAGGAGGTGCTTTGGACGACGAACACATCCTCTCCGCGCACGTTCTCGCCGATCTCGACGAACACCTCCATGTCGGCGAAGCGGCGGATGGTGGCCTTGGCCAGCGGAAGCTGCAGCGCGGCTGCCACCGCTTCGGCCAGCGGCCGGTTGCTGTTGCAGGCGATGATCTTCATGGATGCGGTGGGTTCCGTGGCGCGGCGCCGCCAGGTGCAGGGGGAAGTCGGCGAGGTGGCCACCGGTTGATAGCAACGAGGGAACGACCTGTCACCCCACCGTCATGTCAAGCTGGGTTATTTGCTGCCGACCGCTGCAGGATCGGCCTTCCCCGTGCCGGCGCGCAGGCCAGCGGGCGGCGTTGCGCCAGGCTGGGCGGTGCCAGGCTGGGCGGTGCCAGGCTGGGCGGCGCCGGGCTGGGTGGCAGCAGGCTGGGCGGCGCCGGGCTTCGTGGCATCCGGCCGCCGTGCGCCCGCATTCAGGATCACGTCACGCACGCCGCCGGCGGCGTCGTTCGCCACGGCAACCGCAACATCGCCCCAGTACTGATCCAAGATGCCCGGCGGCACCTCGTTGAGCTGCACGATGCGTCCGCGCTCCGCCCCCGTGGCGTCGGCGTTGTTCACGTACCATTGGACCTCGATCCGGGTGGTGTTGCCGGCGCCCTTGGCGGTGTGGACCTCGCCGCGCAGGGTGAAGTCGGCGCCGGTGATGGTGTCCTGCACCACGAGGCCAAGCGCGGCCATCTTCGACCGCATCACCGCCGGCAGGCTGGTGTTGCCGTCGCCGGGCGCGCCGGTCACGCCGGAGAAATAGATGCGGGCCGGGCGGTTCATCAGGCTGTTGGGGTCGCTGAGCTGCCGCGCCGCCTCGATGCGGCCCAGCAGGGCGGCGATCCCCGGGGCAGCCTGCACGGCGGCGGCCTTCAGCACGGCGGGGCTGCCGCTGGCCCAGTCGGCGGCGGGGACGCCGCTGCCCTCGGAGGTGCCCTGCGCCTCGCCCTTGGGGTTCTGCACGGTGTAGGTCGGCACCACCTGGGCGCCGTGCACCTCGGCGGACATGACCAGCGCCCAATCGCTGCGGCGGCGGCCGGGGCTGGCGGGGATTTCCTCGGCCACCAGGGCTTCGGCGACCGCGCCGGCCCAGGCGGCGGCGGCGGCGTCGGACAGCAGCGACTCGGCCGGGACCGGGACCGACAGGCGCGACGGCGGCGGCTGCGCCAGGCGGGAGGCGAGCAGGCCCGGCCGCCCCTTGAATGGCTGCGGCAGGTCCCCGCAGGCCGCCAGCGCCAGCAGGGCCGTCGGCGCCAGCAGGGCTGCCAGCAGCCCTGGAAGCCGTCTAGGTGAAAACACAGGCGGCCAGCCCGACGAGCATGAACACGATCACGAACAGCAGGAAGTAGGGTCCCATGGAAGCCTCATAGCATGATGGTTCGGCCGCGCTGATACCCAGCCGACCCGGCGGTCTCAATGGCGGCAGGGGGCATCGTCATCACGGGCCGCGCTTGCGGCGTGGCGATCCAGGGACGCGCATCACCGGTACGGTTCTGGATTGCCATGCCGAAGCCGGCTCGCAATGACCATATGCCTGCAACGGCACGTCCTTACTGACGACGCCAGCGGCGACCGGACTCATGGCACGATGGCCGAGACGTGCCTCACAGCACGATGGCAGACATCTGGTGGCCGATGGCCCCGCCGCCGGCCAAGGTGCGGCGGCGGTGGCTGAAGAAGCGCTCGGGGTCGGCGGCGGTGTCGGCCGGCAGGGTGTCCACCCCGGCCACCCCGGCCAGGCGAGCGGCGCAGTAGCCGGCCAGGTCGAACTGCCAGCGGCCGGGCCGCGCGCCATCCACGAAGTAGCAGGCATGCCCGGCGTCGTTCGCCAGCACGGTGTCGCGCAGGTCCGCGCCGACCTCATAGGACGGCTGGCGGATGCAGGGTCCGATGGCGGCGGCGATGCGGCCCGGGGTGGCGCCCAGTTGCACCATGGCGGCGACCGTGGCCTCCAGCACGCCGGCCACTGCGCCGCGCCAGCCGGCGTGGACGGCGCCGATGACGCCTGCCGCGGGGTCGGCCAGCAGCACGGGCGTGCAGTCGGCGGTGATGATGCCCAGGGCGACGCCGGGCCGGGCCGTGACCATCGCGTCGGCGCGCGGTCCGGCGCCTGCAGCCCAAGGGTCGGTGACGACCGCGACCGCGGCGCCATGCACCTGGGTGACGCCGAGCATGGTGCGGGCGCCGAGGTATCGCGCCACCCGCTCCCGGTTAGCCTGCACCAGGTCCGGCGCGTCGCCGCCGGACAGGCTGCCGTTCAGGCTGGCGTAGGGGCCGGTGCTGACCCCGCCGCGCCGGGTGAAGAAGCCGTGCCGGACGGGCAGGCGGGCACTGGTGAGAGGCTCGGGGGTGAGAGGCTCGGGAGTGAGAGAGTCGGGGCCATCGGGGGTCATGGCTCGAACCCGGCGGGGACGGGCAGGGCAGGGTGGGCGATGGCGAACGCCTTGAACAGCCGGCCCATGCGGTCCGGCTCGGCCAGGCGCTGCGCGGCCTGGACCAGCGCGGCGGCCTTGGCAGGCGGCTGCGTTTGGGCCAGGCGGCCGGTGCGCTGGAACAGGCCGAGCCGCGCGAGGAAGGGGCCTTGCGGCACCGGGCCATGCACCGCGGCGGCGGCGGCGGCGTGGGCCAGGGCGGCAAAGTCCACATGCGCCGTGAGGTCGGCCTCGCCGGGCGCGGTCAGCGGGTCGGCAGGATGCCCGGCCCGCAGCGCCTGCAGGCTGTCGCCGGGCGCGCTGTCCAAGGGTCCGTAGTCCAGGAACAGCGCCGCCCCGCCGTCGCGTGCCACGCGCTCCGCCGACCCGGCGGCAACCGACAGGGCCGCCTCGCAAACCTCCTGCACCCTCTCCCCCCGGGAGAGGGCCGGGGTGAGGGGGTCTTGCTCGCGGGGCAGAGAACGGTCAACGGTGACGGAGCAAGGCTGTCCAGGGCTGACGTCCGTGCCTGAAGACCCCCTCACCCCGGCCCTCTCCCGGAGGGAGAGGGGGACGTCAGCAGGCGCCTCCACGAAGCGGCCATCGGCCACGAACCGCTCCATCCACCCGTCTCCTCGCTGCACGAACTGCCGGATCGGCAATGCGTCCAGGAACTCGTTGGCCAGCAGCAGCATCGGCCCCGGCGGCAGCGTGTCCAGGCTGTCGTGCCACTCCGCCCCTGGCAGCCGCCGCGCCTGCTCGGCCCGCAGCCGCGGCGATGTCTCCACCAGGTGCAGCCGCAGCGCCGCCCGGAAGGCCGGGGCGGCTTGGCCCACCGCCCGCAGCGCGTCCGCCATCAGCGTGCCGCGCCCCGGCCCGCACTCCACCAGCAGCACCGGGTCCGGCCGCCCCATGGCCTCCCACGTCACGGCCGCCCACAAGCCCAGCACCTCGCCGAACACCTGGGTGATCTCCGGCGACGTGGTGAAGTCGGCGAACGGGTCGTGCGTCGCGTAGTAGGCGGCGTTGGCCCGCGCCATGAAGTGGTCCAGCCGTTCCATCGGCGCCCTACTCGGCCGGGCTAGGGGCAGGCGCCGCCACCGGCCGGGCGCGGGCGACCAGCCAGATGCCGGCCAGGATCATCGGCACCGACAGCAACTGCCCCATCGTCACCGCGCCGCCGAAGTACGGCGGCAGGAACGCGTCGGGCTGGCGGAAGGTCTCGCCGATGCTGCGGGCGATGCCGTAGCCGATCAGGAACACGCCCGTCAGGGTGCCGAACCGGCTGCGGACGATGGGGCTGCGGCAGAACAGGGACAGCACGATCAGCAGGACCAGCCCCTCCATGCCGGCCTGGTAGAGCTGGCTCGGGTGCCGCGGCTCGAACCCGGCGGCGGGGAAGATCATCGCCCACGGCAGCCAGTCCGGCGCGACGCGGCCCCATAGCTCGCCGTTGATGAAGTTGGCGATCCGCCCGAACCCCAGGCCGATCGGCACCACCACCGCCAGGCGGTCGGCGAAGCCCAGCAGCGGGATGCGCTCGCGCCGGCAGTAGATGACCAGCGCCGTCACCACGCCCAGCACGCCGCCATGGAAGCTCATGCCGCCCTGCCAGACCGCGAACGCGCCCAACGGGTTCTGCAGGTAGTGCATCGGTTGGTAGAACAGCACGTAGCCCAGCCGCCCGCCGAGCACGACGCCCAGGGTGGCCCAGGTCAGGAAGTCGTCCGTCTGCAGCTGCGTCGCCACCGGGGGGGACAGCAGCACCAGGCGGCGCATGATCCGCCAGCCCAGCACCAGGCTGCCGATGTAGGCCAGCGCATACCAGCGGATCGCCAGCGGCCCGAGCTGGACCAGCACCGGGTCGAAGCCGGGAAACAGCAAAACAGGGATCATACGTACCGCTCCGCACCCGCCAGGTGGTCCCGCACGTAGCGGCGGACCCCGTCCTCCAGCGGCGTGAACTGCCCGGCGTAGCCCGCGGCGCGCAGCCGGTCCATCCGGGCCTCGGTGAAGGATTGGTATTGTCCCCGCAGCGCCTCCGGCATCGGCACGAACTCCACCCGCCGCGGCTGCCCGGCGGCGTCGCACACGGCATGGGCCAGGTCGAGGTAGGTGCGCGCCGTCCCGGTCCCCAGGTTGAACAGGCCGCTGACCTCCGGGCGGTCCAGCAGCCATAGCACCACGTCGGCCACGTCGCCCACCCAGATGAAGTCCCGCCGCTGCGCCCCGTCCTGCAGGCCGGGCTGGTTGCTTTGGAACAGCCGGGCCGGGCTGCCGGCGGCGACTTCGTCCCACTTCACCTTCACCACCGAGATCATCTTGCCCTTATGATACTCGTTGGGACCATACACGTTGAAGAACTTCAGCCCGGCCCAGCCCGGCGGCGCCGGCTCCCCCCGGTCCAACGCCGCCATCACTCGCAGGTCGAAGGCGTGCTTGGTCCAGCCATACAGGTTCAGCGGGCGCAAGCTGGGCAGCAGGTCCGGATCGTCGTCGAAGCCGGCGGAGCCATCGCCATAAGTGCTGGCCGACGATGCATAGATGAAACGCACTCCCCGGGTGGCGCACCAGGCCCAGAGCCGCCACGACAGCTCGACGTTGGTCTCCCAGGCCAGGTCGGCATCGGTCGCGGTGGTCTCGCTGATGGCGCCCAGGTGGATCACCGCCTCGAGCGGCGGGTGCGTGGCCAGGTAAGCGTCCAGCGCCTCCGGCCGCACGATGCGCGCCGGCGGGTGCCGGGCCAGGTTGCGCCACTTCTCGCCGCCGCGGCGGCTGGCGTCGCCGAGCCAGTCCACCACGACCGCCGGCTGTCCGCGCGCGGCGAGGCGGGCGTGCACATAGGAGCCAATGAAGCCGGCGCCGCCCGTCAGCAGTATCATTGCGTAACCAGGATCATGGGCGTGCGTTATAGGCAAGCTGGGCGGGCTGACATAGCCCTGGGCAAGGCGCATGTTGCAGTGGCGAACACAGGAGAAGCCCCGATGACCGAACGACCGCGTTTCTTCGACGACCTGGCCGGCGTGGCTGGCGGTGCGTTCTCCGCCCTGGCCGGCATCCGCGAGGAGGCCGAAAGCATGGTTCGCGCCCGCGTCGAGGAAGCGATCCGCAAGCTGGACCTGGTCAAGCGCGAGGACCTGGAGGCGGTGATGGAGATGGCCGCCAACGCTCGGACGGGGCAGGAGGCCGCCGAGGTGCGCCTGGCCGCGCTGGAGGCCCGGGTCGCGGCGATGGCGGGGTCCGGCGTTGGGGCGTCTAGCCCGGGCGCGACGGATGACGACTCCGGTGCGTCCGAGGCCGACCCTGCCTCGTTGCCGCCAAGGTCGAAGCCCGTCAGTCATGATGGCGGTGCCTCGGAGGTCGCACCCGGCACGATGCCGCCGGGCAAGCCAGGCTCCCCCGACCCGTCGCCGGATGGCGCACCTTAACGTCATCTGGAACGTCATCCGGAAAGCGCGTCCCAACTCTAACAGTTATTGGCTTGCTGGCTGCGCTGCCGCACCGGTAGCTTCGGCGATGGCGCGACTCGGCGGACCCTGGATCACCCAGGGACCCGCCAGCCGCGCGACGGCCCGGCCTGCCCCCACCCTGGGAGACCCCGCATGTCAGACCTGAACACCCACCACGCCGAACCCGCGGCCAATCCCCTCGACATCATGGAGCAGGTTGTCGCCGCCAACGATTGGGCGTTCGATCGCCGCAGCGACCACGAGATGGCGGCCGAGGCGCCGGGCAAGTGGTGCGACTACGGCCTGTACTTCTCCTGGTCGAGCGAGATCAGCGCCATGCACTTCACCTGCGCCTTCGACTTGAAGGTGCCGGAGCGGCAGCGCACGGCGCTTTATGAGCTGCTGGCGCTGGCCAACGAGCGGCTGTGGATTGGCCACTTCGGCATGGATGCCGATGACGGGATGCCGCTGTTCCGCCACTCGGTGCTGCTGCGCGGCGCATCGACCGCCAGCGCCGAGAGCCTGGAGGACATGGTGGACATCGCCATCACCGAGTGCGAGCGGTTCTACCCGGCGTTCCAGTTCGTGCTGTGGGGCGGCAAGACCCCGGCCGACGCCCTGCAGGCCGCCATGCTGGAGTGCATGGGAGAGGCGTGACGGACCCCCTGCCGCCGGGCCTGCCGCCGCTCCTGTTGCTGGGCGGCGGTAGGATGGGCGGCGCCATGCTGGCCGGCTGGCGGGAGCGCGGGCTGGCGCCGTCCGTCGTGGTCGATCCTGCCGCGCCGGGGCTGGAGGGTCCGGGTGTCCATGTGGCGCCGGACGTCGGCGGCGTGCCTGCCGGGTTCCGCCCCGCTGCTGTGGTGCTAGCTGTGAAGCCGCAGCAGGCGGACGCCGCGGTTCCGCCCCTGGCCCGGTTCGGCTCCGATGGGGTGTTCCTATCCGTCATGGCCGGGCGCACGGTGGCAAGCCTGCACGGCTTGCTTGGTCCCGCCGCCGCCGTCGTGCGCGCCATGCCCAACACCCCCGCCGCTATCCGCCAGGGCATCACCGTCGCCTTCGCCGGGCCGGGCGTCACGGCCGGGCAGCGGGAGCTGTGCGACCGGCTGCTGGCCTCGGTCGGCGAGGTCGCCTGGGTGCAGGACGAGGGCTTGCTCGACGCCGTGACCGCTGTGTCAGGCGGCGGGCCGGCCTATGTCTTCCTGCTGGCGGAGCTGCTGGAATGGGCGGCGGTCGAGCAGGGCATCCCCGCGGGCCTGGCCCGGCGGTTGGCCCGGGTGACGGTGGCCGGCTCCGGCGCGCTGCTGTCCGCCAGCACCGAGGACGCGGCCGCCCTGCGCGTCGCCGTCACCAGCCCGCGTGGCACGACGGAGCGGGCGTTGGCGGTGCTGATGGCGGAGGGCGCCTGGCCGGCGCTGGTGTCCCGCGCCATCGCGGCCGCCACGGAACGGTCGAGGGAGTTGGCCGGATAGGCTGCTTGGCTCTTGGCCCCGCTGCTTGGCCCCGCTGCTTGGCCCCGCTGCTTGGCAACGGGTATTTCCTCGCTTATGTCGAATTGATGGAAGACACCGATTTCGACCGCGCCCTGATCGCCGCCGTGTTCGACCAGGCCGCCCTGCGTGGCTGGCCGGATATCAACGTCGCGGAGGCGGCGCGCACCGCCGGGTTGCCGCTGGCCCGCACCCGCGCCCGCTTTCCCGGCCGAGGGGCAGTGCTGCTGCGGTTCGGCATTATGGCCGACGGCATGGCGCTCGGGGCCGGCGGCGCCGAGGAAAGCCCGCGCGAACGGCTGTTCGACATCCTGATGTCCCGGTTCGACGCCCTGCAGCAGCACCGCGCCGGCATGTTGGCGCTGCTGGCGGCGCTGCGTTTCGATCCCGCCACCTCGCTCTTGCTGTATGGCGCGACGCTGCAGAGCATGAAGTGGCTGCTGGACGGTGCCGGCATCCCGAGCAACGGCATCGTCGGGACCCTGCGTATCCAGGGCCTGCTGGCGCTGTGGCTGTATGCCCTGCGCGCCTGGGAACGCGACGAGAGTCCCGACCTGTCCGCCACCATGGCCGCCGTGGACCGCGGGCTGGACCGCGCCATCCAGGCGGAGAACATCCTGCCCGGCCGCTACGTCTCCCCGGCGGAGGCTGCCGCCCAGGTGTTCGAGGCTGGCGGCCTGGTCGAGGACCCCGTTGCGGAGGCCGACGCCGATGCCGCGACTGGAACGAACCTGCTGCCGCCCGCTTCCGACCCGTCCGACACCGATCCGTCCGCTTTCGACCCGCCAGCACCTCCGCCGCCGTAGCCGCAATGGACGGTGGCTGCCGGTGCGTGTTAAGGCAGGCGTCATAAAAGGGGGATACGAGGATGTCAGACGATCCTGTCACCAAGATGCAGAACACCATGACCGAGGCCGGCGCCGGCGCCGCCCAGATGGGCAAGAGCGCGATGGACAGCGGCATGGCGAAGATGGCCGAGTTCACCAAGATGTTCTCCGACATGAAGGTGCCCGGCATGGCGGCGATGCCCGACATGGACGCCTTCCTGGCCGCGCACCGCCGTAACATGGAGGTGCTGACCGCTGCCAACCGCGTGGCGCTGGAAGGCGCGCAGGCTGTCGCCCGCCGGCATATGGAGATCATGCAGCAGACGATGGCGGAGATGACCGAGACCATGCGTGACCTGTCCAGCCCGGACACTCCGCAGGCCAAGGCCGCCAAGCAGACCGAGGTGATGAAGACCAGCTACGAGCGCGCCGTCGCGCACATGAAGGAGTTGGCCGACCTAATCCAGCGTGCCAATGGTGAGGCACTGGGCATGTTGAACCACCGCTTCGTCGAGGCGATGGACGAGGTGAAGCGCCTGGCCGAAAAGGCTGGTCCGCCTCCCGCCCCCTGAACCGGGCGCCGATCATCCGACCTGTCCCGGTGCCGTCAACGGTGGCGGGACAGGGTGGCGTGGCCTTTCCAGTGCCTGATCGATAAGCACGGTTGTTCGGCAGACGGGTGCCGGTCTTGGGGTGGCCACGACGCGCCTGACGACTTGATCGGTCGGCGACCCCACTCTTTGAGCGGCTCCATGGTAACGTTCGCGTCGGCATGGGTAAGACCCTGCATTTCGCTGCTTACGATTGCATTGAAGCAGCCTGCTCGTGGCCGCAGCCGCATACCTAATTCTGGGTCGTAACCTTATGTTGGCGGTTCTCCGCTCTGACCCTTGTGACACTGCATCGGATTAGCCGCTGTCATTGCGAGCCGGTTTCGGTGCGGCAATTCAGGGGGGCTTAAGCCGCATCCTAGTCTGGCAGCCCCTGGATTGCCGCGTCGCAACGATAGACGGGGCAGGGGCAGGCGGAGACAGGGGCAGAACGGTCATTGCAAAGGGCCGTTGGTAGTAATTTAAGAATGACGATTGGGCTGGTGAGGGCCTGGTCGCGACCTTGATCCAAGGAGCCTGGCCCTTCTGATCCGGATGCAGGTCACTCGCCATGTCTGAGGATTGTGATCAGACGGGTTCGG